>CAYNYC010000022.1:5516-12907 GCA_964401415.1 uncultured Erysipelotrichaceae bacterium
ACGACAGTCATTACAAACAACATTAACCAAAAGCCTTGTTGAAATGAGTTAGCCGAATAGATGACATCAAAGATCAAAATGGCGATACCACTTAATCCTGCTAAGCCAAATCCGGGTGTAAACATTTCAACGATCATCAGGATTATACCTACAAGAAACAGGATGATCGATATGGTTGAAAGGTCACTAAAATGCACTAATATATCCATAAATGTACTCCTTTCTCTATGAGTTAAATTAATTCATATATCTATTTACTTCGTAATTCATCTCTGATTTCAGTTAACAAGGTAATTGTTGGATCAGGTGATGGAGTTGGCTCCGGTTTTTTTTCTTCTTTTTTCTTAAGATTACTTAAAAATCTAATAACGAGGAAAATACTTAAAGCGATGATCATAAAATCGATAATGTTTTGTAGGAATGTTCCATACCTTAACGCTACTTCAGCTGTTTGTTCTGTTGCTGGCGTAAAGACGATTTTTAGATCGGTGAAGCGGGAAGTCCCAATAAGTAAACTAATAATAGGCATAATGATATCGGATACCAAAGAAGATATGATCTTACCAAAAGCACCACCAATAATCACACCAACAGCTAGATCAATTACATTGCCCTTCATGGCGAAATCTTTGAATTCTTTTAATAGTTTCATCAAAAGCACCTCTATGATAATTATAATCGTAAAAAGAGCGTTTGAATACTAAAATGCATAATATGACTATATAATATGATTAATAAAGGAGAAAACAATGAAAAATAAAATAAAAATTCTTGGAATCGCTGGGAGTATTCGAGAAGGATCGTACAATCTTTTACTATTAAAAGCGACAAAGTTACTTTTAAATGAAAATATAGATATGGAAATCTTTGATTTAAAAAATATACCAATGTATAATGTAGATATAGAAGATCAATTGCCAGATGTTGTCAAACAATTTAAGCTCAAGATAGTAGAAGCTGATATTGTCTTGATCGCAACACCTGAATATAACTATTCAATCTCAGGTGTACTGAAGAATGCCCTTGATTGGGCGTCTCGCCCAAAAGGACAGAATTCATTTGAAGCCAAACCAGTTGGAATCATGGGTGTATCTGGTGGTAGTTTAGGCACCAGTCGCGCTCAATATCATTTGCGTCAAATAGGGGTTGCGTTAGATATGCGCATCTTAAATAGGCCAGAAATCATGGTAGCCTCTGGAGGAAAGAAGTTTGCGGATGATGGTACATTGAATGATGAGATGACAAAGGATATGATCAGATCAATGATCAATAACCTTGTAAAGATGATTGATTGAACTAAAGGAGGATAACTATGACAAGCTTAGAATTTGCGATCAATTTAGAGATTGAAGGAGAAAAATATTATCGAAAACAAGCGGAATTAAACAAAGATAATTACCTTAAGGTCGTATTTGAACTTTTAGCTAAAGATGAGAAAAAGCACGCTGAAAAATTAAAAAACAGATTACAACATAAAGTTAGTGATCTTAAAGAGAGTTCAGCTCTTAAAGAGGTTGATGATCTCTTCTCTGGCTTAAATGATTTTGTGACTAACTTGAATGATGAAAGTCAAAAACAATTAAAGGCATACGATGAAGCTATGAAGATAGAGAAACAAAGTATTGAATTATATGAAAAGCTTCATGATGAAGCACAAGACATTGAAGATAAAAATCTCTTTGCATATTTAATTGAACAAGAAAAAGAACATTATGAATTATTCTTTAATATTGTGACTTTACTAAATCGTCCCAATGAGTGGGTTGAGGATGCTGAGTTCGGTCTTAGAGAAGAATACTAAAAGACGGTGACTGTAATCAGTCACCGTTTATAATTTGTCAGATAATACTTCTGCTCTATCAATTAATTGATCAAATCGTTGATAATCAAGTTTCAAAATATTCAAATAGATGATATCAATCAAGTATAGTTGAGAGCAACGCATTGTGGTTACATTTAACCGCGTCTTTGCGGCAAATGAGACTGTCTTTAGTAGATGATCGGCATATGTATAAAGCGTATTCTTTGTATTTCTAGTCATCACGACAATAGGTACTTGATTGTTTTTAGCGATCTCGGCAGCTTTGACTACATCATAGGTCTCACCTGATTCTGATAATAGAAACAAGACCGTTTCTTTGGGATCGGCTTGATCGATCAAAGAGAAAATAGTATGGGGAGAATTACTGGTTAAACAGGTTATTCCTAATTTGATAAGTTGATTGGCTAAGTATTCACCAAATAGGTTAGAATTTCCTACGCCAAAAATAATAATCTTTTTTGCTTTCCATAGAAGTTGAGCTATATGATCAATGGTTTCATCATTATTACTATTTAAGGTAATATCTAAGATATCACGATATTGTGAAATAACTTTGTGGTTTGTTTGATAGGTTGATTCATCTATTTTGATTTCATCATAGTCACTTAGTTCTTGTTGTTTGACTAATGAAATATCCGCTAAAAACTCGCGAAATGAATTATATCCGAGTTTTTGCGAAAATCTTATGATCGTCGATTGACCAGTATTAGTTAACGTAGCCAATTGGTGTGAAGTGATCGTCTTTATATCAGTAAGATGTTCATTGATATAATCGGCGATCAATCTTTCTGATTGAGTTAAATTTTGATAGGACGTCTGTAACTTAGCTTTAAACATATACACACTCTCTTTTCTTATTAGTATTAATTATACTTAAGCTTAAATCAATACACAAATTTGTCTTAATTTAGCCAAATCTATTATAACACCTAGCAAATGAATAAAAAATACACTATAATAGATAATATAGTGAATAATAAAGCCAAGGAGGAAATTATGGAAAACAAAGTTTATAGTGTTGTTGAAGATTTAGTTAAAAAAGTCAAAGAAACACAAGCCGAAAATGTAGAAAAGACAGCTCGTATTTTTGCGGACACCTTAAAAAATGGTGGGTTGTTACAAGCATTCGGATCAGGACATTCTCAAGCGGGAGCTAGTGAATTGTGCCATCGTGCTGGTGGCTTCATCCCGACAAAACAGATTAAAGAACCAGCTGGTGGAGCTTACGAATCAATTGAAGGAGTCGGTTCATCATTTATGCGTAAGGTTGATGTACGTCCCGATGATGTAGTTGTCTTCATTTCTAATTCTGGACGTAATCCATTACCTATAGAGATGGCCCTTATCTCTAAAGAAAGAGGAGCTAAGATCGTCGTTATTACTTCATTAGCAACATCTATGAATGTGACATCGAGACACTCTAGCGGCAAAAAATTATATGAAATTGCTGATGTTGTATTAGATAACTGTGTTGTTGAAGGTGATTCTTCTATTGATCTTGATGGTTTAGATTCTAAGATCTGTGGTATGTCATCAATCACAACCGCCGTTTTGATTCAAGCTGCTGTTTATCGAGCTGCTGAAATGTTATTAGAAGAAGGAATTGTGCCACCAGTATTTAAGTCTCAAAACATTGATGGTGGTCCTGAATATAATGAAAGATTGGTAGCTGAGTATTTTGATCGTTTATATCACATGTAAATAAGTATTGTAGTAAAAAAACTGTACCACTAAAATGGTACAGTTTTTAGTTTAGATAATTTAAGAATTAGTCCTTAATGTTGTTTTTAAGAAGAATAGCTAAGGCGTCATCTTCACTGAGAGGTTGACTAAAGTAATAGCCTTGATAAAGATCACAATTATGTTTGAGTAAATAGTCAAGTTGTTTCCTATTTTCGACACCTTCAGCCACAACTTGATGTCCTAGTTTATGAGCCATTGAAATAATATCACTGATCAAATTCTTCTCGGGTTTCATTTTTGTTATTTTTTTAACGAAATGGCGATCAATTTTAAGACAATTAACATTCAGCTCTTCTTCTCTGGCTAATGATGAATAGCCAGTCCCAAAGTCGTCAATTGAAACTTGTAGACCTAAAGCATGTATCTGGTCAATCTTATTGTTAATCTCTTGATAATTATCGGAGAAGATTGACTCGGTAAACTCAATATTTAAATTAGCTGGATTCACTTGGTATAAACTAATAAAATCAGTCAGATCATGAATGAAACTGGCGTTTAATAATTGGATAGCTGAAACATTGAAGGAAACGACTGTTTTATTAAAACCTTCGTTTTCTAATTTTTTAGCGAAAACAAAGGATTTTTCCATAATCTTTCTTCCAAGAGGCAAGATTAAAAGAGAAGATTCAGTAACGGGAATAAACTCGTTTGGAGTTATATCTCCAAGGAAAGTATCTTTGAAGCGGGCTAACGCTTCAAAACCAACTATCAGTGATGTTTTTAGATCAACGATAGGTTGAAAAACTAAGTGGAAATCAGCATAAGTATCATCGTATATGTATTTTTCCAAAGCTTCCGTTATAATCTTTTCTCTTGTGTTTCTTTCCGCTACTTTTTTATCATAGAAAGAGTAACTTATTTGATGGTTTAGATTGTAATGCTCACTGGCGATTGCCGCTTGTCGTAACAAAGTAGCGGCATCTTCTTTTCTTTTATGATCGATTTCGATTATACCAATACTAAAACCAATGGCTCGTTGTTTGATTCGCTTATCAAGTTCATCTACGATCTTTTGAGCGAATGTCTTTAATGTTCCTTTTTTATAGTAGCTAGGAATATAAAAGACAAAGCGGTCACTGAAAGGTTGAAACAAGATATGTTTATCATCACTTAGCTCGCTAAGTATCTTGGTTATTTCAAGGATTAACTGATTACCAATTTTATACCCATAAGTCGTAACGATATGGTTATAACGACGTACATAGATCATGACCATCGCTGCCTGTTTGATCTTTCCTTCTATTTGTTGATTTAAGATCATTTTTTCAAGAGAACGTAGATTCAATACATCAGTTAATGCATTATGTTCACTTACGTGTTTTAGTGATAATTCATTTTTCTTACGATCGTTGATATCAATGATCAATCCTTCAAGATAAAGAACATTACCTTCATCATCGTAAATCCCTTGTCCTTGTTCCCAGACCCACTTGCTTTTACCATTGGCGGTAATGATCTCATACTCTTCAAGGAATTTTGTTTTTTTACTAATAGCTGTTTGCCAATTTTGCCAGATAGCTTCTTTATATGATTCTTTGATCAAATCGTTATAGGAGTAAAGTTTATTATCCAAAAGCGCATCAGCGGAGTAACCTGTAAGCTCTAAACAACCACTTGATACATATAACATAGTCCAATTTCGATCTAGTTTACAGCGATACATCATTCCTGGCAAATTGTCTAATAAGACAGCCTTGCTACGCTCACTTTCGAAGAGTTTTATTTCTGCTTGTTTACGCTTGTTGATATCTTGAATCAAATAAAGATAATTATATTTATAACCATTATCAATATCTAATTTAGCGATACTGATGTTAACCCAAACAAAGCTGTTATCTGGTCTGATATATCTACTTTCAGTGACAAAACTAGTGTGGGGGCTGTTCTCTAACTCACGAAAAAGCTTATAGTCTTTTTCCACATCATCGGGATGGGTTATGTTTTGCCAACCGAGCTTTGTTAGTTCTTCTTTTGATCTATTGGTAATGCGTATTAGAGATTGATTAACTTCAAGAATCTCATCTGGTTGATCTTTGCTCAAAGCGGTATTTCGACTGGCGATAACGATACCAATAGGTGCTTGTTGGATCAAAGTTTCGATTGTTAATATCTCTTCTTGTAGTTTTCGTTCAAATAAATTTTGAATCTTCAATAATTCTATATGTGTTTCGATTCGTGCTAGTAATGTATGGACATTGACTGGTTTGCGTATATAATCAACAGCTCCTAGTTGTAAACCTTTGATTTCATTTTCGACTTCATCTAAATTAGTTAGTATTAACACTCTGATCTTTTTATAACGGTCCGTCATTTGAAGTTGTTCAAGTACTTCAAAACCGTTCATGTCAGGCATATTTAGATCTAAGATGATCATGTCTATATTATTTTCGTTAAGTATTTTCATGGCTTCAGAGCCACTACTGGCTAAAACAACCTCATAAGCGGTTAACATTTTTTCAATTAATAGACGATCAGTAGCTGAATCATCTACTACGAGTATTTTAGTGTTCATGATACCCTCCGTTTAAAAATCTATAGATTATTTGATATAAAATATTCTTTGATTAAAAGGTTAATAGAGTTGTTTGCATACATTATTTAAGCATTATGCTAAGTTTTAACTATCTTTATTATAACATCAAACGATATAATCATTAATAGATAGTTGCTTGTTATATTATTATATCTAGCCAGTT
The DNA here is from genome assembly GCA_964401415.1 of uncultured Erysipelotrichaceae bacterium. Taxonomy (GTDB): domain Bacteria; phylum Bacillota_I; class Bacilli_A; order Erysipelotrichales; family Erysipelotrichaceae; genus JAQUCI01. The sequence continues at coordinate 11,778 of CAYNYC010000022.1, forward strand.
AAGATACCTAGAATAATTTACAATATGATATAAATAAAGAAATCTGAAAATAAAAAAATGATGTTTGTCAAATAAAAAAACTGACCAAGATCAGTTTATCTGTATAAATGGTGGACGATAAGGGGCTCGAACCCATGACCCCCTGCACGTCAAGCAGGTGCTCTCCCAGCTGAGCTAACCGTCCACGTGTTAATATATTACCATAACCATACTTTTTGGACAATAATGAATTAGCCTTATTTCTTTAGATCCCCATCAAAAGTATTGTAAAGAAGAAAGACGGTCTCTCCAGGATTAAATGTTCTGATTTTCTTTTTGATGCGTTTATGAGTATATCTAGTACGAACCATCGTTTGGAGGATTGTTCCACTACGATAACCGTGAATGATCGTAACAGCTCTAACTGCTTTTTCCAAACCATCAAGTCCATTATTTAAACAAACGATCGCTTCAGTCTCGATCATTCCATGGATATCAATACTAATGCCTTCATAATCCATTTTTAACATTGGTTTACCCCATCTTAGACATTATAACACAGCGGTAGCGGTGTTATAATTAACTTTGGTTATGTTATAATGATTTAGCGGAGGATAGCGCATGGGTTATCATTTTGTAAGTGAACTTTCACAGTCTACATATCAGATGTTTTCAATAGAACATCCTTTATATAATATTTATCAGAGTACACAATGGGCTATTATCAAAAAAGAATGGAATCATCGTTTTGTTGGTGTCTATGATGATAATAAGTTGGTATTAGCTAGTTTAGTATTATATCGTAGTTTACCATTTGGCTATTCATTGTTTTATCTACCAAAAGGGCCATTGGCTGATTTTAAAGATATCAAATTATTAAGTTATTTCTTTAGTGAGTTAAAAAAGTTTGCGAAATCAAAGAAAGCGATATCGATCAAGCTTACTCCTAACGTGTTGTTAAGTAGTGTTTTGTTTAAAGATATAGATCAGCATCAACCAGTAAGAGATTCGATTGTTATCGATAATTTAGAAGCGATTGGTTTTAAGCACCATGGTTTTAATCAAGATATGTATGAGACAGCACAACCGCGCTTTTGTGCAGCTTTTTACTATCGTGAAGGATGGTTAGATAACTATAATACTAAAGCAGC
>CAYNYC010000022.1:13007-17736 GCA_964401415.1 uncultured Erysipelotrichaceae bacterium
GAAGCGCAACTCAAAGATCAAATTGAAAATAAGCTGGTATCAGAAAGAAAGATCAAACCTTTAAGACAACAACTTGAAAGTCTTCAAAAAGAGATTTCATTTAAAGAGAAAGCAATTCAAGAAGATGGCCAGCTTGTTTATATAAGTTGTTTATTGGCAGTTAAAGTAAAAAACACCACTGAATTATTATATGCTGGAATGAACGAGAAATATCGTAAGTATTATGGATCATACGTTACTTATATGGAAGGGATAAAGTGGGGTTATCAAAAAGGTTGTAGCCGCTGTGATTTTGGTGGAATTCAAGGAACGCTTGATGATGGCTTGACCGAGTTTAAAGGCTATTTTGAACCAAACATTGAAGAGTATATTGGTGAGTTTGATATGTTGATCAACAAACCGGTAGATTATTTCTTTAATAAATCGTTAGCTTTTTATAAGATGATCAGAAAATTTTTAAGAGGTCTACGTCGATGATGGAATTTGTGCAGGATCTTTCACGTGATGTTTTCGCTGAATTTAATTCACACTGCTCAACAGATCACTACACTAAAAGTCCAGAATTTGGTTATTTTAAAGCGATTGAAGGCTATGACCACTATTTAGTTGGTGTAAAAGATGATGGTGAATTGGTAGCTACTGCTTTAGTCTTACATAAAAAGATACCATATCTGTTTAGTAGTTATTGTTACGTAACCTATGGTTATAATATGGATTACAAAAATAAGGTGCTTTTATCATTCTTTAATCAAACATTGAGTAGTTTTTGTAAGGATAAGTTAAAAGCTTGTTTTTTAAGAGTTGATCCTAACTTTTCATTTCGTCAACATGATAAGGATGGTAAGTTAACACCTGATGGATATCATAATCTATGGTTAAGTGAAACCTTCATCCAAGATGGCTTTAGGCATCTTGGTTATAATTATGGATATAGTGGAAACTGGATGTCACGATTTACTTATATTTTGGATCTAACACCGGATCTAACACAGATCCAAAAGAAGATTAAGAATTTTAACAGCCATACCAAAAAGAACGAATTAAGGGATATAACGGTTGTTGAAGGTGATAGAGCGGATTTAAAACATCTATATATGGCACAACTTGAATTAGCGAAAACACAGCGCTTTGTGGCTAAGCCACTATCTTATTTTGAAGTTCTATATGACGCTTTTGCTGGTAAAGCCCATTTGTATATCGCTAAAGCTAATCTAAGTGTGGCTTATCAAAACTTACTCGATGAAAAAAGGCGTTTGAGCGAACAATTAACAGTGTTAACTAATCCAGCACGTATCCATGAGCTTGAATTAGGTATCAAAGCAATAGACAGAGAACTTGATTTAATGATCCAACATGGTTACAACAATAAAAAAGATACGATATTAGGAGCTAAGCTGATCATACAGATAAATGATAAAGTTTCTAATGTCCATATGTACACATATAAGACTTTACCTAATTTTAGAGTAGCCTTTGCGCTTCATAGTAAAGCAATCGCCGAAAGTAAAAAACGTAAAGCTGTCTCATATGATTTTGAAGGAGTCTCTGGGAGCTTAGATCCAAAGGATCAATATTACGGTATCCATGATTTCAAAAAGAGTTTTGGTGGAGACTTTATTGAGTACGCTGGTGAATTTGATCAAGTGATCGAACCTTTACGTTATCAATTATTCAAAAAGATCGATCGCTTGTATCGTCGTTATCGTCGTAAGATATATTTATTATTTAAGGGGTGGTAGAGTGCAGTTTGTGATTGATGTAAACCCAAAAGAACTAGATCGGTTTGTGAAAGATCATCCTTACGGTCACTATATGAAGACCTCTTTTTGGGCTGAATATAAAAAGATTACAGAGGGTTATCAACCAATTTATGTTGGCATCATAGACTCTGACACGTTAGTAGCAACAGCGGTGATCTTAAAGAAACGCACTTGGTTTAGTCTAAAGCCATATCTATATATTCCCACGGGCATGTGTGTTGATTATCACAACAAGCAATATGTGGATTACTTTATTGATTGTTTAAAAAAATTCGCTCAAACGCAAAAAGTATCATTCTTACGGATTGATCCCAATGTATTACGTTGTCATCGTACAATACAAGGGGATCGTATTGATGATGGCTTTAGCAATGAATGGTTAACTGATCATTTAATCGCACAAGGCTTTAATCACAAAGGGTATGGCTATGCTTATAATGGTAGTTGGATCAATCGGTATACATTAATGATCGATATAACCTTGCCAATGGAAGATATAATAGCTAAGTTCAATAAATCAAAACAAAATGTCTTGAAAAGACATGAACTGATGGGTGTTAAAACAAGACTAGGTCTTTATGATGAGTTGAACTATCTTGTTGATTTTGAATGGGATCTAACTAAGACTCAGGGGTTTAAACCTCATGATCTGGCATTTTTTCAAACACTTATCAAAACGCTTGATAATCATGCTCACTATTATGTGACAGAGGTTGATCTTGAAAAACAGATAACGAATCTAAACAAGGAGATAAATAGTAATAAATATCGTAAAGATAAAGAAGCTTTACAAGCTAAAATATTAGAACTTGAAAAAGCGAAACAATTGAAAGCTACTTATGGAAATAAAGTTGTGATAGCTGCGGGGTTGTTTGTAGTATATGGTAAGCGTTCATGGGATCTTTACACTTACAATCGTAAAGAGTTTAGCAATTATAAAGCCACGGATAATCTGCATACCTTTGTGATAAACGATATGAAAAATAAGCAAGTGGAATTATATGATATGGTAGGTTTCTCTGGTGTAACCAAAAAAGATGATCCATATTATGGTCTATATGATTATAAACGTAGTTTTGGATCAGATTTCTATGAACATATTGGTGAATTTGATTTGGTGATCGATCCTAAAGCATATCGAAACTTTAAGTACATTCTTTATCAGATCAAACGTATTCGTCGAAAATGGTTTAGCATTCGCTATAAAAAAGACTAGAAAGCCGAGATATTATTCTCGGCTTTTATCGGTTATTTCTATCTTCAATATCTTTGATCAGGTTTACGCGTCTACTATGACGGCCACCTTCAAATTCGGCGTTTAACCACTCTTCAACGATCATCTTTGCCAGTTCGGGACCAAGAACGCGACTTCCTAAACCTAGTACATTGCAATCATTGTGCATTCTGGAAAGTCTAGCGCTATAAGGTTCAGTGCATACAACAGCTCTAACACCATTAACTTTATTGGCTGAAATCGAAATACCTATACCAGTTCCACAAATTACGATACCAAGGTCTACTTCTTTATTGGCGACCATTTGTCCTACTTTTTCACCATAGATAGGATAATCACAACTTTGATCATCATGACAACCAACATCGATTACTTCAATGTTACGTTTATTAAGTACTTCTAATACAGCATCTTTAAGATAGTATCCAACATGATCATTTCCAATCGCAATTTTCATAGTATTCACCTCACATAATTATATTAGCATAAATGCTAATTTAATGACATTACGATAACTAAAGTTGTGGTAAAATGCTGGTGTAGGAGGATAATATGGAACTTAGAAAAGCACAAGTAGATGATATCCCAAAGATAATGATAATCATAAGGGATGCTCAAGCCTTTTTAAAACAACAAGGAATTGATCAATGGCAAAATAACTATCCTAACCTAGATACGATAAGTAATGATGTTAAAAGTGATCACGGCTATGTGTTAGTAGTTGATAATCGGATTTTAGCTTATGGGGCAATCATTAATGGTATTGAGCCAACATACGCTGTGATCGAGGATGGAGCCTGGCTAAATGATGATCCATATATCGTTGTTCATCGTTTAGCTGTTGATAGCGCTCATCGTGGTCAAAAGATCGCTTCTTGTTTTATCGCTGAAACAATCAAACTAGCCAAAAAATGGGGAGTATATAACTTACGCATAGATACTCATAGAGATAATCTGATCATGCAAAAGATGATAATTAATAATGAATTTAGTTATTGCGGGGTTATATATCTGGCTAGCAAAGATCAAAGATTAGCTTATCAAAAGGAATTCTGTAAATAATAACACGGAGGCAATTAAATGAAAGAGCACGTATTTCGATTAATTCGTGGTAATGATCTCAAGAAAGAGATACTTGGATATTGTGAGAAAAACAATGTTAGATCGGCCATCGTACTATGTGGTGTTGGTTGTGTCGCTGAAGTGTGCATTCGCAAAGCGAAAGCTGAAACGATCTTTCGAGATAGAAATGAGTACGAGATCGTTGCTTTACAAGGAATTATTGCTAATGGTAAAGCTCATATACATATAGCTTTGTCTGATGAAAAAATGAAAACGATCGGTGGTCACTTAATGGATGAGACAATGGTTAATACAACAGCTGAAATAGTATTAATGGAATTACAAGAGTATGTACTTGATCGTGAATTTGACAAGAGCACTGGTTATCAGGAATTAGTGGCTATACCGAAGGATTAATAATTGACATAAGTGTTATATTTCAATAATATAGATATTGTTCACAGTTTCGCCGGTTTAACTCAGGTGGTAGAGTAGCTCATTCGTAATGAGCAAGTCGTAGGTTCGAGTCCTATAACCGGCACCATTATAGAAACTACCACTCATGATTAATTATGAGTGGTTTTAACTTGGTTTGGCCGGTATGGTTATTTGCATGATGAGTAATAGGATTATTGATGTATTTTTGCACTAGTTTGTAATGTTTTTTTTGTTT
>CAYNYC010000023.1:0-17703 GCA_964401415.1 uncultured Erysipelotrichaceae bacterium
TCAAGAAAAAAGTTGTACTATCATTTTAGATGTACAACTTTGTCAACAAGCTGAACAGTGCTAACACTGTTATTAGTTAAAAACAATTATATTATTTACGTTTAAGTTTAGCTAATTCACTACTTCGTTGATACTGTTTAAGTTTTTTCCAGTTTTCAGCTAGAGTCTTTTCATAACTACTATTATCATTTGGTTGATAGAAACTGATATCTTTGATCTGATCTGGTAAATATTGGATCTTATGCCAAAGATCTGGTCGATCGTATGGGTATTTATCCTTATCATCAAGCCCTACAGGAGTTAATCTTAGATACATAGGTGTTGGTAGAGGATGTTGCTTTACCTCATCTAGCGCCGCTTTGATAGCGCTGTAGGCTGATTTTGATTTAGGTGATAAAGCAAGATCAATCACAGCTACTCCCAGTGGTAAGATAGCTTCAGGAAAGCCAATTCTTTTAGCGGCATCTATCGCATTGATAGTGCGTCCAACAGCTGCCGGATTGGCTAAACCAATATCTTCATAAGCAGTAGCTAGAAGTCTTCTTTCGATCGAATCCATATCTTGAGCTAATATTAATTGAGCAAGGTAATACAGAGCTCCATCAACATCACTACCTCTGATCGCCTTTTGGAAACCACTAAGAGCGTCATAATGACCATCGCCATCATGATCGATATTTAAGTTCTTTAATGGTAGATACTGTTTGATGATGTCGATTGTTATCGCTTGTCCTTTAGCCGCTAAGGCACTTACTTCAAGAACATTTAAGGCATAACGCAAATCACCATTAGCGTATCGTGCTAGTTGTTTTTTGGCTATTGGATCAATCGTTGTATCTTTAAACCAATCAGGTTGTGCAATCGTTTTATCAATCGCGATGATTATATCTTCTTCACTTAATGGATATACTTCAAGCAAATGACAGCGAGATCGGATAGCTGGATTGATCGAAAAATATGGATTAGCGGTGGTCGTTCCAATCAAGATAACCTCTCCATTTTCAACATAAGGTAGTAAAAGATCTTGTTTATCTTTGTTTAAACGATGGATTTCTTCAATGATCACAACAAGACTACCAGCTAATCGAGCTTCTAAAAAGATTTGATCTAATTCTTTTTTATTACCAGTTACAGCATTAAATAAACGATAAGGTAGTTTTAGTTCATTAGCTAAAGCCATCGCTATCGTGGTTTTACCAGTACCTGGGGGACCAAAAAAGATCATTGAAAAAAGTGTTTCTTCTTCAACACATCTTCTTAACAATTTGTCTTTACCGACTAAGTGCTGTTGACCAATGATCTCATCAAGAACTTTTGGTCTTCGTCTAAAGGCTAATGGTTGTTTCAAAATTTGTACCCTTTACTATTTTATCATTAATTAAAACATAGTAAAATGATTATAAAGAGGTAGTTATGCGCGTTGTTATTCAAAGAGTTGATCATGCATTGGTCATGATCGAAAATAAGGTACATGAACAGATTAAAAAAGGCTTTGTTTTATTTGTGGGGTTTACTCATAATGATGATAAAGCTGTATGTGATAAGTTAGCCACTAAGATAGCGGGTTTAAGGATCTTTTCTGATGAAGCAGGAAAAATGAATAAAAGCCTTGATGATGTAGGCGGTGAAATACTATCTATTTCTCAGTTTACGCTTTATGCTAATTGTAAGAAGGGTAAAAGACCAGGCTTTGATCAAGCTCAAGATCCACTACTCGCCAATGAATTGTATCTCTATTTTAATAAGTGTTTACAGAATTTAGGTCAAATAGTAAAGTCAGGCGTATTTCAAGCCGATATGATGATAGAATTAGGCAATGATGGACCAGTTACGATCATTCTTGATAGTGATCAACTTTAGGAGGCGTTTATGGCACGGATACTGTGGGGAAATGAGTTAGCAAACCAAATCAAAGAAGATCTTAAACTTGAGATTAATACGTTGGTTACTGCCAACAAGCGCATTCCTAAGCTTGTTGTTATCTTAGTTGGAGAGGATCCAGCGAGCATGGTTTATGTTGCCAACAAACAAAAAGCTTGCCAGAGCGTTGGTATCTTAAGTGAGCTAGTACGCTTTTCTAAAGATACTAAAGAAGAGGTATTATTAGAAAAGATTCAATCTTTAAATCTTGATGATACCGTTGATGGTATCTTAGTTCAGATGCCCATACCAAAACAGATCGATACCGATCGCGTCATCAATATGATCAATATTGAAAAAGATGTTGATGGATTACATCCACTAAATATTGGTAAGCTACAATCAAAAAAACCGTGTCTAATTCCATGTACTCCACTCGGGATTATGGAATTGATCAGATCGATAAATTATCAGATAACTGGTAAAACAGCAGTTGTCATAGGTCGTAGTAATCTGGTAGGATTACCAGTGGCTCAACTATTATTACAGGAAAATGCGACAGTGACCATCTGTCATTCACACACACGTAACCTTGAGGATATCTGTAAACAAGCTGATATCTTGATCGCTGCTGTTGGTAAACAAGGACTGATTACCAAAAACCATGTTAAAGAACATGCATTAGTCATTGATGTTGGCACAAGTCGCGGAGAAGATGGTAAATTACATGGGGATGTCCTATTTGATGAGGTTGAACCCCTTGTGGATTATATTACACCAATGCCTAAAGGTGTTGGACCTATGACAATTGCCATGTTAGTGAAGAATACATTAAAAGCTTATTATCAAAGGGAGGCAAAAAATGGAATATAACTTAAATGATATTGTGGAACTTAAAAAAGAACATCCATGTCATAAATCAAAATATTGGAAAGTGACTAGAGTTGGTGTTGATATCAAAGTAAAATGTCTTGGTTGTGGAGCTGTTGTTATGTTTGAAAGACCAGACTTTGAGAAAAGACTAAAGAAGATCATCGAAAAAGCTAATAAGGAGGACTGAAGATGGGATTAACAGCCGGAATAGTTGGTTTACCAAATGTGGGCAAATCTACTTTATTTAATGCAATAACGCAGTCTCAAGTTGAGGCTGCGAATTATCCGTTTGCGACCATCAATCCAAATGTTGGCGTAGTTGAAGTTCCTGATCAGCGGATGGACGAGATTTGTGCGATCTTTAAACCGCGGAAAATAATCAATACGATCTTTGAGTTTACAGACATTGCTGGTTTAGTTAAAGGTGCATCTAAAGGTGAAGGCTTAGGTAATCAGTTTTTATCTCATATAAGACAAACGGATGCGATTTGTGAAGTTGTACGTTGTTTTGATGATGATAATATTACTCATGTTGAAGGCAGTGTTGACCCTATTCGTGATATTGAGATCATCAATCTTGAACTGATCATGGCGGATCTACAAAGTATTGAAAATAGGATCAGCAAGGTTGGCCGGAAAGCCCAAGCTAAAGAAAAAGATGCGCAAGCAGAGTATGCTCTGCTCACCAAGATCAAAGAAGCGCTCGATACGGGTAAGCCAATAAGGTATCTAAAGCTAAATACTAATGAACAGAAACTATTACAACATTTTCAGTTATTAACAAGTAAACCAATCATTTATGTAGCCAATATGGGCGAAAATGAAATTGGCGATCCTGAGAGTAATATCTATTATCAACAAGTTAAAGAATACGCTTTAGCTGAAAATAGCCAAGTCATACCAATCTGTGCTCAAATTGAGATGGAACTATCATCAATGGAAAAAGAAGAACGTCGTAGTTTCTTAGCGGATCTTGGTATTAAGGAAAGTGGTCTTGATCAAGTCATCAAATCCGCTTATTATCTATTAGGCTTAAAGACCTTCTTTACCGTTGGGGAGCCTGAAGTACGAGCTTGGACATTTAAAGATGGTATGGTAGCTCCCGAGTGTGCTGGAGTGATCCATACAGACTTTGAACGGGGTTTTATCCGAGCTGAGACTTATAGCTATGACGATCTGATCACCTATCGTAGTGAAGCGGCGATCAAGCAAGCTGGTAAATTAAGACTAGAAGGTAAGGAATATGTCGTAAAAGACGGGGATATCATGCATTTCTTGTTTAATGTCTAAATATTGTTAATATTTTCATAAAGTCTAGATTATGTGATAAAATATAAAAGAGGAGGCTGAATATATGAAACTAATATTCGCTATCGTATCTAATGATGATAGTTCTAATGTCATAACCGCTCTTAATAAAGAAGATTATTCCGCGACAAAATTAGCTACCACCGGTGGATTCTTACGTGCTGGTAACTCAACGATCATTGTTGGTTGTGATGATGAAAAAGTCGATCATGCGATCGAGGTTATCGGTAATGAAAGTAAACGTCGAATAGAGATGGTGCCTTCTACAGCATCATATGATGTAGGTCGCTTTTCTTCGTTTCCTGTTGAAGTACAGGTAGGTGGAGCGACGATCTTCGTTGTTGATGTAGCCCAATTTCACAAATTATAAGTCTTTTAGAAGCTCATGATCAGTATTTAAACATACTGAATTAGGACAATCTAGAGTTAATGATGCTAGCTTATTAGCTAGCTCTATTGCCTTATGGATTGACCATGATTTACACAATCCATAGATTATTCCACTAGTAAAGGCATCACCACAACCAAGGGTGAAGCCTTTTTTTATGTCGGTTGAAACATAATGTATTTTTGACTCATAAAGATAGACACAACCTTCTTCGCCTAGTGTGACAATGATCCATGATAATCCTTTTTGATGCAGTTTAAGCAGTTCTTCTTCAATATTATTGGAAGAAGTTAGGGCATTAAATTCCCTTAGATTGAGTATTACTCCTTCAATCTTATCAAAATAAGCTTGATCGGGAATATATGAGGAAATGACCCATTTCGTTTGACCACTGTGTTTGATCAGATAGGACAAAAATTGTGAATTTGAATTATCTGTTATTCCATATTGATGGTCTTTTAAGGCCGCTACTGGTATATTATCATTTGTGTTTAACATAAAAGCAGGGGTAGTAGTCGCAAACATCAGTTCTTTATCTCCCTCAACCTTCATAAAAACGGGTGTGGGTAGATCGATCGTTGGTCCATAGACATTAACATTAAGTTTGGTTAAACGGTTGATGATCGCTAAAGCATTATCATCATTACCAAATTTAGAGATAAAGTCTGTTTTCAGTTTTAACATGGCACAGGTTTCAGCTATATTACGCATTGATCCTCCATGATCAATGAATTGATCGACTTTATTACAACCAAATTCACTAAAAGAAGCCTTTAGGGTCATCACTTGATCGATTATTGATGTACCAACTATGACAATATCATCCATGATTTCACCTTCCTTCTTTTTAATCATAACATATGTAATATATATCAAATATGAATAAATATCTAAAAGTAATGATATAATGAATAAGAGGTATGAATATGATAAAGATTGGACAATCATCTGATATTCATCGCTTAGTTAATGATAAAGAACTAATCTTGGGTGGTGTTAAGATAGAGCACCACATGGGTCTTCTTGGTCATTCTGATGCCGATGCCCTTTGTCATGCGATCGCTGAAGCACTAATTGGGGCTTTAGGTAAACAAGACCTAGGAACCCATTTTCCTGATAATGATCCAGAATATAAAGGAATATCTTCATTAACGATCTTAAGCAAAGTGGCTGATATGATCAAAGAAGAAGGTTTTCAAATTGTCAATATTGACAGTCTTATCATGATCGAACAACCGAAAATGGCAAATCATATCCCTATGATGCGCCATAATATCGCTAATGCTTTAGCCGTTGAGGAAGATCGTATCAATGTTAAAGCAACTCGTGGAGAAGGTTTGTCCTTTATTGGACGCCAAGAAGGGGTTATGGCACAGGCAGTAGTATTAATAGAATCTTTAAAGGAGAGAAAACAATGAATTATCATACAAAGAATCGTGAATTATTATTAAGCAAGATTGAAGATAGAAGCATGGTCTTATTAACATCAGGCAGCTTTATTAAAAAAAGCGCAGATGAAAGCTATCCTTTTAGTGTCAATCCTAATTTTTATTACTTAACAGGTATTGATGAAGCTAATGTAATGTTGTTGATGGTTAAAACAAAAACCATCAGTATTCAGCAGTTATTTATTGCCAAAGCTGACCACATGATGGAAAAATGGGTAGGCAAGACGATATCAAGTGAAGAAGCTCAAGCTAAATCACAAATCAAAGATATCTTATACATTGAGGACCTTAATAAACAGATCAACCAGTTGATATCAGAACATGAGATTCAAAACATCTATATTGATGATGAAGAAAACGATCTATTTAGTTTAGGTAGAAATCTAATAAAAAAATATCCAAAACTACAAGAGCTTAAGTTATTTGATGTTTATCCTTTGATCATCAAACAAAGAGCGATTAAAAGTGATGAAGAAATAGAAGCACTTAAAGAAGCGATCAAAGTTACTGACAAAGGAATTATGAATATGCTTGGTCATATGCATAGTGGCATCTATGAAAACCAACTTGAAGCTTATTTTGACCATACTTTAAAAGATCATAATATGAAACCAGCCTTCACGACCATCGCCGCAGGTGGAGTACGAGCAACAACCCTCCACTATGTTAGTAATGATCAAAAGATCAATGATAATGAATTAGTACTATTTGATCTTGGTGCGATGCATAATCATTATTGTGCTGATATCTCACGAACATTTCCCGTAAATGGTCGGTTTACTCAAAGACAACGCTTGATTTATGAAATAGTTTTAAAGGCTCAACAAAATGTGATCGATGCGATTAGACCCAACGTAACCTTAAGCGATCTACAAAGGATCACGGTAAAAACATATCAAAAAGAACTAAAGAAGATTGGCTTGATCAAAGAAGGTAGTGAAGAAGAGGTAAGAAAATATTATTATCATGGAGTAAGTCATTCATTGGGGCTTAATACGCATGATGTTGGTGTGGAAAGAGATGAGCCATTACAAGCTGGAATGGTTATAACGGTTGAACCAGGATTATATATTGAAGATGAAGCTATTGGCATTCGAATTGAAGATGATGTGTTAGTTACTGATGATAAAGCGGTTGTTTTATCAGATATGATCATAAAAGAGATAGAGGACATTGAAAACTATTTCAAAAACAGAAATTGTAAGTAGGCTTTATAGTGTTTATATGGACATCACCATCTAAATACTTTAAAATTAAAGTGTCGTTAGAAAGAAAGAAAAGGAGAAACGATAAATGAAAAAATTACTTGCATTGTTTATATGCTCAGTGATGCTTTTATCGGTTTTTGGTTGCGCTAAAGAAGCCGAAGAACCAGAAACAGGAAATGTCACAGTTGAATCATTGAGTATTCAGTTTGTTCCTAGTAAGGATGCTGATGTAATTCTTACTGCTGCAGCTCCATTAGCAGACATGTTGACTGCTAAATTAGCTGAAAAAGGTTTTGATGTTGGTGCCATTGATATTTCTGTTGGTACATCTTACGCTGCTGTAGGTGAAGCAATGCGTTCAGGAACGGTTGATATTGGTTTTATCCCTGCTAGTACATATGTATTATATGCTGGTGATGGAGCTGAGTTACTATTGATCGCTACTCGTGATGCTAAAATGTTTGAGACAGATAATCCAATGGATTATAATGATCCAGCAGTTCCAAACCTAAGTGGTGAAGGACAAGCAACTAACTATCGCTCATTGTTCTATGTAAATATCGACAGTGAAAAAGGTGCAGAACTTTATGCGGAAGTTGAAGCTGGCGAAGAATTGACTTGGGAAGAACTAAATGCTGTAACATTCTGTTCAGGTAGTTCAACTTCAGGTGCAAGCTTTGTATATCCAAGTTTATGGTTAAATACTCGTTTTGGAAAGACTCTTAATGACGTAGCTAATATCATCCCTGATGGTGGCTATACCGATAATATGTCAAAATTAGTCAGTGACCAATGTCAGATTACATTCGGTTATAACGATGTTCGTTCAGACGTAGACAAACCGGAAATTTGGACTGATACTTATGGTATGGAAGGTACAGTTTGGGATTATATTAAAGTTATCGCTGTTGGCGATCCTATAATGAATGATACAATCGCCGTTTCTACAGCTTCAGAGAAATTAACTCCTGAACTAAAGACTGCTTTACAAGAAGCTTTCATGGAAATCGTTCAGACAGAAGAAGGATTGGCAACTGTTGCTCCATATAGCCATAAGGGTTATGTTGTAGGCACAGATGCTGATTACGACTCAACTCGTGCAGCTAACGCTTTATTTTCAAAATAAGAAGTAAGTAGATGGGCGCGTTATATGTTTATAACGCGCCTCTTTTTTAAGGAGAAAGTATGATTAAATTTATTGATGTTTGTAAAACTTACCCTAATGGGGTACAAGCACTTGTTGATGTAAACTTAGAGATTGAACAAGGCGAATTTGTGGCGGTAATTGGACTATCGGGGGCTGGTAAATCCACTCTGATCAGGACCGTAAATAAAATGATCGATATCACCAGTGGTGAGTTATATGTTAATGATATCGATGTATCGAAATTAGAAGGAAAACAGTTACGTAAATTTCGTCGTAAGATCGGAATGGTCTTCCAATCTTTTAATTTGGTAAATCGGACGACTGTTATCAAGAATGTTTTAGCTTCACGAGTAGCGGATATGTCACTACTTAAATCGATCCTTGGTTTATATTCTAAACAAGATAAGATTAAAGCATTAGAGGCTTTGGATAAAGTAGGTATATTAGAGAAAGCTTATATTCGTGCTGACCAGTTGTCTGGTGGTCAACAACAGCGTGTAGCTTTAGCTCGAACCTTAGCTCAAGATCCAGAAATCATCTTAGCTGATGAGCCAGTCGCATCATTAGATCCAGTAATGGCTGCGGTAGTAATGGAAGACTTCCAAAGAATCAATGAAGAATTGAATATTTCAATCATTATCAATATTCATCATGTCGATCTAGCTTTAAAATATGCGCAAAGGATTGTAGGTATCCAAGCAGGTAAGATCGTCTATGATGGCAAAGTGAGTGATATCAATAATGATATCTTAAAGAAGATCTATGGAAGAGAATTATCTGAAGATGAATTAATGGAGAAGAAAAATGCCAAGTTGGATTAAAAATATCTTCTTACCGCAAACCTATACACTTAGTAATGGTAAGTCGATAAAAGAAAAATTTAATTGGACACCATATATCACGATCGTTGTGGTAATTTTAGTTATTATTTCGGCACAGATAACAAATGTAGATATCAATGTATGGATAAAAAATGGTAAAAATTTCGTACAAATGATCGATGATATGTTTCCTCCAAACTTTGAATTTTTCTCGGTTATGTTAAAGCCTATGGTGTCTACGATCATGATGTCATTGTTGGGAACCATGATTGCGGCGGTGTTTGCTTTACCTGTTAGTTTTTATCTATCTTCAAACTCAGAGTTTAAGTTAAATAAATATGTATTGACGGGTAATCGTACATTACTTGGCTTATTAAGAACATTACCAGTGTTGGTTTACGCTAAATTGATCGCCTTGATCTTTGGTAGTGGAGCCTTTTCGGGTATGTTAGCGATCGCTATATTTACCTTTCCGATTTGTACCAAGATGATGTATGAACAAATTGAAACAGTTGACATGGGACCATATGAGGCTATCAGCTCAACTGGAGCATCACGTTTAAAAAGTATATGGAACGCTGTTTTTCCTCAAGTTAAAGGATACTACTATTCAACAGTCTTATATAATTTTGAAATGAATGTTAGAAGCGCAGCTATCTTAGGTTTTGTTGGCGCTGGTGGTATTGGTGTTTTAATTAATACCCAATTAACGTGGCGATTATATAGTAATACGGGTATGATGTTGGTTGTTTTAGTTATAACAGTCATTGTTATAGAGTCAATCTCCAGATTTATCCGTAGGAAGTTGGTGTGATCATGAGTACAAAAAAACTAACAGTCGCCCAACAATACAAAAATCAACCAATTTATTGGCCTAAAGTGGTTATTTCAGTCTTAGCCTTACTCTTTGTTGTCTATCTTGGGGTGATAACGATAGAGTTTAAAAATGTTAATCAAAAAGGATTAGAGATAGCGATTAATATCATGAAGGGTATTTTCCAACCATCAATAGCTTTAATAACTAATATGACGAAAAGCGGATTAGCTTATATGTTGTTGGAAACGATCGCTATAGCCTTTTTGGGAACAATTATTGGTATGACCCTTGCTTTGCCTTTGGCTTTTATCTCATCCCGGACGATAACGCCCAAATTAGTTAATCGTTTTGGCTTATTGATAATATCCGTTATTAGAGCTTTCCCATCGTTTATGTACGGTATCATGTTTATTAAAGTTACGGGTCCTGGCCCTTTTGCGGGGGTTTTGACGATGTCAGTAACGTCAATTGGTATGCTTGGGAAACTAATGATTGAAGCTATTGAAGATTTGGATCATGGCATCATTGAAGCATTAGATGCGGCGGGTTGCTCTACGATCCAAAAGATTAGATATGGTATTATTCCCCAATTAAGTTCAAATATTATCTCTATCGTTATTTATCGTTTTGATGTCAATATCAAACAAGCCTCTATTTTAGGAATTGTTGGAGCTGGTGGTATTGGCGCCTCCTTAATCTTTGCGATATCAGGCATGCGTTGGAAAGAAGTTGGAGCGATGTTGTTGGGCTTGATCGTTATTGTCTTATTCTTTGAATATTTATCTACAAGAATACGGAATAAGCTCGCTACAGGAGAATAATATGGATTGTCGATTAATTGTCACAACAGATGTTCATGGAAGTGTCTCCCCATATAGTTATAGTGATCATCAAGAAATAAATGCCGGTTTGGCCAAATTAGCCGGCATTATCTTTGATTATAAATCGGATAATTCGTTGTTGTTAGATAATGGCGATATCTTACAAGGTAGCCCCTTGCTTTATCATCATTATCTTTTCCATAAGGAAAAGATCAACCCGATGGCTAAGGTCACTAATTATCTAGAATATGATTATCTTAATACAGGTAATCATGATTTTAACTTTGGTGATAAAGCAATGATGGCTTTTTATCGCGATGCTAAGGCTAAATGGATCACAGGTAATATCTTAAAAGACCAAACACCAATTAATAAACCTTATATTATTCATGATTTTCCTAATGGGGTTAAAATAGCTATTATAGGTTGTGTCACTCATTATATTCCCAATTGGGAACATCCAGATAATATTGTAGGTTATACTTTTGTGAATTGTTTAGAGTTTGTAAAAAATACCGTTGAACTTATCAAGAATAATGAGACAGTAGATCATATCATATGTCTTTATCATGGTGGTGTTGAAAAGGATGTTAAGACAGGTGTTGCTACAGAGGCTTTAACGGGTGAAAATCAAGGATATGAGATATGTCGACAGATTGATGAATTAGATGTTTTAATAACAGGCCATCAACATCAAAGTTTCGTGGCTAATATCAATGGGACTACCATTACTCAATGTGCTCAAGATGGGCAAGAGATCGTTGTTATCGATATCTTTAAGGATAAGATTGAAGCTAAAGTGATCAAAGCTGGACCAGATATTGATGATAATGTACTGACATTGATTAAAGATGAAGAAAAGAGTACTCAAACTTGGCTTGATGTGCCATTAGGTAGATTGGCTCATGGTGATTTACTTGTTAATGATATGTTTGAAGCTCGACTTCATAAACATCCTCTAGTATCTTTTCTAAACCAAGTACAAAAAGCAGAGACTAACGTAGATATTTCATCGATAGGCTTGGCAAATCACGTTGTTGGTTTTAGAAATGAGATATCAATGCGGGATATCATATCATCTTATGTTTATCCAAATACTTTAGTAGTTGTTGAATTAAGTGGTAAAGCATTAAAGAAAGCATTAGAGAAAAGCGCCGAATACTTTGCGGTTAAAGATTCGCAGATTGTTGTTAGTGAGTCATTTAAAAAACCAAAACCGAAGCATTATAACTATGATATGTTTGATGGTATCGATTACACGATCAAAGTATCTAATCCTATTGGTGAAAGGATCATTGATCTTACGTATCAAGGTCAGCCAATCGAAGATAAAAGACTATATCAAGTCGCCATGAATAATTATCGTGCTGTTGGTGGGGGAGACTTTCATATGTATAAAAAAGCGAGGGTTATCAAAGATACTCAGAAACATATCGTTGATAGTATCGCAGACTATATTATTGAAAGAAAAATAATCGAAGTTGATCATCGAGATAATATAAAAGTAATCATTTGACATATCTGTTATAATCTAGATAGTTTAGGAGAAATATGAAGAAAAAAGAGATATATATATTAATTGGAATTGTGGTTGTGGCGCTTGTGATGTCGATATTTGTTTATTTTAAGAAGCTTCCAAGCGAAAATGAAGTTATCGCTACTGTTTATCACGATGATAAGGTCGTTTTGAGATTTGACGTTAATGAAGACGCCATTTATGATCTTGTTGGTAATTATGGTGAATTACATATTGAGGTCAAAGATGGCCAATACCGGGTTTTTAATGTTGATTGCCCGAATCATGATTGTGAAAAGATTGGGTGGGTCATTTTAGGCTCATCAATACCAATAGTTTGTTTACCAAATCATATAATGATTGTTCAAGAATGACCGATAAAATTATCGGTTATTTATTTTAATGTGAATTATATTAGAAAAAAACGTTTAAAGTATTGACATATAAATGTGTAAAGCTATAATACAAGAACAAGATTTAATTTATTCGGTTAATAATCAAAGAGATGATTTATTTACACGGGATAATACTTATGTTAGAATGCAATCGCTATCAAGAATATTTATATAAGTCTAATGAAAGGAAGTCATCAATGAATCAGATTGAAATTAAATTAAAAGAGATGATCATTTCTTCGATCAATGATATATTTGCTTATCAAATAGAACAAGATGATATCGTTATTGAGATACCTAAAGACAAACAGCATGGGGATTATTCAAGTAATGTCGCTATGCGTTTAGCCAAAGCTTTAAAAAATAGTCCTGTAAAGATCGCTACAGAATTAATCAATGATCTTTCAAAGCACGACTCTTTTTTTGATAAGGTAGAGGTGGCTGGGCCAGGGTTTATCAACTTTACACTTAAGAATGAACAGATCACCGATGTTTTAAATGTTGTTTTAGAGGCTAAGGATGATTATGGTAAATCAAATACTGGTCAAGGTATTAAGGTCAATTTAGAATATGTTAGTGCTAATCCAACTGGGGATCTTCATCCAGGACATGCTCGTGGTGCTGCTATGGGCGATTCAGTAGCTAGGATCATGACTTATGCGGGGTTTGATATAACTCGTGAATATTATGTTAATGATGCTGGTAATCAGATTGATAATATGGCTTTATCTTTACAAGCGCGTTATTTACAACGGTGTCATGTGGATGCTGAAATGCCTGAGGATGGCTACAATGGTCCTGATCTGATCGTTATCGCTGATAAATTATATAATGAGGTGCAGGATAAATATCTCAATATGTCTAAAGAAGAATCATTACCGTATTTTCGGGCATATGGTCTCAAAGAAGAATTAGCGAAATTAAGAAATGATCTTAGTCAGTTTAGAGTTGAATATGATGTTTGGACAAGTGAACAATCAATATATGATCGTCACATGGTTGAAAAGGCTGTCGATAAACTTAAAGCGTTGGATATGACTTATGAGTTTGAAGATGCTTTATGGCTAAAGACAACAGCGTTTGGTGATGATAAAGATCGTGTTATCGTTCGTAGTAATGGTTTATATACATACCTAACTCCTGATATTGCTTATCATATCGATAAGTTTGAAAGAGGGTTTGATCGACTGGTTAACTTTTTGGGAGCGGATCATCATGGTTATATCAATCGTTTAAAAGCAGCTATTCAAGCTTTAGGATATGATAAAGATCGCTTAGATATTGATATTATCCAAATGGCCCGGATGATCAAAGATGGTGAAGAATTTAAAATGTCCAAAAGAACTGGTAAAGCAGTTGCGTTGAAGGATTTATTAGATGAAGCTGGTGTTGATGCTGTTCGTTATTATTTTGCTAGTAGAGCGGCGGATACGCACATGGATTTTGATCTTGATATGGCTGTAAGACAATCCAATGATAATCCTGTCTATTACGGACAATATGCTCATGCTCGGGTATGTTCGATACTACGTAGTGGTGAAGAATATACACAGGCTACTAGTTACGAGCTATTAAACGATCCCAAAGAGATCGATCTAATAAAATATATTAACGAGTTTCCAAGAGTGGTTAGTGACGCTGCCACAACAAGACAACCTCATAAGATCTGTAATTATATTCAGAAATTAGCGGCTTTATTTCATAGTTTCTATGGTGAATGTAAGGTACTAGATCCAAATGAGATCAATTTAAGCTCTCAAAGATTAGCTTTAGTCACCGCTGTTAAGATAACATTAAAGAATGCATTAATGTTGATCGGTGTGTCAGCACCTGAAAGAATGTGAGGTATTATGAGTAGCAGATCAATGACTGATGTCGCATATGAGATCATGAAAAAAGAGAAAACAGTCGCTGTTTTTGGCCAATTATGGCAAGAAGTTAGTAAAGTATTAGGTTTAAATGAAGTGCAAACAACCAACAAGATAGCATCATTTTATTCAGCTTTAATGTTGGATACCAGATTCACATTATTAGCTGATAATAAATGGGATCTAAGAGAAAGACACAAATACACAGAAACGCATATTGATACCAGTGCTATTTTAATCGATGATGAAGATGAAGAATACACTGATGATAATGACTCTGACTTCGAAGAAGCTGAAGAGGATGAAAAAGAAGAAAATAATGCAAATGATGAGGAACAAGATTATTGAGTTTTTCATCTTTTTATTTGTGTAATGTAGGTTATAATTAGGATAGAGGTAGAAATATGAGCAAAGTTCTTAAAATTGAAGGTAAACATTTACTAAATGGTAAAGTTAGAATAAGTGGTTCCAAGAATGCGACGGTAGCTTTAATACCAGCGGCGATCTTGGCTAAAACGGGTAGTGTTACTATATATGGGGTTCCGCAAATAGCCGATGTAGCTTCTTTGAGTTTAATCTTACAAGAGCTAAATGTGAAGGTTACTCGTAAAGATGAGGATCATATAATGATCGATCCGACAGAGATGCTCAATATTCCTCTTGATCATAGTGTTGTAACTAAACTAAGGGCTTCATATTATTTTATGGGGGCATTATTAGGAAGATACAAAGAAGTTAAGATGAGAATGCCTGGTGGTTGTGATCTGGGTCCAAGACCGATCGATCTTCACTTGAAGGGTTTTGAAGCTCTAGGTGCGACAGTTGAGTATGTTAAGGGATCATATCACATTTATGCTAAAGAACTTGTAGGAGCTAGTATATATCTTGATATCGCTAGTGTAGGAGCAACGATCAATATCATGATGGCTGCTGTTTATGCAAAAGGACGAACGGTAATCGAAAACGCCGCCAAAGAACCAGAGATCATTGATGTAGCAACAATGCTAAATAAGATGGGCGCTCAGATTCGTGGTGTTGGTACAAGTGTAATAACAATTGATGGAGTTGAATCATTGAATGGCTGTTTTCATGAGATCATACCTGATCGTATTGAAGCAGGAACGTTTATCATCATTGCAGCAGCAGCTGCTGAAAACATGACGATTGAGAATATCATTCCCCAACATCTTGAGTCATTGATCTCAAAATTGAAGGAAATGGAAATAGATATCGAAGTTGGTATTGATAAAGTTGTTATCAAACGTAAAGAAAGCATCAAAGCTGTGGATATTCAAACCTTACCATATCCAGGATTCGCGACCGACCTTCAACAACCAATCACTGCTTTGTTAACTCAAGCATATGGGGTATCTAATATCAAAGAAACAATCTATCCTGAAAGATTTAAACAATGTATTGAATTGCACCGGATGGGCGCAGAAATTCAGGTAACTCCACCATCTTGTGCAATAACAGGACCTACCCCTTTATATGGTGATGAAGTAAGAGCTACTGATCTACGTTGTGGAGCTAGTTTAGTTGTGGCTGGTTTGATCGCTGAGGGCATAACGACGATTACGGATATCGAACATATCGAACGTGGATATGAGAATATTGATGGCAAATTAAAAGAACTAGGTGCTAATATTTGGCGCGAAGAGATAGAGGAAAAATAGACGAGTTATCGTCTATTTTTAATTCAAGCTTATCTTTTTAAAGTGATCAATTAGCTCTTTTAGGCTCGGGCTTATATATTTATTTTTAACATGGATTAAAGTGAATGGTCTTTCAAAACTGACGTTTCTGATTGGTTTGATGAGTGTGTTTTGTGGTTTAAGGAGATCGATCATCCGTTGTGAAACGATAGTCACTCCTAAATTGTGTTTGACAGCTTCCAGAAGAGCGACAGTTGAAGTGCTCTCCATGCGTGGTTCAACCACAAAATTATGAGTTAAGAAAACACTATCAACAATCTTTCTTGTTCCACTGTCCTTTTCTCTCAATAAAAACGCTTGCGATCTTAACTGATTAAGACTGATTGCTTTTTCTTGAGATAGAGGATTATCCTGATTGATGACTAAAACTAATTGATCATTGATAAGCGGTATTGATATAAGTCTATCCGATAATAGGGGATCTTCAACAATTGCGAAGTCTAATTCGTGTTTTAAAACAGCATCAATTAATTCACCAGAATTAGTGATCGTACAATTAATATCTGGATTGATCGATAAAGATTCACTTAATATTTTTGGTAGGTAATATGCTCCAAAAGTGATTGATGCGCCAATCCTTATTTGATTGGGATAAGAACCCAGTTGGATCTGATCATAGAGGTCATCAACATTCTTCATGATCGTTAGCGCTGAGTCATAAACCTTCTGGCCTTCAACTGTGATAAAGAGCTTTCTGGATAAACGATCAAATAATTTAACCCCATAATATAGTTCCATTTCTTTGATAGCTAAAGAAACGGCTGGTTGAGTCATAAATAGACTTTTAGCAGCTAAAGTGATACTTTTATGCTTAACTACACTAATCAATATCTTGAAATGTCTTAATGTCATATATATTACCTATTTGATATGTATTCTATAAAATAATATTAATATACTTATGTAAGTTAAGTCAATATAATAAGTGTTATGAGCAAAACATTAGATAACACCTATTGGATACTATTTAAGTCGATGTTTGTGATCAGTATGTCTACCTTTGGAGGTGGATTTGTCATAATAACGTTGATGCAGAAGAAATTTTGTGATGAATTACAGTGGATTGATAAGGATGAGATCTTAAACATTACAGCTTTAGCACAAAGTGCACCTGGCTCTTTGGCTGTAAATGCGTCTATCTTATTTGGTTATCAATTAAAAGGGATCAAAGGATCACTAGTGGCTATGTTGGCGACAATCTTACCACCGTTGTTTATCATAACGTTTATTTCTATTTTTTATGCAATGTTTATCGATAACAAGCTTGTCCAGATTGCCTTAAAGGTTATGCGTAGTGGTGTAGCTGCGGTAATCATTGATGCCGCATTGAGTTTAATGAAGGATGTCTTTAAATCTAAAGATATCTTTAATATCCTAATGATGGCAGTTGCTTTTATCTTATCTTATTTTGTAAAGGTGGATACGGTAGTTTTAATCTTACTAGGGCTAGCCCTAGCGATAGGACTTGAATTGATCCAAAACAAAAAGGTAGTTAAAGCTCATGGAGTTGCTTAAGGT
>CAYNYC010000024.1:0-16780 GCA_964401415.1 uncultured Erysipelotrichaceae bacterium
TAGAAGACTTCTGGTATCAACAACATCGCAAAGAAGGGTATCAGTTTATCAAGACGCCGATCATGTTAAATCAACAACTATGGGAAGTATCGGGTCATTGGATGAATTATCGTGAAAATATGTATGTCAGTGAAATAGATGATACTTTATTTGCGGTTAAACCGATGAACTGTCCTGGGGCATTACTAGCATATAAAAATAGTTTACACTCTTATAAGGAATTTCCACTTAGAGTGGGAGAACTTGGCTTAGTCCATCGTCATGAAGCCAGTGGTGCTTTAAATGGTTTATTTAGAGTTAGAGCTTTTACGCAAGATGATGCACATATCTTTATGCGTGAAGATCAGATTGAAAGTGAGATCGTTCGCTTAATTGAATTTACCGATCGGATGTATAAAGTATTTGGATTAACTTATACGATTGAATTATCCACAAGACCTGAGAAGAAATACATTGGTGATATCGCTGTTTGGAATAAAGCAGAAGCCATTCTTCAAAAAGCATGTGAGGCGGCTGGTCAGGCTTGTAAGATCAATCCAGGTGATGGGGCTTTTTATGGTCCTAAACTTGATTTTCATATCCAAGATTCATTAGGTAGAGTATGGCAGTGTGGAACGATCCAATTAGATATGAATCTACCAGAAAGGTTTGATCTAACTTATATTGAATCTGATGGTTCAAAACAAAGACCAATCATGTTACATCGGGTTATTTATGGTTCAGAAGAGCGCTTTATTGGGATATTGATCGAGCATTATGGTGGGGCATTTCCAGTGTGGTTAGCCCCAAGACAAGTTATTATCGTCCCCGTTAATCCAGAGATTCATAGTGACTATGCTCATGAAATCGAGAAACTGCTACTTGAGCAAAATATTCGAGTAGAAGTTGATGATCGAAATGAAAAACTAGGTTATCGTATTCGTGAAGCTCAACTTAATAAGATTCCTGTTCAATTGGTAATCGGTGATGAAGAAGTACAAAATCGTAGTGTTAATATTCGCCGTTACCAACAAAAAGAACAAATCAATTGCAATCTCTCTGACTTTGTGATAAATATAACAAAGGAAAGAGATGGAAAGTATTAATGAGAAAAAGTTTAGTTTTATTATTAGTATTATTGTTAATGGGGTGTAGTCCACAAGTTGATAATGAAGAAGTTGACGCACTTAATGTCTTAGCCCCTAAGGGTGCCCCAGGGCTTTCGCTTTTAGGCTACGCTGATACTTATGGTGATGAAAAGATTACTTTGGTAGATGGAACAGACGTTATCTCAGCGGCTTTACTTAATCCAACCCCGGAATATGATGTTATCATCGCTCCAATCAATTTAGGAGCGCTAACGATCACCAAGGGCAGTGATTATCGTTTATTAGGAGTTATTACCTGGGGAAATCTGTATTTAGTTGGTAATACAAAACTTATTGATAGTGAACTTCCACTGGCGATGTTTGGTGAGGGGGCTGTACCTCAAAAAGTTGTGGAAAACGCTATTGATCTATCCACGCTTAATAAGGATATTCAGTATTTTAACAGTGTCGCGGATGTCCAGGTAGCTTTATTGACTGAAAAGGCAGCTTATGGTTTATTAGCTGAGCCTTTATTAACGGCAACACTGGCTAAAGCATCACAATCTGGTATTGATCTAGAAGTAATATATGATATCCAAGCGGAGTATAATATTAAAAATAGCACAAGTGGTTATCCACAGGCGGCCGTCTTTGTTTTAAATAGTGTTTATCAAGACACGAAGACAGCAGTAGATGATCTTGTGGCTCATCTAAGCGCGTTTAACGCTGATACAGTAGCTAATCTATTATCAGGTCAAGAAGAATTGTATGGCGTACCACCGCTTGCGATTATCACCCAGGCCTTTGATAATATGAATATTGAATACCATTCAGCAACAGATGTTAAAAATGAAATCACAGTGTTTTTAAAACTATTTAGTATCGATAATATCGATGAACTATTAGTTAAGTAAGAGGTATAAATGAAAAAAAGACGGTTTATCACTATCTTGATCTTGATCATCTTGTGGCAAAGCATGGCTTTATTGATTGATAGGGAAATATTGATCCCTTTACCAAGTCATGTCTTTGCCCAAATGTTTAATGACTTAAGTGATCCGTCTTTTTATTATACGATCTTTACGACCCTTTTTAGGGTAGTTAAAGGTTTACTATTAGCCGTAAGTGTATCCCTTATCATGGGCGTTATTGGTGGCTTATATCCCAAGGTAGCCGATTACTTCAGTGTGATCAATGATATAATCAAATCTATTCCTAATATATCTTATATCATCATTATCTTGATCTGGCTTGGCTCAGAAAGTAGTGTGATCATCGTTAGTTTCTTTATCTTGTTTCCAACATTTTACGCCAATGTCTTGTTGGCGATGAATAGCTTATCAAAGGATTTACAGGATGTAATGAAAGTCTATCCTGAATCTTCTTATCATAAATTGATCAAAGTTTATCTTCCACAAATCTATCCATACTTATTATCCGCTTTAAAAGTTGGCTTTGGGCTAGGTTTTAAAGTAAGTGTCATGGCTGAAATATTGACGCAAGTTCAGATAGGTGTTGGAAAACAATTATCTTTTGATCGTAATATGCTTGATATGACAGGGATATTTGCCTGGACGATATGGATCATTATTATATCGTTATTAGTTGATCGATCTTTTGATCAAATTATTCGACATTATACTAAAAACAACTGACAAGGCGATCAGTTGTTTTCTTTCCACGATTGATATGCTGATTGGTAATCTTCGGAAAATTGACATTCCATGTAAATATAATTATCATTAATCTCACCAAGTAATAGTTCATTAGCTGCGCGTTTTATAGATAAAGTTGAACCACCTGCTAAGTGTTTTGTGTTAATGCTAATATCAATGTTAGTAAATTGATCAAAGTTTGGTCAATTATAATCAACATCAATGATGTATTCTTCATCTTCAATCATTGATATTGAATTTATTTTTATATCTCCGTTATGGATATCATCATTAAACTTTCCAAAGCTGATATATAGTTGCTTATCCTTGGCAAAGATGTGGACATATGTATCACAAAATTGAAGAAGCTGAACCCAATAGCCATTTAACTTATCCTAAATTTCAATTGCATTGTCTTCGGTTAAGTCATTGTATACGATCAAGCTTTGATTGATAACTTCTTGCTTAATGCTCTCATTAGGTGAGCAAGCTATTAAAAGCAACATAATAGCCATAATTGATGGTATTTTTCTCATTTAATTCGTCCTTATTATTTTACCATCTACTAAACGGTTTTGAATATCGCTTGCTTTAGATACGATCTTACTGTGGGTGACAACTATAACAGTTTTGTTGTAGTCGTGGCTCATTTCCTTAAACAAATTCGTTATTGAATAAGCCGTCTCTTCATCTAGGTTACCAGTGGGTTCATCTGCAAATATGATATCACTATTACAAGCTAGTGCTTTAGCAATGGCCACCCGCTGTTGTTCACCTCCTGATAGATGTTTACCCAAACGATCAGCTTTACTCTTACCGATCCCAACTTTCTCCAATAGCTTATAAGCTAATGATTTATCATGTTTCTTTTTGTTATGATCAAGCAGTGTAACATAAACATTTTCATAAGCAGTTAAGTAATCAATCAGATTGTACTGTTGAAAAACGATACTTATGTGATCGTGGCGATAACGATTATATCCGATAGTTTCAAGCGCTTGGCCATTATACGTAATTTCGCTATTATCAGTTTTTTGCATACCTGTCATCAACGATAATAGGGTTGTTTTTCCCACACCACTTTCACCCAAAATTGTGTAAAACAAGCCTGGTTCAAAACGATAGCTACAATTATCTATGATTATTCTTTTGTTGTTTTTTGTGATATAAGAAAAGTTAAGATTATTTAGCTCTAACACAGTGTTACTCCTTTCATTAGTTACTCATTATCTTTTTTGGATCAATCATCACAATGAAGCTAGTCGGTATTGCTGTGCTTAATACTACTATCAAAATGCTGAATCCGTATAGTTGCAGATATGTAACAAGATTTATATCGATTTGGTAATTCGCTAGTAATTCATCACTGCTTATGTTTTCAAAATACTTAAGGGCTAATTGATAAGAATCATAATCAGATGCAACATCAGTAATTTTTTGATATCCAAGGATTGTATTGCCAATTCTGTTTGCAATGAAGTTACCACTTATTGTTGAAAGGGTGAATGAAACAATGATAATTATCATAAGCTCCGCTAATAATTGAAAGATTATTTTAAAGCGTGTAACACCACTAGCTAATAGCATAGCTATCTCAAATTGGCGATTTTTCAGCGACATAGCAGTGATAATACCGATAATTACAATCGAGACGACAACTATGAACTCCATAAATAATTTCGCAAAATAGGTCATCGTTTTTAGCGGTTGAGCCAAGTTTTCATAAGCAGTGTTATTTTGGTTCAACACTAAGTATTGTGTTGTATACTCACTGTAACGCTCACAAAAAATGTCGATGTTCTCAGGATCATCAAGCATTAAAATACTCGAATAATTGTATGCATCATCAATGGTTGATAATGTGATATATTCCATGTCTTCTGGATGAGCTAGACCGTATACTTCTAATGAATCATTAGCGATATAGGTTTTCGCTTCAGCAAGAACGCTTCCAGGTAGATATATCTGATTAGGATATAGACTTGATTTAGCTTTATACATGTCACTTTGATTTAAACTATCATCATGTACTTGATAAATACCAATTATCTTTAAGGTTAGTGTTCTATATTCTTCGGGAATATGTCCATAGCGATCATTGCTTTTATCGATAAGATCTATGGTTATAAAATCGTTGATCTTTAGATTATTTAACATAGCTAGTTTGTCATTAATAAGCGCTACACTTTCACTATTTTCTATTTCATCAGAAGTATAAAAGCGTCCATCAATAATTGTGTTGTTTCGATCATAGAATTCAATCATGTTTGGTTTGGTATTACCAACTAGCATTATAGTCGCTCCTTCGTAGGGATTGAAATCGTTGCTCAATGAAAAAGCAGTAAAACTTTGTGGATAACCTTCAATATCCACTAAATGGTTGATAGCGACAACCATTTCATCGTTAGCCATTTTCTCTATTGCATCAAAAATTGTAAAATCTTTGCCCTCGAAATAGTCGATTGTCTCATTATACATGTTATCTTTAACAGCATCATAATTGATTTCATAACTTACTAATGGTTTAAGTTTATGTCTTGTTAAAGTCACAGCTTGATCTGAAGCTTGATAGACAGCTATTCCAATCAATAATAAATTACCGATTAAAAAGAAGGCTAACCCATAAAGAATGGTTCTTAGTTTATTTCTTTGTAGATTTCTAATTATCCTAATCCATGTGCTCATTTTTGCTCCATTTCTGTTTATTTCATACAAGTTGTTTTTATAAGAAACATAGAGATGATGGGATTAGCCATCATCTCTAAAACTAATCAATGCCCAATTGGACGCATTACTTCTGGATCGTACTGAGCATATCCGGTATAACCATTACCAATCACTTCCATCCATCTATATCCATCAGATTGAATGGAATCTAAGAACCCTAAAACAGTGAATGAACTACCATTAGGGATTACTGTTAATACGGTTCCTTGTATAGTTGATCGAATTGCAGCTGCACTACTATATAAGAACATTTGAACATAATCAGATGGAGTACCTACAGGATGCATTACATCAGGATCGTATTGGAAATATCCCTGATAACCAATACCGTTTTTATAACCAACGCCAAATGCCCATTGATATCCATCAGATTGTATTGTTAAACTGAGAAAATTTACTAAATTAATGTAATTACCCGAGGGAACAGATATTATCCAAGTACCTCTAACAGATTCCCTTATGGCGGCTGCGCTACTATCCAGTTTCATATTAATACTATTTGCAGAAACATTCATGATGTTTAAAAACAAAAAAGCAAATACAATCATAATAATCTTAGTTTTCTTCATCGTATCCTCTTTCTAGTAAACACTTAATTAATTATTACAATAATAATTAATATGGTTCCATGATATCAGCACTCTTTTCTTTCTAGATTTGATTTCAAAAGAATTTGGTTATCTAGTGAAATCACTTAAATAATAGTTATAATATACAATATATGCAAATAAATAAGATATAAATTCATGATAATATCACAATTATTACAAAAAAATAGGTTATGTTGAGAGAGTGATCAGATTGTAAACTATTTGTTATACTATCAAAGCGAGTATAAAAAAGCAGTATTACGCTGAGTAAAACTGCCAAAACTATATTAATGTATATATTGGTTATTTAATAACGAATGATAAGCCTACACCGACTTCCGTGATAGTTACCACTTTAGCCAATTCAATCTTCGCTTTAAGATCACTACAATGAGCAGGATAGATGATATCGACCGGATTAGCTTTTAAATAAGCAACGGTCTTTTTTAATTGATAAGGATTATCTAATAAATGGAAACCACCGATAATACCGGTTATATGATCAATACCACTGATTTTCTTAGCGTACTCACAGATATTACAAATACCACTATGAGAACAACCTGTGATCACCCACAGGGTATCAAGAGTATGATAGATTAGGGCTGAATCATCTTTGAGTTGATCATTTTCTAAAGGTTGACCTTCAAAGGTAAATACTCTAGGTATTTCTCCTAAGAAAGTGATGTTATTGGTGATCTTAATAGGCGAGTCAGTGAGCTTGAGTTTAAAATTAGTTGGTAAATCTTTAAGTTTTAAAGGGGAACCGACATCTTGAGTTTGATAGCTTTTATAAGCATCAACAGCAGGATGAGCAATAACTACAATTTGTTGTGTTTGATCTTTAAAATAGATCAAACCACCAATATGGTCATTATGTCCATGAGATAAGACTAATTTATTTACTTGGTGAAGATCAATGTTCATTCGTTTAGCGTTGATCATAAAGACATCACTGTAGCCTACATCAAATAACACAGTATCATCACCATCCTGTAAAAGATAAGATAAAGCAGGCTCAGCTAAGTAGTATTGATCGATATAGGTATTATTATCGACAAGGACCGTTAATTTCATCATAGCTCCTTTAAAGTTATATATTCCTTTAAGACATCTTTATCGATGTCAATATAGATGGTCTTGTGAGTACTCATTGATACTTGTCCAAGCTTAGCTTTAGGAATCTTTTTTAGGTCACGGATCAATGTATAAGATACAGGGATACTACTTGATTGGCGGGCTTCACTGAAATAGCCAGCTAACATCGCTGCTAAGCGGAGGATCTTTTCATTAAGTTCATTGGTTTTTACTAACACATGCGCACCATGGTAATCACTGACATGAAACCAATGATCATTTTTATTAGCTAACTTAAAGGTTAGATATTCGTTTTGACGATTGTTTTTACCGACATAGATGGTTGTTTGATTATCATATTCAATTTCGATATAGTTAAGGATCGCTTTTTTATTAGTCTTAGCTTTCTTATTAGCCTTGAGATAGCCATAGTTACTTAATTCTTCTCTGATCTCTAAAGCATCTTTGAAATCACTTATTTCAAGTTGTTTTTGGATAGTCGTAAAATAATCGATCTCATCTTGAGTTAGATCAAGTTGTTTTTGAATGTGAATTTGACCACTTTTTCCTTTGGTATATCTTTGAAAACACTTTTTGGCGTTTTGTTTAGCATCAAGTTTTGGATCTAGGGGAATAGTGATTAGTGAACCATCATTAAAATCAGGTAAAGCAATGCTTTTCATTCCTTTTTTTATCTGAGCTTGATAAGCATAGATCAAATCACCGAAGTTTCGCCACTTTTCACAGTCTTGGGCTTCATTTAAAGAGTCAGTCAATTTATGATGTTTTTGTTGGTTTTTCTTTAATTCTCTTCTTACAAACTTAAAAAGATCACCTGTTTGTTGGCGTATGCGATCGATCTCTTCTTGATAAAAATATAGTTCATCAAGGCCATTCATGATTGAAAAGACGCGGGGTTTACTATCAAATTGGGTTAGGGGAATAATATGAAAATAAAGCTTATCTTGTTCTTCACTGACATAGATATGATCAGACGCTTTTATTAAAGCGATGATTTCCTTAAATGATTCCCCTTGATGAAGGCGATACTCAAACTCTTTACTAAGTAATGGAGAAAAGCCACTGAATTGGGTTGTTAGTGGCGAGTTAGGATCGTAAGTATCGGTGTTGAAGGGGTCACTTTTGTCTTGTTGTTTGGGGAAGGTGAAAATAGCGCCAGGCTGAATTGTTCGCTGGGCATTTTCAAAGGGGGGAATTCTCTTTAAGGCATCAAGAATCTTAAACTCTTCATCTACCAAGATCACATTAGCGTATTTTCCCATAAGTTCTACATATAAGATGCGACTGATGGGATCACCTATTTCATTATGAGTATGGATAATCAATTTTAGATAACGATCATAACCTTCTTGAACCATACTGACTAACATACCATTTTCTAAATGTTTCCGTAACAACATGACAAAATTAGAGGGTTCTTTTGGTATTGGGTATTTTTTATCTGTAAGATTGATCCGATTAAATTGGGAATGACAAGAGATCAATAATTGATATCGTTCACCATTTCCTTTTAACTGAAATAAAAGCTCAGTATCGGAGATATTGTTAATTTTGGTTATTCTTACAGGTAAAAGCGGTTGAATCTGTTTGGTTATCTTATCTAGTACTATTCCATCTAATGCCATATTTAATGTCCTTTATATTTTATAATTATATCACAATTGACAAGAGCCTTTTATCTTATTACTATTATAAAAAGGAGATCGAACATGAGTAAAGGGTTATTGATCGTTATCAGTGGACCAAGTGGTGTCGGTAAGGGGACAGTACGTGATCTGTTTGTGAATGATCCAGAGTTGAATATAGCTTATTCGATATCAATGACTACCAGAAAACCAAGAGCTAATGAAAAAGATGGAGTTGATTACTTCTTTGTTAGTGAACAGGAATTCTTAAAAGCTGTTGAAAAAGGCGAATTATTAGAATATGCGAAATTTGTTGGTAACTACTATGGAACACCAAAAGCATATGTAGATAAGCTAAGAAGTGAAGGTAAAAATGTTTTACTGGAGATAGAGGTACAAGGAGCTCAACAGATCGTTGATAAATGTCCTGAGGCCTTAAGTATCTTCATTATTCCACCAAGTATTGAAGAATTAGAGAAAAGGATCAGAAGTCGTAAGAGTGAATCAGAAGAGGTCATTCAAGAACGTTTACAAAAAGCGATCAAAGAGATGGATCTTATTAGTCAGTATAAGTATGTAGTTTGTAATGAAGATGCGGAACTGGCCAGTGAATTAATTTCCGTTATCATCAAAAGACATATAAATTAACTCATCGCAAGGTGAGTTTTTTAGTATAATAGATTTGAGGTAATAAATGTTAATAGCTAATGTCTGGATAGAACACCCCATTTTTAAAGTCGATAAGCCCTTCAGCTATCAAGCTGATGGTTTTAAGTTAACCCGTGGTATCCGCGTTGTGGTTGATTTCAATGGCCAAAGACTGGTAGGGTTTGTGGATAAAGTATATGAAACAGAACTAGACGTTGACCAATATGAAAAAGAGAATGGTTTTAGCTTAAAGAAGATCATGGAAGTGATTGATGAATCCCCATTGATCAATCAAGAACTTTATGAATTGGGTAAATGGATGGCTTTAAATACGATCAGTCCACGGATTGCTTGTTATCAAGCAATGTTACCACCTAAGATCAGTCCTAAATCAAACAACAATAAGATCAAATATATTGATCATGTCCATTTACTTAAGATGGTTGATGGTCTAAGTGACAAGCAGACTAAGGCTTTAATGGCTCTTGATCAACAGGATATGATAGCTAGTCTTTGGCGCAAAGACCATGGAAACTATACGACTAAAACTTTGATTAGTAAGGGTTATGTTGAAATATATCAAAAAGAAGCTCGTTATCAAGCTGATGAGCACATGATCATTAGTGATCATTTAACACTAACTGATGATCAAATGAATGCTTACCAACAGATCTTATCATCAGATGATCGTATCTATCTACTTCATGGAGCGACTGGTAGTGGTAAAACAGAGATATATCTACATTTAGCTCAAAGAGTCATTGATATGGGTAAGCAAGTCTTGATCTTAGTACCTGAGATTTCCTTGACGCCACAAATGGTGGAAAGAGTACAGACGCGCTTTGGTGATAAAGTGGCGATCTATCATTCAGCCCTTAATGATCAAGAAAAATATGAACAGTTTAAACGTGTTGATGATAATGAAGTAGCGGTCGTTGTCGGGACTCGTAGTGCGGCTTTTATGCCATTTCATCAGCTTGGTTTGATCGTAATGGATGAAGAACATGATCATAGTTATAAACAAGAGAAAACACCTAGTTATCATTGTCGTGATATCGTTATTAATCGCGCTACATATCATGATTGTAAAGTTGTCTTAGGTAGTGCTACGCCTGCTTTAGAATCGTATGCGCGAGCACAGAAGGGTGTCTATCACTTAATTGAGCTACCCCAACGTATTAATAAACAACCTTTACCTACGTGTCGTATCATTGATGTAAAGACCTATTTACGTAAAGGAATGAAAGATATCTTAATGCCACCTTTAAAAGAGGCGATCAGTGATCGCTTAAGTAAAAAACAACAAGTAATCCTTCTACTTAATCGACGTGGTTATACGCCAATCCAACAATGTCTTGAGTGTAATCACGTGATCAAATGTCCTGATTGTGATATTGCGATGAATTATCATAAAGATAAGAATAAGTTGGTATGTCATACTTGTGGAGTGATGATCGATCTTCAACATACCTGTCCCAGTTGTCATGGTAATAAATGGATCAGAATGGGCTATGGTACGCAAAAACTAGAAGAGGAATTAGCACATAGTTTTCCAACTGCTAGGTTATTACGCATGGATGCGGATACGACAACTAAAAAACATGCTCATCAAAAGATCTTAGATAAATTTGGGGCTCATCAAGCTGATATCTTATTAGGGACCCAGATGATCGCTAAAGGCTTAGATTATCCACTTGTTACCTTAGTGGGTGTCTTAAGTGCGGATGCGGCTTTAGCGCGTGATGATTTCCGCTCTGTTGAGACAACCTTTGATCTGATCGTTCAAGCCAGTGGTCGTAGTGGTCGTGGTCGTGATGTTGGTGAAGTGTATATTCAGGCTTTTGATCCTGATCACTATGCCATCCAGACCGCTTCTCGTCATGACTATCAACGTTTTTATGGTTATGAGATGCAATATCGCCATGCTGGTGGTTATCCGCCTTATACTTACTTAATTGCGATAGTCTTTAGTAGTGATAAGTTAGAACGTTTACAAAAAGAAGTAAATGAACTAGCTTTTAAATTAAGAGATAATAATGATTTCAAGGTTTTAGGACCAACGGAATTATATAAGACATTTAGACGATATCGGATGCGGATCGTCTTAAAAGGAAGGGATTTAGCTTTAATGATCAAGATGACTAAAACATACATGGATGAGTTTATTAATGAGCAACCAGCGATAAAAGTAACAGTTGATGTTAATCCGATGAGGATCGAGTAATGAATGTTAGAAAAACAGCTTTTACGATCTTAACTCAGGTGATCATTAATAAGAAATATAGTAATCTTGCGCTACGTGATAATGATCTTAGTGATGAGCGTGATCAAGCTTTACTTAATGAGATCGTTTATGGGACACTTCAGAATTATGATTATCTATCTTATCAATGGCTTCTCTATGTTAAAAAGATCCCCAATCAAGAAGTACAATGTCTTTTGAATATGAGTATCTATCAATTGATCTATTTAGATAAAGTACCAGCTTATGCGATCGTAGATGAGGCAATCACCATTGCCAAAACGATAGATAATGGACGCTTTAAGGGTTTATGTAATGCGATCTTAAGGAAATTCATCAACGAAGGTTTAACTAAAGTTGAAGTAGAAGATCCTATTGAAAAGATAGCGCTTATGACAAGTCATCCTTTATGGCTTGTTAGAATGTGGCAAGCTCATTATGGAAAAGAGATAGCCATAGCCATATGTGAGCATAACAATAAACGCAAACCCTTAGCTTTAAGAGTAAATACATCCTTGATCACTAAACAAGAGATATTACAAGATGAGCGCTTTATCGAGGGTAAATTAGCCCCAAGCGCTGTTTATTATGAGGGTAATATCTTTAAAAGTGTGTATTTTGATAAGGGAGAAGTTATCGTTCAAGATGAATCAAGTCAATATGTTAGTTACTTCGTTGATCCTAAACCACATGATAAGATCTTAGATCTATGTAGCGCTCCAGGTACTAAAGCCACCCATATGGCGATCATGATGGATGATACGGGTTTGATCGATGCTCTTGATATTCATCCTCATCGCGTCGAATTGATCAAAGAATTAAGTCGTAAACTTAAACTTACCAGTATTAAAGCCCAGGTATTGGATGCTTTAAAGATTGATGAGTATCTTGAATTAGCTAGTTATGATCTAGTGTTATTAGATGCCCCCTGTAGTGGACTTGGGGTGATAAGTCATAAACCTGAGATCAAATTAACGATCACACCGGGTGGTATTGACGAGCTTGTGGCTTTACAAAAACAAATGCTCATTAAGGCAGCACTTATGGTCAAACCTGATGGCTACTTGGTCTATGCGACTTGTACATTGAATAAAAAAGAAAACGAAAAACAGATTCAATCATTTTTAGTGGATCATCAAGATTTCAGTTTGATCCAAGATAAAACGATCATGCCAATGGAATATGGTAGTGATGGCTTTTATATGGCAAAATTACAACGAATAAGGTAATATGATAAAGTGAAGGTAAATTATGATAAGTATATATGATCTAACATTTAATGAGCTAGTCGAATGGACAGAAACCGTCGGCTGGAAAAAATACCAGGCTAAACAGATATTTCAGTGGTTATATCGTCATCGGGTAAGATCTTTTGATGAAATGACTGATCTGTCAAAAGAAAAGCGTGATCTTTTAAAGATAACTTTTTATATGGAGGATATTACTTTATATCAAAGTCAGATATCCAAAGATGGAACACGTAAATTCTTATTGAAGTTTAAGGATGATTCTCTAAACGAATGTGTTTTAATGATCCATGATTATGGTAAGACGATCTGTGTTAGTTCTCAGGTTGGTTGTAATATGGGTTGTACATTCTGTGCTAGTGGTCTTTTGAAGAAACAAAGAGATCTTACTGCTGGAGAAATGGTCCAACAAGTGTTGTTTGTACAAAGAGAATTAGATAAAGATGCTGAACGAGTAAGTCATGTCGTGATCATGGGTAGTGGTGAACCTTTTGATAATTATGACAATGTCATGGCTTTTACACGGATCATCAATCACGATCTGGGTTTAGCTATTGGAGCGCGTCATATCACGATCTCAACGTGTGGGATCGTTCCACGGATCTATCAATTTGCGGATGAAGAGGTTCAGTATAATCTAGCTATCTCATTACACGCGCCCAATGATGAATTAAGAAGTTCTTTGATGCCCATCAATAAGGCTTACCCATTGGGGGAATTAATGAAGTCAATCACTTATTACGCCTCTAAAAACAATCGACGGATTACTTTTGAATATATCTTATTAAAAGGCGTAAATGATCAAAGTGAACATGTTAGACAACTCGCTAAATTGATCAAGGGTTTAAATGCGTATGTTAATCTCATTCCTTATAATCAAGTAGATGAGCATGGCTTTAAACAGGTTGATTATCGTAGTGCGATGTTATTCTATGATGCCTTAACGAAGGCACATGTTAAGTGTACATTACGTCAGGAACATGGGGCGGATATTGATGCAGCTTGTGGGCAATTACGCGCCAAACATGAAAGGAATAGACTATGAAGTATTTTGGTATTAGTGATGTTGGCTTAGTGCGCAAGATCAATCAAGATTGTTATAGTATTACCACAAACAAAGCTCAAGATACTTTAGCGATCGTCTGTGATGGGGTCGGTGGTGGTCGCTCTGGCGATATCGCTAGTAAAGCGGCCGCGAGTTTTTTAAGTGATCGATTTAATAATTGTGAAGTTTTTAGTGATGATTGCCAAATTCGTGAATGGTTAAATAAAACGATCACTGAAGTTAATGCCTTTGTGGTATCTTTAGCTTTGTCTAAACGTAAATATGAAGGAATGAGTACTACCTTAGTAGCGGCTTTGTTTTGTAAAGTAGGTACTTATGTTGTTAATGTTGGTGATAGCCGAGCTTATTATTTAAGTGATGAGCAACTGATCAAGATAACCAAAGATCATACGCTTGTGGAAACACTGGTTGATCAAGGATTGATCAAACCAGAAGATGCTTTAAAACATCCTCATCGTCATGTTTTGATCAATGCGATTGGTATTGAATCAGAAATCAAGATTGATATCTTCCGCTTAAGTGAACCATATGAGCTATTAATGTTGTGTTCGGATGGACTACATGGTTATCTTAGTGATGATGAAATACAGACACATATAAATATAAAACAAGACATCGAACATATTACCCAAAACTTAGTTGATCAAGCTAATCAAAAAGGCGGTATGGATAATGTAACGATTGTTTTAGTTGAGGTAACTGGTCATGAATGAAATGATCGCTGAAAGATATATTATCGTTAGAAGCTTAGGACAAGGTGGCATGGCTGATGTTTATTTGGCAATGGATACGGTCTTAGATCGTGAAGTTGCACTAAAGATCCTCCGTGGAGATCTAGCAAATGACCCAGTGGCGCTTTTGCGATTTCAAAGAGAAGCCAATGCGGCCAGTGCTATTAATCATCCTAATATCGTTGAGATATATGATGTTGGGGCTTGGGATAATAAACAGTTTATCGTTATGGAATACGTTAGGGGGAAAACCTTAAAACAGTTGATCGCTCATCGCGGGGCTTTAGATCAAAAAGAGGCTGTTGCGATCATGAAACAACTCGTAGAAGCTACCTCGATCGCTCATAGTTGTAATATAATCCATCGGGATATCAAGCCCCAAAATGTGCTTGTTAAAGATGATGGAACGATCAAGATCACTGATTTTGGGATTGCTTTAGCTCAAGATGCGATTCAGTTGACTCAAACTGATTCGGTAATGGGTAGTGTTCATTATCTAGCACCTGAGGTGGCTCGTGGTGAAACAGCGACGATTAAAAGTGACATTTATGCCCTAGGGGTCGTCATGTATGAACTTTTAACTAGTGAAGTTCCTTTCCGCGCGGAAACAGCGGTCCAAGTTGCTATGCAACATATGCAGAAAGATCTACCAAGTATTAAAGAATCAAATGCGACGATCTATCAATCAGTTGAAAATGTTGTGCTTAAAGCCACAGCTAAAAATAAAAATCAACGTTATAATAGCGCTCAGGAAATGTTAGATGATCTAAATACGGTTTTCTTAGATAAAAGGATCAATGAAGCTAAGTGGCAGATAGATGAAGCAGATGAGCATGGTAAGACAATTGCGTTAGCTAAAGTTTCCAAACAAACAGAATCAAAGAAGCCTAAAAATGTTGTATCTAACGCTTTTGGGATATCATTGATCATCTTAGCAGCGATATCCATGGTCTTGATCATCTTATTATCATCAAATTGGGGTGAAGATAATCGCAAATTGGAAATGATCGATATCACAAATATGAGTGTTGAACAAGCTACCCAAGAACTAGCCGCTATGGGACTTACGATAACCAAGACTATTTATCAGATAACCGATGATATTGATGAGGGTATCATCATTTCATCATCTCCATCTGTTGGAGCCACAACTGAAAAAGGATCAGGAGTAGTGATCACAGTTAGTGATGGTAAGTATTTTATCGTTGATGATTACGCCGGTAAAACAGAAGAGCAGGTACGAAGTATCTTAGCGGGTAAAAGGATCACGATCAAAGTTGAAAAAGAAGTAAATGAGTTTGTTAAACCTGGTTCGATCATCAGACAAGAATTACTTAATCCAGGAGATAAAGTAGATCCTAATCGTCAATATGAGATCAAATTGATCGTATCTGGTTATTTAGAGTTTACGATACCAGATAACATGATTGGAATGAATGTATTTGAAGCGCAAAATATGTTAACTGAAAAAGGCGCAATGGTCATGTTGTATCCGTTATCGACAGAAGATTTAACAGATGAGGAAAAAGAAAATATTACGTATAATACGGTCATAAGTATGACGCCATCATCTGGTCTTTATACTCAATATGAAGATAATAGTATTGTTTTGTATTACTACTAGGAGAACAAAGTGAAGGGTCAGATAATCAGGTTAATCTCAAATCAATATCG
The DNA here is from genome assembly GCA_964401415.1 of uncultured Erysipelotrichaceae bacterium. Lineage (GTDB taxonomy): Bacteria > Bacillota_I > Bacilli_A > Erysipelotrichales > Erysipelotrichaceae > JAQUCI01. The sequence continues at coordinate 16,371 of CAYNYC010000024.1, forward strand.
TGTTATTTTAGAAAACAAAGAGATCGTGGACTGTATCGCCCGCGGGAAAATAAGGCTTGGTCTATCTCCTGTGGCTGGTGATATGGTTGAAGTTGCGACTTTAGTGGATAAGTATGGTATTGAAAAGATTTATCCACGAAAAAATTACTTAAAAAGACCACCGATCGCTAATGTTGATCAAGCCATTATCGTAATGTCAGCGGTTGAGCCTGATTTTTCAACAACCTTAGTTGATCAGTTGATCTTTTTGATCACATACACAGATATAGTACCAACTTTATTGATCAGTAAAATGGATCTGGTAAAAGATCATATCAAGATAGATATGATCATCAATGATTATCTTCAAGGTGGGTATCGAGTTATTACTACAGGTAAAGATTTTGAAAATAATGTTGAACTATTAGATG
>CAYNYC010000025.1:0-4474 GCA_964401415.1 uncultured Erysipelotrichaceae bacterium
AAAATGCAATAAAACAGAAATAAATAATATTAATTAATTTTGTAGCGATCATTTGATCAGTAAGACTTATTTAAGATACTTAAATCATAATTAGATATTATGATATAATACAAACATGAAAAAAGACCAAAGAAAAATCGTATTTATGGGCACTCCATATTTCGCTAAAAACTTATTAGCTAGTTTGATAACAGATCAATATCATATAATCGCGGTTGTAACTCAACCTGATAAACCAGTTGGTAGAAAACGCATATATGAGAAACCACCAGTAAAACTATTAGCTGAGGAAAATAGGATACCTGTTTATCAACCACTCAAGATCAAAGAAGAGTATCAATTTATGATCGAGCTTAATCCTGATTTGATCATAACGTGTGCCTATGGACAGTTGATACCAAAAGCGATACTTGATAATTTCTTATGTATTAATGTGCACGCTTCTTTATTACCTAAACTAAGAGGGGGAGCACCAATGCATAGAGCGATCATGAATGGTGAGCAAGAAACTGGTATCACGTTAATGAAAATGGCGCAAAAAATGGATGCTGGTGATATCATTGTCCAAGAAAAGGTAATGATCGAGAATACTGATACAGTTGGTTCTCTTCAAGAAAAACTGATCATTTGCGCTATTAAAATGATGAAGGAATATTTACCGCTTATCTTAGATGATAAAGTAGTTTATACGACTCAAGAGCATGAGAAAGCTACTTTTGGCTATAACATAAACAAGGAAGAAGAATACGTATCTTTTGATCAAGCGTATCAGGTTGTATATGACCATATTAGAGCCCTCATACCATGGCCTATTGCTTATGGTGTAATTGAGGGGATCAAGATTCGCTTTCATAGTGTTATTTCAACTGATATAAAGACAAATGAAGCTAATGGTACATTAATGGGATTACATGAAGATAATTTAGCGATCGCTGTAGATCATCGTTTACTTTTGATTAAAGACTTACAAGTAGAAGGACGCAATGTTATGTCGGCCAAAGACTTTATGAATGGTAAGGGTAAAAGCTTAATACACAAACAATTCATGTAAGATATTAGTTATTTTAGTAACTTATACAGAATATATGGAAAAAAAGATCCATTTACTTATGATGTAGATGGATAGCTGGAGGTTATCCATGTTTAGGATCAAATTTCCGCAAGCGGAAAAGGAAATCATTAAACAAACTTTAGGTATCAAAGAAACAGATGAATATGATATCGTTTTATGTCGCGATTTTACTGAACAGGAAGAAGATAAGATCAACTTAATCTTTAAGATTGAAAATCTTGACAAGGTTAAAGATAAGATCCATTTCTTTCAAAATACTACACCAATATATATGTTTGGTAAGACGCACCGAGGCGAGATCAAAATTTTGATCAAAGATATTGATTACATCGAGTCTTTTGGTAATGAAGTCATCGCTTATATAGAGAAACAAGAAGTCAGATTGACAGCTCGCCTTTATGAGTTGATGGAAGAATTGGAATCCTTTGGTTTCTTTAGGATTAGTAAAAGTATTATTGTAAATGTGACTAAGATCGAAGCGATCAAATCGGCCTTTAATGGTAAGTTAACGGTCATGTTAGCCAACAACAAGATGCTTGAAGTAAATAGAAGTTATACCAAAGATTTTAAACAATACTTGAAAGGAAGGTAATTATGGAAATCGGATATTTATGGATGATCTTAGTATTTTTAGCCTTGATTTCTTTGATTATCCTTTACTTTAAAAATCGAGCTTGGGAAGATCTTTTAGAAAATAAGCAAAAAGAATTCAACATCAAAGGTCAAATTAAAAGAAAAAGCTCAGCTGTTTATCAAAAGGCTGTGACCTTTGCGTCAATAACGATGTTTGTTTCGGTAATCGGTGCTAATAACATCGGATTGTTTAAATTTGGCTCAAATGATTCATCTGATCGAGCATTGAAAATGTATGGAACAGAATCTGATCAAAATAGTGAAATGATATCAGAGTCTTTTGTTTGTGATAACATCATTGAACAGTGGTCAAATAATGATCAAAAATTAAAGAATCGCTTTTTGATGGATTATGACTTAAAAGAAATCGCTGAAGATAATGAACAATTTGAATACATGGAAAGTTTCCAGATCATCCTATGTGATATACCAACACAGGTTGATGTTTATCAGTTTAATGAAGAGTATTATGTCTACTTAGATGTGATTGATCAGTTTTATTTGTTAGCACTAAAAAAATAAGCTCTTGCTTATTTTTTGTTTAGAACGTAAGTTAATTTACCAATGATCTCAAAATCATTTAAATCTGTGAATAGAATTGGTTGAATATTACCACCAGCCGCAACTAGGGTTGCGGTTTTTTTATCTAGATCAAAATAATACTTTCGACAAAGCTTTTCATTGTTGATCATAAAAAGACCAAGATTGCCATTCTTCAGAAGGTTGGTGCTTTCAAAGATCAAAAGATCGTTTGCCTGAATATTTTCATCAACCATACTATTATCATTCATATAGAAATAGAAATAATGTTTTCTAAATGAAAACAAACTACTAGGTAATTGTATGTGTTGTGAGGTTTCGTTAACAAGCATAGCTTGGTTATCATGATCAAGAAAGGGGATACTCATAAAATTATCATTGTTTATAAGTGGCTCATCTTCCCAACCCATTAAATAAGAAGGTGTTGTTTTCAAAGCTTCCGCAAATTCGATAACCTTCGATTGGGTTATATCATTATGTCCAAGTTCAATCTTGTTTATTGATGAGCGTGAACGATAGTTAAGTTTCCGTGCAAGTTGAGCTTGCGACATATTCAGTTGTTCACGTCGACTCTTAATCTTGTTACCAATACTCATGACAATATCACCTCTTGTTTATTCTAGCATTAAGTAAAACGTTTATTAAATAGTTAATCACAAATCTGATAAATAAGTGTTTACTAAAAATAAACATTATTATAAAATAAAGTAGAATTAAATTATACAACAAAGGAGTTTATTGTTTTGACTGATTCAAAAGAACTATTACATTATATTCATCAAGCAGGAGTATCGATCACTAAACTGGCTCAACAACTATTTATCGGTACTGATACTTTAATAGCTAAACTTAATGGTGAACAAGAGTTCTACGTTGATGAAATCGAAACACTTTGTACAATCCTAAATATTCCTAAAAATAGAAGAAGGTATATTTTCTTTGGTTAATATTAAATCACATTTTGTGCAATTTTATCATAAATATCGTAAACGAAGATTTAACTTTGAAAAACGATCTTTTTTACATGATTATCTAAATTGCTTTTTTAATCATCGATGCCCGATCAATACTTATCAAAAGTACACAATCATAGGTGACATCAATAAAGCTAAGATCATCATAGTGTGTCGGTATGATACAAGAAAAGAGTTATGGGTTAATAGACATAAAGAGTATCTATATACGGCAAAAACAAGACCAAAGAGAGACTATCTGATGTTGGATAGATCATTGCGCTTTTTATTTATCATAATTTCATTCTTTATTATCCATGTATTCGTTGGTTATAACTTCTATTTGATCATACTATCAGTTTTTGTTAGTTTATGGGTTTTTATTGGTAAGAGCAATAGAAAGAACTTTAGCTCAACGATCAATCTTTATATGATCAAGCAACTAGCCATCAACGAATCTATTACTGATGAGGTAGTGTTTGTTCTGTATGATAAAAAGATACCAATTGCAATATTTAATGATCATCAATTGATCATTATCTTAGAGCATTGTGCTTATGGCAATGTAATAGGTATTCAATCAGATCTCGATATCAAGCAATTTGAAAGTAGTACAATAAAGATTATAAATAGTAAGGAGCTAGTTCAACCGTTGAGTAATTATTTGATCATCAATACAGGGTTTTGTGATGACTCAGGGTTTTATCGGTTATACGTTGACACAAAGCAGGACACAAGCCTTAATATGACGTTATATAGACAGATAACTGATCTTATAAAACGCCTAATATACAAATCATATCAATCATAATTTATGGTATCATTGAAATAGATATCAATGAATTTGATCGTAATGAAAGGTTGATAAAATGAAAATAGGGCAATTCAGTGATTCATTTTTACCAATATATGATGGTGTGGGAAGAGTAGTGTATAACTATTGTGAAACTATTGGAAAAAAAGGTCACGAATGTTATGCGATCGTACCATTTGCGGATATGGGTTATCGAGGTAATTATCCATTTGAAATTGTGGATTTTCATAGTAGAGCCTTACCAACAATGCCACAGTATCGCACAGGACTTCCTATCTTTGATGCTCACTATAATGCCAGGCTTGAAATGATCGATATGGATATCGTGCATTTACATAGTCCTTTTATTGCGGGCATGGAAGCTGTCCGTTATGCCAAGAAAAAAAACATTCCCTTGGTCGGGACATTTCATTCAAAGTTTCATGATGATTTTATGCAAATAACTGGGCAAGAGTTTTTGGC
>CAYNYC010000025.1:4574-11982 GCA_964401415.1 uncultured Erysipelotrichaceae bacterium
CATATTCAAGACAGTGACTTGCTTGATGGTTTATATGCATTATCATCATTGTTTGTGTTTCCATCTCTCTATGATAATGCACCAATGGTTGTTAGAGAAGCGGCTAATGCGAAAACACCTTCAATCGTTGTCTCTTTTAGTAACTCGGCGGAAGTAGTGATAAATAACGTAAATGGACTTCACTGTCAAGATGATTCTAATGATCTATTTATGGTGATCAAGGATATACTTAATGATCCTGTTAAGCTTAAAGAATTAGGCTTACAAGCTCAAAAAACGATTCCAATTGCTTGGGATAAAGTCATTGATCAAGCATTAGCTAGATATCAATATTTGATAGATAGGTATAAGTAATGCTAGAGCACATACTTTATGAATTAGCAGCTTTATTTGATGAGCATGATATCTTGTATGGAGTTGGTGGATCGTTTATGATCGATAAACTCCATTTTGATCTTAAGGTTAATGATCTTGATATATTTATTAGTCTTAATGATCTTGAAAAGGTAGCGAAAATAATGGCTAAGTATCAAAAACTAGATACAAAAGATAATCCTTCAATTAAATCAGGGTATTTTGCTACATACATGATCAAAGGTGTTAGTGTTGATATCATCGCTGATATGTATGTGAATTATAAAGATGTTTGGTATAACTATGATCTAACTAACCATGATCAAGTACATGATCATAATGGTATTAGTTATATGTTTTTACAAGACTGGTTTTATCTATATTGGATCATGAGAAGACATGAGAAGGTAAAGATGATTATTAATCATTGGCAAAATACCAACTATCCAGATATTGATCGATGGCAGTATCTACTTAATTTGTCTTTGCCAAGTGATTTGAAGATCACGATTAATGATCTGATCAAATATCGTTTATACAAGTAAGCTCAGTGTTATAATATTCAAAAGGAGAACAAAGGATGAAATTTAATGAAATGCCTTATCAAAGGCTAGCTGTTGAAGAGATTGAAGAAAAAGGATTAACCATATTAGAGAGATTAAATTCAGCTACGGATTATGTATTAGCCAAACAAGCCTTCGTTGATTGGCAAACATTGTTGGCTTCGGTCGCAACCCAGAGTACTTTAGCGGCAGTTAGACATGAAATCGACACTCTAGATGAATTTTATGATAAGGAACAAGCTTATTGGGATGAAGTGACACCAGAACTTGAGAAGACGATCCAAAAATTTACATTAGCTTTGCTAAATAATAAATTTCGTGAAGATTTTGAAAAAGAGTTTGGTAAATTATTATTTACCAATGCTGAAATTCAGCTTAAAACATTTAAACCTGAGATTGTTAGTTTATTACAAGAAGAGAATCGTTTAACGACGGAATACTCAAAGCTGATGGCTTCAGCTCAGATCCTGTTTGATGGTGAACTGAAGACATTATCACAGCTAAGTCCTTATAAACAGGACGTAAATGATGAAACAAGAAAAGCTGCGTGGTTAGCTGAATCAGCTTTTTATGCGGATAATCAAGATAAGTTAGATACCATCTATGATGAGTTGGTCAAAGTAAGAACCCTGATGGCTAAGAAAATGGGTTATGAAAACTATATTGAACTTGGATACTATCGGATGATGCGTAATAGTTATGATCAAAATGATGTAGCTAAATTTCGTCAAGCGGTCTTGAAGTATATCGTGCCTTTGGCTGATGAATTAAAACAAGAACAAGCAAAACGAATCAAAGTAGCTTATCCGATGAGCTTTGTGGATGATATTTTAGCTTATCGAAGCGGTAATGCAAAACCGGCAGGTAATCCTGATGATATTTTAGCGCATGGTAAGATTATGTATCATGAATTATCAGATGAGACTACTGAGTTTATTGATTTTATGTACGATAATGAATTATTAGATGTAATAAGCAAAAAAGGCAAAGCTGGTGGCGGTTTTTGTACAGAGATAGCCGATTATAAATCACCGTTTATCTTTGCGAATTTTAATGGCACACAGCACGATGTTGAAGTTATGACACATGAAGCAGGACATGCCTTCGCGGCTTATATGGCGCGTGATGTTTTTCCTATGGAATATCGTAATCCAACGCTTGAATCGTGTGAGATTCATTCTATGTCGATGGAGTTTTTTGCCTGGCCTTGGGCAGAAGGCTTTTTCAAACAAGATACGGATAAATTCTACTATGGTCATTTAGAAGGAGCTTTGACCTTTATTCCTTATGGAACAATGGTAGATCATTTCCAACATATTATCTATCAAAACCCCGAATTAACGCCAGCAGAGCGTCATCAAGAATGGAAGAAATTGGAAGGACAATATCGTCCTTGGTTAAAAATAGCTGAATTGCCATTTTATGGAGAAGGTAAAGGTTGGCAACGTCAACAACATATCTACAATTCGCCATTTTACTACATTGATTATTGTCTAGCCCAAACAGTAGCTTTACAATTTTGGGTTAAGATGCAAGCAGATCGCAAACAAGCGTGGAGTGATTATATCGCTTTAGTCAAGAAAGCAGGATCGATGGTCTTTACGGATCTTGTTGAAACAGCTGGACTAGCTAATCCTTTTGGTGAAAAAGCCTTAGCCCAAGTAGCAGCGACGGCTAATCAATTCTTAAATGACTTTGATACTGAAAAATTAGTTTAATCAAGGTATTATAAAAAAATAATAAAAAAATAGTTGATAGATATAGTAAACTTAATACATAAAACATGGCGCTATAATTGAGTTATCAACTAATATAAGTTAAAATATACTGGACATAGATCCAGTATATTTTATGAATATTATCAAATAGTTAAAAGGAGACAATATGAAAAAATACACAGTAAAAGAATTGGCTAAGATGATCGATCACACTTATTTAAAGGCTTTTGCGCAAGAAAGTGATTTTGTGCGATTATGTAATGAATGTAAGGATAATGATTTTGCGATGGCAGCTATTAATTCATACCCAGTCAGTCTTTGTCATAAACTGTTAAAAGATACCGACGTGCATGTTGGAGCTGCAATTGGATTTCCACTTGGACAAACTACCATCGCTGTTAAAGTTTTCGAAGCCCAAACAGCGATTGATGATGGAGCTGATGAAATTGATTATGTCCTTAATATTGGTAAATTAAAAGATGGTGATCTTGATTATATAAAGCAAGAGATGATCAGTATGAAAAAGTGTTGTGACGCTTCAAATGTGATCCTAAAGGTCATCTTTGAAAATTGTTATCTAAGTCAAGATGAAATCAAACAAGCCGCTTTAATAGCGAAAGAAGTAAAGCCAGATTTTATTAAAACTTCAACTGGTTTTGGTACATATGGAGCAAGACTTGAAGATGTTAAATTAATGAAAGAGACAGTTGGATCAAGTGTTAAGATCAAAGCCGCTGGTGGTATCAAAGATTTAAAGACAATGTTAGCGATGATTGAGGCTGGAGCCAAACGTATTGGTACAAGTAGTGGTATTAATATCATTAAGGAGTATCAGGAGTACCTTAACCAATGATCACTATTTTAAAAAACGCGACGTTGATCATTGATGGTCAAGAGAAGATTGATAAAGCAAATATGGTGATCAAAGATGGCTTAATACATGAGGTTTCTGAAACAGATTTGACTTTAAAGTATCCTACTGCGATCCAAATTGATCTTGAAGGCCATTACATACTACCGGGGTTTATTGATACTCACATTCATGGAGCTAATAATCACGATAGTGTTGATGGGCAACAAGCTTCAATTGATGCGATCAGTTATGATGTGATCAAAGATGGCTGTACTGCTTTTTTAGCCTCCTTTACTGTTATATCGCACAATGAGATGTTGGAGGTACTAAAAAGATATCGTGATATTACTCAACCACAAAATGGAGCTATCTTTCTTGGTATTCATGAAGAAGGTCCATATCTTAGTAAAAAATATAAAGCTTTAATGGATGAAAGATATCTAAGAGATCCATCAATCTTTGAACTTGATGAAATGATCGAAGCGTCCAACAACAAGATCGTGAGTATGACAATCGCTCCTGAATTAGAGGGGATGGATACTTTCATCGACCATCTTAAAGAAAAGGGTATAACAGCGATGATTGGTCATAGTGGAGCTAGTAGCCAAGAAGTCGCTATGGCGCTTGCACATGGGGCTGATGGCTTTACCCATTTATACAATGCCAATTCGCAACACTTACATCGTGAACCTGGTGTCGTAACCGGAGCTTTTTTAGATGATGATGCTTATTGTGAACTTATCTGTGATGGTTATCATATTCATGATGATGTGATCAAGATGAGTTATAAATATCTTGGACCAAATAGGATAGTTATCATAACTGATGCTATGTTAGCTAAAGGAATGCCTGATGGAGAATATGTATTTAGTAATCTTTCATGTCAAAAAAAGGGAACACATGTCTGGGTCAGCGCCACCGGTAGAAGAGCGGGAAGCGCATTTGGGATGATCGACGCTGTTAGATACTTATTAAAGACGGTTAATTGTAGTTTGAATGATATTGTCCAGATGGCTTGTGTTAATCCCGCTAAATTGGCTAAAGCGAATAATAAAGGCAAATTAAAGGTTAATATGGACGCCGATCTTTGTATATTAGATAAGAATATGGATGTTAAAATGACGATTGTTGGTGGCCAAATTGTTTATCAAAAATAATTAGTGAGATCATTTTTATATTTTACGAGACTTAAATATGTTATACTCTTAATGCTTTGGAGGTACAAATGGGTAATTATTATGACATCTTAGTTGAAAACATAAATCAAGCTCTAAGAGCTAATGATTATGTATTGGTCAAGCAATTGATCGATGATGAACTTAACATGCCCTATGTTCCGCTTGAAGTTGAAAAAAGATTAAAAGCTCTTAAAGAAAGCATGCCTCTTAAAGATGAACCACTTAAAACGATTAATGTCGATTATGATATGATCGCTCTACTTTTAAAAGGTAGTGTTCAACAACAAGTGCAAGCGATAGAGTATTTAGATGATCTAAATATTCGTGTTTATTTACCACTAATCAAAGAATATTTAATTAATGATAATTTGGCTATTATCAAGTGTTATCTGATTGCGATCTGCATTAGACAGCAGATAAATGAAGAATTAGCGATCGAAAAGGATGGATTGAGTTATCAGATCATTCCTTCAGCGCTTCAATTGCCAGAACAAAGCGACGGCTATATCTTGTGTCAAAAAAGGCTTGAAGATATGATGATCAATGATGATCCATCATTATTAAATATGACATTAGATGTACTACATCAATTAGCTTATCTAAAGTTACCTGATGAGTACGATATTGATGAGATAGAAGTTCTAACTTATTCGATCTTAAGATATGTTTTAAAGGCTATGAATGATGAAGAGCGTTGGTTCAAGCTTCAAGAAGAATACCAGATTAATGAAAAGATGATGATTGATATCAATCTTTAGCACTCAATTGTTGACAGTGCTAAGAATAATGATATAATAAGAATGCAGTCTATAGGAGGACAAAATGGAAATTACATGGACATTACAAGAAAAAGCCCAAGGTGAACTCAAAGTAGTTATCAATGGCGAACAATGGAAAAATGCGCAAGAAAAGGCATTTAATAAGTTAGCAAAGAACGTTGAACTACCTGGATTTCGTAAAGGACAAGCACCTAAGGCTTTAGTTAGAAAACAAATAAAAGAACAAAACATCTTGATGGAAGCTGTTGAAGAAGTTGCAACAGATGCATTAATGAAAGGTGTTGAAGATAATCAACTACGTTTGATTGCTAGACCAGAACTAAGTTTGGAAGCTATGACTGCAGATGAAGTTACATTAACATTTAAATTAACACTTGAGCCAGAAGTTAAACTTGGCGATTACAATGAAATTAGTGTAACCAAGGGTGATGTTGAAGTTAAAGATGAAGATGTGGCTGATAAGTTAAAAGAACTACAAGAGCGTTTTGCTGAATTGGTTGTTAAAGATGGCACTGTTGAACAAGGCGATACAGCGGTAATTGATTTTGAAGGATTCAAAGATGATATCGCATTTGAAGGTGGAAAAGGTGAAAACCATCCGCTAGAAATTGGTTCTGGAAGTTTTATCCCAGGATTTGAAGAACAACTTGTGGGAATGAAAGTTGATGAAGAAAAAGACATTAAAGTGACTTTCCCAGCAGAGTATCAAGCCGAAGACTTGGCTGGTGCCGAAGTTGTCTTTAAGGTAAAAGTTAATGAGATCAAAGTAAGACAACTACCTGAATTAAGTGATGAATTCGCTAAAGAAGTTGATCGCAAAGATGTTGAAAACTTAGAACAACTAAAAGCTAGTCTTTTAGAAGAATTACAGGCAAATAAAATAAAAGAAGTTGAAGAAACGGCTGAGAATGAATTGTTGACGAAAATTGTCGATGGTAGTGAAGTTGAGATTCCAGATGTAATGGTGGAAGAAGAACTAACGAGAACTTTTGAAGATTTTATGAACCGTTTGACTCAACAAGGTCTAAATATGGATTTGTACAAACAATTTACTGGTCAAGATGAACAGGCTTTAAAAGACCAAATGCGTCCTGATGCTTTAAATAAAGTAAAGGTAAGACTTGTATTAGGTGCTATCGCTAAGGCTGAAAATCTTGTGGCTACAACTGAAGAAGTTGAAAGTGAATACCAGACAATGGCGGGTTTATATCAAATGGAAGTTGATAAGATCAAAGAAGCGATATCTACAGACGCATTAGCGTATGATCTGGGGATTCGTAAAGCATACGATCACATCAAAAAATCCATAATTTAAAGACGCTCTGCGTCTTTTTTGAAAAGGAGGATTAAACATGGAAAATAACTTATTAGAATTGAGTGTGCCAGTTATTTGTACACGTGGAGTTGTTATATTTCCTGGTCAAGATATAGTTATCGAGGTTGGTCGTCAAAAGAGCATCAATGCCCTAGATGAAGCCCAACAGTTATTTGATAATCATGTTTTTGTAGTATGCCAGAAGGACATTTTGGTTGAAGAACCGACAGTCAAAGATATATATAGTGTTGGAACACTTTGTTTGATCAAAGATGTTAAAGAACGTAATGGATTTAAACGAGTAACCTTTACTGGTTTACAACGTGCTGAGGTCGTTACGATCAATCAAGATGATCAAATGTTTTTCGCTAGTGTTAAAACGGTTGAAGATATTAAAGGCGATGCTATGGAAGAAATGGCACTTATTAGAAGAATTGCCAAAGAGATTGAAACGATCGCTGCCAACAACAATCGTTTGCCAAAAGAGATCATCATTCAATTGACAAAGGGTGTTTCAGCACAACAATTAGCTGATCAATTTGCGCAATATTATCCACTAACAATCGATAAGAAACAAGAGTTATTAGAAACATACAATATCAATGATCGTCTTTTGAAAGTAATCCAAGAGATGGAATATGAAAAAGA
>CAYNYC010000025.1:12082-16776 GCA_964401415.1 uncultured Erysipelotrichaceae bacterium
CCTTGGTATCAAGAAAGTGAAGATAATGAAGATCTAAACTTAGCAGCTAGTATCTTAGATGAAGATCATTATGGCTTGAAAAAGGTTAAAGAGCGTATCTTAGAGTATTTAGCCGTTAAAAATATGACTAAATCACTTAATGCACCGATCATTTGTTTAGTAGGTCCACCAGGTACAGGTAAGACATCCCTTGGTAAATCAATCGCTCGGGCTTTAAATCGCAAATTTGTTAAAGCAAGTTTAGGTGGCGTAAGAGATGAAGCTGAAATAAGAGGTCATCGTCGTACATATCTGGGAAGTATGCCAGGACGAATCATTCAAGGTATGAAAAGAGTTGGAACGATCAATCCTGTCTTCTTGATCGATGAGATCGATAAATTAGGTAATGATTATAAGGGAGATCCAAGTAGTGCAATGTTGGAAGTACTCGATCCTGAACAAAACAATGCCTTTAGCGATCATTATCTTGAAGAACCATATGATTTATCCAAAGTTATGTTTATCGCAACAGCTAACTATTTGGAAAATATACCGGATGCTTTACGTGATCGTTTAGAGATCATCAATCTATCTTCATATACCGAAGAAGAAAAGGTTCATATTGCGATCAATCATTTATTGCCAAAACAAATGAAAACAAATGGCTTAAAAGGCAAACAGATTAAGATTGATACTCCAGAATTGTTATTTTTGATCCGCCATTACACCAGAGAAGCAGGGGTAAGACAGCTTGAGCGAGTCCTATCAGCTCTATGTCGTAAGACTGTTTTAGAGATCTTGAAAAACAATAAAAAGACAATCAAGATTACTAAGAAATTGATCCAAGAATGGCTTGGTAATGAAATGTATGAATTTGGGATTAAAGAAAAAAGTGATCAGGTTGGTGTGGCCACAGGACTTGCCTATACTTCCTTTGGTGGTGATGTATTAGCTATTGAAGTCACAACTTTTGAAGGTAAGGGAAACCTCATCGTTACTGGTCAACTTGGTGAAGTAATGAAAGAAAGTGCCGAAATAGCTTTAGGCTATGTTAAAGGCAACGCTGTCAAATATAAGATCGATCCGAATTTCTTTGAAAAGCATGATATTCATTTACACGTTCCCGAAGGTGCAGTACCAAAAGACGGTCCAAGTGCTGGTATCACTTTGACTACAGCGATCATTTCTGCTTTGACTCATCGTCCCGTGTTGGCTAATCTTGCGATGACAGGTGAAGTTACTTTAAGAGGTAATGTCTTAGCGATCGGTGGCTTAAAAGAAAAGACCATGGCTGCCCATCGTTGTGGAATAGAAACGGTATTGATACCTAAACAGAATTTAAAAGATCTTGATGATATACCGGAAACTGTAAGGCAAAGTTTAAAGATTTATCCGGTTGAAAGTATGGATCAGGTACTGAAAAGAGCACTTGTTTAATGTTAATCAAAAATCCGAGATTAGTAATATCAGCGGCTTCTATCAAACAATGGCCAGAATCAACTATGCCAGAGATCTTGTTGTGCGGTCGTAGTAATGTTGGTAAATCGACATTTATCAATACGATGGTAAAACGAAAGAGTTTGGCATATGTTGGCAAGACTCCAGGTAAAACAAGATTGTTAAATTTTTATGATCTTGATGAAAAGATCATGTTTGTTGACGCTCCTGGTTATGGTTTTCAAAAGGAAAGAAAAAGTGATTACGCTAATTTTGGTAAATTGATGGATGATTACATCGAAAAAAGAAGCAATCTAAAGCTATGTATATTGTTATTGGATATCAGACGTGATCCAAGTACAGATGATATGATGATGATCGAATACTTCGCTCATCATCAAATACCACACTTGATCATTCTTACAAAAAGTGACAAACTATCCTATTCGCAACAATTAAAACAAAAAAACAAGGTTGCTAGTTTGCTCAATATGGAACCAACAAACTTGATCGTGTTTAAACACGATGATCCTGAACATGTTGAAAAAACATGGGAAAAAATTAGTACATTTTTCTAAACAAAAGACGATGCTTATTATAGACATCGTCTTTTTTGTGGATATTTTGCTTATTTCCTGATTTGGCCATTACTACTTACAAGATACTTATAACTAGTTATCTCTTTTAAGCCCATTGGACCACGGGCATGAAGCTTTTGGGTACTTATACCTAATTCAGCCCCAAAGCCAAACATAAAGCCATCGGTAAAGCGTGTTGATGTATTTACATTGACCACAGCAGCGTCAACGTTTGTTTGAAAATACTGGGCATTGATTGATGAGGATGTAATGATAGCTTCGGTATGTTTTGTACCATATTGACTGATGTGAGCAACTGCTTCTTGAACATCATTAACAATCTTTACTGCTAAAGCAAGTCTTAGATACTCTTGTTTAAAGTCTTGTTCTGTGGCGGGAATAATGTCAGCACAGTAGCCTTCGCTAGCTTTATCACCATGAAGTTCAACACCATGAGCTTTTAGCACATCGAGAAGTTTGACTAAATGATCATGAGCCCACTTATTGTTGATCAAGATCGTTTCGATAGCGTTACATACACCAGTACGTTGGGTTTTCGCATTAAGGACGATCGCCTCAGCCATTTCATAATTAGCTGAATCATCAATATAAACATGACAATTACCGATGCCTGTTTCTAAAATAGGAACGGTTGCGTTTAAGACGGCATTATTGATCAAAGATGGTCCGCCCCGCGGAACGATCAAATCTATATATTCACGTAGTTTCAACATTTGATCTACAGTATCGTGAGATGGATCTTCAACGTAGCAGATAGCATCACTTGGTAAACCAACCGTAGTTATGGCTTGGCGCATTACATCGATCAAAGCCATATTACTATTGTAAGCGGAAGCACTACCTCTTAGTAAAATAGCACTACCAGCTTTTAATGCTAATACAGCGGCGTCTACTGTGACGTTTGGTCGAGCTTCATAAATGATGCCAATTACACCCATTGCGACTCGTACTTTTTTAATATTTAGCAATTCAGCTGTTGTCCACTCTTCGATAATTTCTCCAACTGGATCATTAAGCGCAACAATCTGCTTAACACCGATTGCCATATCATTGATCCGCGAACCGTTTAGCATTAATCGATCAAGTAAAGAAGGAGGCATGTTGGTTTGAGATGCTAGTTCAAGATCGATCATATTTTGTTCAATGATCTTAGTTTGATTAGTTATTAATGCCTCAGCGATAGCTATTAAGGCTTGATCTTTTGTTTTTGTGTCAAGATTAGCGATGGTACTACTCGCTTTTTTTACAGCTATAGCTGAATCAATTAGACTTTTCATGCTTATTCCTCCTTGTTGATCGATACCACCCAATCATTATGATGGATTACTTCGCTTTTATTATTGTTAGCTTTTTTATTATTTATTTCGAGAGTTGATAAACCTAAGACTGATCGTAATTCATCAGAACTGTAATTTATCATACCTGTACCAATTTTTTCGTTATTATCAATAAGAAATACTTCGACAATATCGCCAGCGTTAAAGGTACCATCGATCGCTTTAACACCAACCGGTAATAAGCTTTTACCGTATTTACATAAGGCTTCACTAGCGCCTTGATCGATAAAGATCGATCCGTTTGTTGGGGCATAGAAAGCCATCCATTGTTTGCGGGTGTTCATACTTTTTAAAGCAGGGAAGTAGGTGCCAATTGCTGTATTATCTACTACTTTCAATAAGATGTCTTCATCACTTGCATTACAGATAAAAACGGGTACTCCAGCTTTAGTAGCTAGTTTGGCAGCGCTGATCTTAGTGAACATTCCACCAGTACTGTTTTGGGTCTTTGAGCCTTGAGCTAGTCCTTCAATTTCTGGAGTTATCTGTTCGACAAGGGGTATAAGTGAAGCAGAAGGATCGTTGCGGGGATCAGCGGTATATAAGCCATTGATATCAGTAGCTAAGATCAAAAGATCAGCGTGAACCATTGCGGCTACTTGAGCTGATAATTTATCATTATCACCAAATTTAAGTTCAGCGATTGACACTGTATCGTTTTCATTGATGATCGGTACAGTATTACGATTTAGTAATACTTCTAAAGCACTCCAAGCGTTTTTGTAACGTCTTTTGTCTTTGAAGTCGTCTCTTGTCAGTAATAGCTGAGCCGTAACGATACCATGACTTGCGAATATACGATTGTATTCTTCCATTAATAGCCCTTGACCAACCGCCGCTGAGGCTTGTTTAGCCGCAATTGAAGTAGGGCGTTTATGATAACCTAATTGAGTATAACCAGCCGCTATCGCTCCAGATGTTACGATAATAACTAAATGACCATCATCTTTTAGCTTAATTACCTGCTTTACTAGATTACGTAGCTTTGCTGGAGCAATCGTTCCTGATTCATTAGTCAATGAGTTTGTTCCAATCTTAACTACGATAAGTTTGTGGTCGCTCATATTGGCCTCCATAAATATTGATATGTTGTCATTATACTATAAGGCATATAAATGTCCAATAATAGCCATTAGTGGTATACTCAATTAGGTTGAGATATCAATATTTGCAATAATGACCGCAAAATGTGATCAAGTCACTGATTGAAATATTGATATATCATAAAATTAAAATGAGGTGGAAAAAATGATAAGTGTGTTAATTATTGGTAAAGGACCAGCAGGAATATCGGCTGGTATATATGCGAAAAGATCAGGGTTAGATGTAACGATAATTGGTA
>CAYNYC010000026.1:0-8436 GCA_964401415.1 uncultured Erysipelotrichaceae bacterium
TTAGTTTTTGGACATTTTTGTTTTTCTACTCCTGATGTTATCCGCAATTTAGGATTGATCATGTTTGTTACATCGATTGGTTATCTGGCTGGACCTGAGTTTATTCGACTATTTAAAAGTAAAGCTTTATCTTTTGTTTTTTTGGGAATAACTGTCGTCACAATTGGAGCGCTTCTTTGTGCACTTGTGATCATTTTCGGCAATGTTCCCGCTGATTTAGCTATTGGTATGTTTACTGGTGCTCTTACCAGTACACCAGGCTTAGCGGCTGCTACAGAGCTTTTGGGTGATATGGCCGCAACGGGTTATGGCATTGCTTATCCCTTTGGTGTATTAGGCGTTGTTATCTTTGTGCAAGTAGCTTTCAAATTATCTAAAAATGATCATAATAATGGATCAAATCTAAACCTTAGTGATAATAATCCTACTTATAACACTAAGAAATATATCGTGATTGAGAAAACTGGTTTCTTTGCTTTAGCATTGGCCATTGTCTTTGGTGTGATCGTTGCTAATATCAAGATACCACTAGGTTCTAATATCTTCTTTTCCTTAGGAACATCTGGTGGACCGCTTTTAGTTGGTCTACTATTTGGTCACTTTCAACACCTTGGGCCGATATCATTAACTTGTTCAAAGTCGACCCTATCAACAATCAAGGAACTTGGCTTGATCTTATTTCTAATAGGTGCAGGAACCCAAGCTGGTGCTGGTTTTTGGGAAATACTCAATATATATGGCATAAAACTATTTATCTTTGGAGCGTTGATTACTATCATCCCGATGTTGTTAGGATATCTAGTTGCCAAATATGTCTTTAAACTTCCTTTATTTGATAATCTAGGGGCTATAACTGGTGGAATGACAAGTACCCCGGCTTTGGGGGCTTTAATCGCTGTTGCTAATACTGATAGTGTGGCAGCTTCATATGCGGCCACCTATCCCATTGCTTTAACCATGGTCGTGCTCATAACACAAGTATTAGCACTTATCTTTATGTGATCATTGATTATCCCTGTTATAATAATGATATTAGTGTAAAATAGATATGAGGTGAACTATGATAAATAATATAAAGATAGAAGTATGTTGCGGTAGTGTTGATGATTGTATAATCGCAGATCGCTGCCAAGCTGATCGAATTGAACTAAATCATGCCTTAGAACTTGGTGGATTAACGCCATCAGTTGGAACCTTACTGCAAGCTAAAAAGCACACAGACATTCCCATCTGTTGTATGGTCCGTCCTCGTGGCTTTGGTTTTAGTTATAGTGACGAAGTGTTTCAAGCAATGCTTTATGATGCCAAAAACTTGATTGATAATGGGGCTGACGGTATCGTTTTTGGTTTTCTTCATGATGATGGTACGATCGATGTTGAAAAAACAAAAAAGATGGTAGCTATCATTAAACCTAAAGAAGCGATCTTTCATAAAGCTTTTGACAGTACCAAAGATCTTGAAAAATCCATCCAAATATTGATCGATTGCAAAGTTGATCGCGTATTAACAAGCGGCTCAGCCAGTTATCCTAATTTAAAGGATGGTATTAACAAGCTTGCTGAACTACAAGCAAAATACGGAAATAAGATTCAGATATTACCAGGTGGTGGTGTACGCCAACACAATGTAGTTGAAATCTTGGAGAAGACCAAATGTGATCAAATCCATATGACGGCTAAGCATCTAATACTTGACCCTAGTACCATGCATTATCCAACTAAGCAAAGCGCAGATAAACATTCATATGTCGCAACGGAAGAAGCACAACTATTAGCGATCATGAATGAGATCAAAAAAGTAAACTCTCACTAGAGAGTTTTTTATAAGTGATAATCCCCACTTGCCTCAGGTTGATAAAGCAATTCTTGGATAGCAATCCGTTTTTGACCTGAAGGCAGATTCCAATCGATCACCTGTTCACTACGATAACCTAAAATAGCTGTTCCTAAAGCAGACAAAACCGATACAGTATGTTCATCTTTGACCTTTTCAGGATAAACTAGTTGGACTTCTCTTTGCCGATCATCACAATTGATCTTAACGATCGAATTCATTGTTATCACGTTATTGTCAATCTGTTGGGGATCAACTATGATCGCTCTGTTTAGTTCATGATTTAAAATGAAGTCGTTTGTTTTGCTTAGTGTTTGTTCTAGGCGATATTTATCTAATTTTGTGATTAAGATATCATCATAAGTAGCTCGTGTCATCTTCATAAACTGTAAATAATCCTTAACAGTTAAGATCATCGTAACTAAATGATGATTCTTATTATCAATGATAAAACCGTTTTTCTTAAAAGCTTTGTAAGAGTATCTGTTTTCATGATAAATTCTCGCTATGATGCGATTAACTCTTATATGTAAAAAAGCAATCTTTAATATTTCTTTGATCACTTTTGTACCATAGTTTTTGTGCCAATAACGGCGATCTCCAATTACCACAACTAGTTCATGATCAACTCCACAGTTGATCAAGCGAGCAAAACCAACTGGTTTTGCGCTTTGATCTTTGATCATATAAAATAACCCATTTTGATTAAAGAGATGGGTAAGAGACAATAAATTGACACTGTTTAAGATATTATTTAAGTAATCGATCACTTGATCAGACTCATGAAGATAACGTACTACTTCAGCATCTTGAAGCCAATCAAGCAAATGATATACATCATTTCGAGTTATTTCTGAACATAATAAAATATTTGGGTCTCTCATTTTTTACCTCACTTTTCAGTTGTATCAAACAAAAGCCTTTACATAGATATAATGATCAATGTCGGTTCTTTTCAGACTATTTTAACTTACCTTGCGCTATAAAGCAAATAAACGGCTTACGCCGTTTATTCTTTTTTACCACATTCTGTAAGTATCTCATCCACACTCATTGGATTGGGTGTAAACTCGATCTTGTCATCGCCATTTAAGAAGGTAACCGCGTAGCCCACATGGGCACACACTCCCTTGTATAAAACTGCTTCATCAACATCAAATTGCGCGGTATGATGATCAGCTTTGATTCCTTTTTCTTCATTATCTGTACACAAGACCACAAAGACTCCTGGCGTCTTTTGTAGATAAAACGAAAATGATTCTGTACCTAGTAGTGGTTCACTATCTTTTACTTCGCCAAACAGTTCTATAAAAGCTCTTTTAGCAATATCGGCACATGCTTGATTGTTGACAAGTGGGTAACCGGGGATAAAGATTTCATCATATTTAACTTCACAATCGTATATTTGCGCTGTATGATCGATCACTTTTTGCATTTCACTTAAAAATAAACGACCAACGCTTTTAAGATCAAAATAGCGAATCGTTCCCGCGAATGTTAGATAATCAGGGATTACATTGCTTTTAGCTCCAGCACTTACATAACCAATTGAGTAAGTAACGGGTGAGAATGGATTGATCTTTTTCATTCTGAGCTTCGCTAATGATTCATTGATGCTGCTAAAACAATCAATCGGGTTATTTGCGATATCAGGTCGTGAACCATGACCTCCCTGGCCTTTAAGTGTTACTTTAAAGGCTGTCATTCCCGCCATAAAAGATCCAGCTCTAACAACAAGTGATCCTGTTTTTTCTTTGACAAAACTACCAACATGTAAACCAAAACAACTATCAAAGACCATCTTATTATCTTCAAAGTATTTTAAGAGATAAAAGATATTACCGTTAGCTTCTTCGCCTCTTTCAAAACACAGTACAACCTTACCAATGAAAGCTTCTTTATTTTCAGTCAAGATCTTCGCTGCTGTAAGTAAGATAGCCGTATGAGCATCATGACCACAGGCATGTTGGACCCCTTTAACCTTGCTAACACAAGGCTTTGGTAATCCTTTGGTGTTAAGGGGATCCTCATCGATCGGTAATGCGTCAATATCCGCTCTTAATAAAACTGTTTTACCTTTTTTGCCACTGTCGATAAAACCAAGTATGCCACCCTCTTCAACTTCTATGAAAGCAATATTCATACTAGATAGTTCTTTTTTGATAAATCGCAGTGTATTGAATTCCTGACCACTTAGTTCAGGATTTTCATGAAGATAGCGCCGATATTGAATCAATCGTTGTTCTTCCTGTTTAGCTAATTTAATTATGTCCATTGTCCACCTCACACTTTATAGCATAAATATATCATGAAATTATCTTAAAGATCAGATCAATTTTAACTTAACCAGTGTATTGTAGATACCATCTTGATCAATAGGATCAGCCACAATATCAGCGATTTCTTTTGTTTTCTTATAACCATTACCCATACAGACCCCAATGCCCGCTTTTTCAATGATCTGAATATCATTTAATCCATCTCCAAACGCAATACACTCACTCCAATTAACGTTAAGATGATCAAGTAATATTTCTGTTGTCTTGCTTTTATCAATATCCTTATGGGTAATATCCGCCCATCCACTATGCATATAATAGAAATGAAGCCAAGGCATAGCCTCTGTTAAAGCTTTACCTTGAGCCTTGCTCATTCTGCCAGCCGCAAAAAACACTTCCATATCAAGATAGGGTTTATCACGTTTATATAAGACTTCTTCAATGACATAAGTCTGTTCTTTAGGGTCTTCCATGTATTTAGCTGGTAGGTACTCATTAGTATAACGCATACCACCTGTTTTATAAGTCATCGCAATCTTGTGCGTTTGAGTATAATCATCGATCATTTTGATATCTTCTTTCGCAAAAGCTTGCTTAAAAAGATAATTACCTTGAGCATCAACTAAAGCATGACCACTAAAAGCTACCACATAATCAGGAATAAAATCTAATACTCCCTTGATCAAGCTTGAAAAAGCACGTCCAGTCGCGATCACGATAGTGACCCCTTGTTTTCTTAAACTATTGATCGCTTTGACAGTTGATGGATGTACACACCGATTTTCATTATCAAATAAAGTACCGTCCACATCAAAGATAGCTACTTTGATCATATAACCTTACCTGGATTTAAGATCTGATGAGGATCAAATACTTCTTTTATCTTACGCATCAAGTCAATTTGGGTATCACCTAAAGCTTCCTTTAAAAAGCCTTTTTTAGCGTGACCAATACCATGTTCACCAGAGGTCATGCCCTTTAATTCACGAGCTTTATCATACATGGCTTGCATACAAGTATTGACCACAAACTCCCAACGCTGATCATCCATATCATCTTTACATACATAACAATGTAAATTACCATCACCAGCATGTCCAAAATTACGAATACGAACTTCATACTTCTCACCTAATTGTTTAACATATTGTAAGAAAGGATAGATCTTATCAATATCAACGACAACATCACATTCATCCATTGTTGTGGTTGAACTCTTGATCGCTTCTAGAAAAGCGCCTCGCGCATTCCAAATGCTTTCTTGTCGTTCATCAGTATCACTGATATAGACATCGATCGCTTCGGCATTTAGACAAAGATTAGCTGTATCATCATACATCTTTTCAATATCTTCTTTGGTATTACCACTATAAGAAACGATCAAATAGGCCGCGTAGTCTTTACTAGGAAATTGTTTTCCTAAATACTCACTAGCGTCTTCAATAACTTCTTTTTCACAAAATTCCAAGGTTGTTGGCTGATTCGGTAAAGCCAAGATCTGCGGTACGAGGTTTAAACATGATTTAAGATCATCAAATGGGATAAGTAACGATATCATTTTCTTCGGTTTAGCTAATAGTTTTAAATAAACCTTAGTCACGATTCCCAATGTTCCTTCACTACCGATCATTAAATCTTTTAGACTATAACCACTACTATTTTTAGCGATCTTACCACCTAGTTCAATAATTTCACCTGTTGGTAAGACAACTTCCATGCCTCTAACATAATCACGAGTAACACCATACTTTACAGCACGCATTCCTCCCGCATTAGTCATGACATTACCACCGATCGTCGCACTTTTCTCGCCTGGATCTGGAGCGTAAAGAAAGCCTTGAGCAGCTACTTCAGCAGCTAGTTCCATTAGTAAAACGCCAGGCTCACATACGGCCACTAAATTACTCTTATCTATCTCCAAGATCTTGTTCATCTTCTCAGTTGATAAAATGACCCCTTTATATAAAGCCACACAGCCTCCACAAAGTCCTGTACCAGAGCCTCGTGGCGTTACAGGGATCATTTCTTGATGACAATACTTCATGATTTGACTTATCTGCTTTGTATCGAGAACTTTAATAACGACTTCTGGTGAAAACTTACCATATTCAGTCATTTCATCATGAGTGTAGTCCTCGTGAATATCATAAGCAACTTGAATATTTTCTTCTTTGATAAAAGTCTTAAAGTAATCAATATCCGCTTTGGTGATCTGTTTATACTGCACTTTCATTACCTCCTTTTATCTGATCGATCAATCTTGGTAATATCTCATAGAGATCACCAACGATGCCATAGTGGGCACATTTAAATATCGGTGCCTTTGGATCACTATTGATGGCCATGATCGTTTCACTACTGTCCATTCCAGCCACAAATTGAATAGCGCCGCTTACTCCACAGGTAATGATCAATTTTGGTTTAACCGTTCTTCCTGATAATCCTATCTGATGAAGATAATTGGCTTTCCCTTTTTCAACCATGGGACGTGTTACCCCGACGACTCCATTTAATTGTTTAGCTAATTCTTCAATTAACATCATACCTTTATCATCTTTGACACCACTTCCAGCTACCACAACTACTTCCGCTTCACTTATTTCAAAAGATGCCTCTTTTCTTTTAACACTTAAGATATCAATCTTACTATCTAGTAAAGAGCGATCAAAATCAACAACGATCACTTCACCATCAATATGATCAACCTTTTTAGCACTATCCATCACTTTATAACGAACTGTCGCAAATTGTGGTCTGTTCTTGGTTGTTAAGATTTGCGCCATGATATTACCACCATAAGCTGGTCTAATCTGGACAAGATCGGTATTAGGACGCATTTGTAAAACAGTAGTATCCGCCGTTAATCCAGTTTTAAAGCGAACCGCTACCCGGGGAGCTAGTGATCTACCAGTAGTAGTCGCTCCTACTAAAACCGTATTTGGCATTAAGCGCTTGATCGCATCTTCAAACATGTTCGCAAAATTATCAACTCTAAAATAACGTAAGGCTTGATCTTGATAAACCAATACTTTTTTAACACCATAAGCCAATAATTCATCCGCCACTTCATGGATATCATGACCGATAAAAAGACAGTTAACATCTTGTTTAATTACTTTGGCTAATTCTAAAGCTTTACCAATCAGTTCATAAGTAACTGGATGTATCTTACCATCAGTATGTTCAACATAAACAAGAATCCCCTGATAGGCGTCTTTATTGACCAATTTTTTGATCGATTCTTGTAGACTAATCGCTTTAACGGGACATAAACCAATACAAATCTTACATACTCGACACCCAGAGTTTACTTCAACCTGTCCTGACTCCATGCTTAAAGCATTGAAAGGACAACCACTAATACAAATACCACAATTAATACAAGCGCTATGATCAATAACTATTCCGCTCATTTTTGATCCTCCACATACTTTAATTCCACTAATTTTTGATATATCTTAAAAGCATTTGTTTCAGCGTCTTGCTCATATCTTTCAACTTTATGTTCAGAACTTGGTTCAAAGATCCGTTCAACTTGGGTAGGAGAACCTGATAAACCATAATTGTCTGGATCTTGATCACTAAGATCAGCTAAAGTAATGATCTTGATTTGTTTATCACTAGCTTGTTTTTTTAAGCGATATGAAGGAAGTCGCGGTTGTGATATATCTTTATCAACTGTTATCAAACAAGGATAAGCCATCTTTGCCTGGGCAATATCATCTAGCATATCCTCAACAAAGGTAATATCATCATTACTTGCATCAATGATCTTCGTTACCCAACTAACATGAGGGATACCTAAATGTTCAGCGATAGCTGGTCCAACCTGAGCTGTATCACCATCAGTTGTTTGTTTACCACAGATAATAAGATCATAACCATCACTAATCGCTTTGATTCCTTCTGATAGTGTATATGATGTCGCTAATACATCAGCGCCTGCAAATTTACGATCAGTCATTAAATAACCCTCATCAACACCAAGTGCAAAAGCTTCTTGGATAACGGCTTTAGCATTAGGCGGCCCCATTGTGATCACCGTAATTTTTGCGTTTAGTTTCTCTTTGATTTTAAGCGCGGTTTCAAGCGCATAAAGATCAAATGGATTCATCTTACTTTCAATACCATCTCTGATCATAACCCCGGTTTTCTCATCAATTTTGACTTTTTGGGTATCGGGAACCTGTTTGATACATACTACTATCTTCATTTCTATTCTCCTTTTATCCTATTTAATTGTAAATGTGTTTCCATAAGTTTTTTTGCTTGATCAGGATCACAGTCAATGATCGCTTGTAATATCGCTTTATGCTCATCGAT
>CAYNYC010000026.1:8536-16716 GCA_964401415.1 uncultured Erysipelotrichaceae bacterium
TTATACATTAATGGAATTAAGGCATCTAATAAGGGTAATAAGGTGAAAGCCTTGATAAAGGCTCCATCTCCTTGCTTGATATCGATCAAACCTAAACTCTTTAGGATACTCAGCGCTTCCCTGACTGATGCCCGGGAAATAGAAAAATGCTTAGCTAGTTCTCTTTCCGAAGGAAGTTTACTACCGACACTAAGTTCTTTAGTTTGTAACCGTTGTAGGATATCATCTACAACTACTTGATAAGTTTTATTGATAGTTTCATTTTTCATACTGGTCTGACCACTGGTTAAATTATAGCGCTTACATAAACTTATTTCAATAAAAAATGTTATAATCAATCATTATAGGAGTCCTTATGAAATTCTACTTATTCTTACTTATTTATTATACTTTGATTACGGCCTTTGGCATCGTTCTTGTCATTTATGATAAATTGAAAGCAGTGAATCAATCACGTCGTATTAAAGATCGTCAATTATTGTACACCGCTTTATTTGGTGGTGCTTTTGGTATGTATATGACAATGTTACTATTGCATCATAAAACCAGACAACGTTTATATATGATAAGTTTACCGTTAATGATCATATTACACCTATTTGTTTACTATATTGTCTACCATGGGAGTATTTAGTTTGCTTTTTATGATATTTATAATAGAATAGACAATGAGGTGTTTTATGGAAAATATAAAAATATTAGTATTTGATATCGATGGAACCTTAGTTCCTCGTGGTAGTACAGAGATTGAACCATCAGCTAAAGAAGCTATTAATTTATGTCGTGCTAAAGGGATAAAAGTCTTAGTAGCAACTGGTCGTTGTTATTATTTTGTCCAAGATGATGTCATTGAACATTTTAATTCTGATTATTATGTTACGATCAATGGCCAATGCTTGATCAACAAAGACAAACAGATTACCAAAAAGTATACGATCAAAGAAGAGTACATGAAAAAACTTACTGAGCTTTGTGTTAAACACGACGTCGCAATTGGTTATAAATTTGATACAGCTATCGTTACATATCATGATTATTACAACTATGTTCAAACATATGTTAATGGTGTGGAATATCCTGAAATCTTATTTGATGGCTCAGACACCAAAGACTATCACCTAAAACATGGATTACCAATGGGTGCTTTCTTGATCGCAGATGAAGATAAACTAGATTTAGTTCAAAATGGATTACCAGAACTTGATTGGGTAAGAGCTTATGCTCGCGCTCGTGAAACCTTCTCTAAAGGTATTAATAAATCATCAACGATTGAACATGTCTTAGATGATCTTGGCATGACTTGGGAGAATGTAATGTCCTTTGGTGATGCGGATAATGACATGGAAATGATCGCTAAAGCAAAGATTGGTGTAGCGATGGGTAATGGTTCTGACAAAGTAAAAGCTAACGCTGACTATGTCACAACAGACTGTGATGATGATGGCATATATAACGCTTTGAAACATTATCAACTTATCTAAATACATATATTAAATATATCATGCAATAAACCTCAATCGATTCAGATTGAGGTTTATTTATATTACTATATTGTTTACTATCGATTTATAATTTCAAAATCTTTGACACACCAACTACCATCATCGACATAACAATCTTTATCACTAATGGTAATGGTATACATATTAACTCCTTCTTCAATCATACTAACTTCACTTTCTAAACAACTAATCATAACAAGATACTTATCGTGATAAGAACCAACAAATTTTACTGATTTAATGATCGTCTTATTCCATTTACTTTCCTCATTATATTCAAAAGGCATCAAATGGTTATAGGCAAGAATGTCATAATAGGAATGATCAAGTAAAGCTTTTGAAAAGCGATCAAATGTCAATTTAGAATCAGGACTACCAATATAGACACGATTATAATCCATCATGATAAACTGTGAAGTAGAAATCTTCATATTACTTGATATTGTAATCTTTTCGATCGATTCATACTCATATTCATTATCTTTAAATATATACGTAATTTCTGCTTCATTACCAGCCATTTGGTAGTGGTAATCAACAAAGACTAGGTGTCTAAACATATTAGCGAGATACATGGAATTGTCCTCTACGATACTTTTTAAAGGTTCATCCAAACAATCTATATATGCAGAAATATCTTTTTCAACCATACTTTGTACATAACAATCAATCAAGTCATCAGTACTATCAAAGTTTTCCTTATTAGTACAACCGTCAAATAGTAATATCATTACAAATGCTAAAATTAAAAATAAGTACGTTTTTTTCATTTTATCACCTTTAAACCTGTAATTTGTCATTGTTGGTATTTACGCTTAAATTATACACTTTTCTTATCATATTTGATACATTTATAATGATATTTTAATCATAATTACTTTTTACAATTACTGATAACATATCCCTGTCCTACTCACTATGGAACCAATAATCTTTGTAACAAGCAAAAAAAATCAGCAGATGTATCTGCTGATTTTCGCTAAACTACAAAATTGATTAATACATTCCCATATTAGGATTCATCGGAGCCGCTGGTTCTTTTTCTTTTATGATACCAACAGCTGCTTCAGTGGTAATGAATAAACCTGCGATACTAGCCGCATTCAACAAGGCACTTCTTGTTACCTTTGTTGGATCAACAATACCCTTTTCAAACATTTCAACCCATTCACCTCTTAAGGCATTAAAGCCATAGTTAGGTTTTTGTTTAAGTTGAAGTTCAACGATATCGTTTCCATCATATCCAGCATTTTCTGATATTTGATAAAGGGGAACGATCAAGCTTTCTAAAACAACATTGATCCCTTTTTGAACATCTAGGTTCTCATTAGTCAATTCTTGTTTTAGATCACGGTAGATCTCAGCTAAAGCTGCTCCTCCACCAATAACGATTCCCTCAGCGACCGCGGCTTTAGTAGCGTTAAGGGCGTCTTCAATCTTTAGTTTCTTTTCTTTTAGTTCTGTTTCTGTTGTAGCTCCAACTTTTATGATCGCTACACCATTAGTCATTTTACCTAATCGTTCAAAGAAACGTTTTTTATCATATTCACTCGTTGCGTTTTCAATACGTTGTTTAATCTCTTCTACACGTTGTTTAACAGCTTCTTGATCACAAGAGCCATCAATGATCGTTGTTGTGTCTTTAGCGACGACAATCTTACTAGCGTTACCTAGATCTTCCATTGTCATATCCTTAAGATCCATGTTTAGATCCTTCGCAAAGAATTTTGAACCGGTCATTATAGCGATATCCTGTAACATCTCTTTTTGATTATCACCAAAGCCTGGTGCTTTAGTTGCGACAACATTGAAAGTACCACGTAATTTATTAACGATTAGAGTACTAACAACTTCGTTTTCAATATCATCCGCAATGATCAGTAATGCCCGATTAGATTCAACGATCTTTTCTAAAACAGGTAAGATATCTTGAATAGTTGAGATCTTTTGATCGGTAACCATGATCAAGGCGTTTTCTAGTTCAACATTCATCTTCTCACGGTTTGATACCATGTAAGGTGAAACATAACCTTTATCATATTGCATACCTTCAACGATCTCAAGTGATGTATCGAAGCCTTTAGATTCATCAACATTGATAACGCCATCTTTACCAACCTTATCCATAGCGTGAGCAATGATATCTCCGATTTCACTACTACCTGAGGATACTGTCGCAACACTTGATATATCAGTATTGGATTCTACTTTGTGAGATTTTGCTAATAAATGCTCAGCAACTTTTTTACTAGCTAATTCAATACCTTCCCTTAATAATACGGGATTACTACCTTTTTCAACAGCTCTGATACCTTTATGGATCATTGCTTGGGCTAAGACAGTAGCAGTAGTTGTTCCATCTCCGGCTGCATCATTAGTATTATTAGCGACTTCAATGACAAGTTTCGCCCCCATATTTTCAAATGGATCATCTAATTCGATCTCTTTGGCGATCGTTACACCATCATTGACGATCATTGGTGAGCCATACTCTTTATCAAGTACTACATTTCTTCCTTTAGGTCCAAGGGTTGCTTTAACAGCATCAGCTAAATAATCAACACCTCTGATCATTGCATCTCTTGCTTCTTTTGAATATAGAATTTTCTTGCTCATATGTTCCTCCTTACTCTATTACTGCCAAAATGTCATCTTCTGTAATTATCAGATATTCCGTTTTGTTTAATTCGATTTCAGTACCACCATACTTTTTAAAGACAACACGTTGATCAACTTTAACACTTGTTGGTACTAACTTACCATCGATCATCTTTCCTGGGCCAATAGCGATAACTTTACCAACAGAAGGTTGATCTTTAGCCTTCTCTTGCAAGACGATCCCACTTGCTGTTTTCAATTCTTGCTTTTCTTTTTCTAATACCACATTGTCAAATAACGGTTTTAACATTTAATTGCCTCCTATTCTCTCTTTTAGCACTCATTATCATTAAGTGCTAACTACTATTATTATAACCTTATCTTATTTGATGTCAATATCTTTAAACACATTTTTTTTGATAACATGTCTTTATTTTAGGTCTAAAATGATTTATCATTATAATATTAAAGTGAGGTATATATGAACTGGTTATTAAGTTTAGACAATGTAACTTTAGCGCTGTTAGCTACTTTATTCACATGGGGTATGACAGCACTAGGTGCAGCAATGGTCTTTTTCTTTAAAACAATAAATCAACATGTCTTAAATGCGATGTTAGGCTTTGCGGCCGGAGTAATGATCGCGGCCAGTTTCTGGTCATTATTAGCCCCAGCGATCGCTATGGCTGAAGAAATAAGTGGTATTCCTGCCTGGTTAGTCGCTAGTATTGGCTTTCTATCTGGCGCCTTCTTTTTATGGCTAGCTGATAGACTTATTCCACATATGCATATCAAAGATGATCAACCTGAAGGCTTACCTTCTCATCTACGTCGTAGTGTATTACTTGTCTTATCGATAACTCTTCATAACATTCCAGAAGGTTTAGCTGTTGGTGTTGCTTTTGGTGCTGTTGTCCATGGTGTTGGTGTTGAAGGCATCTTACCTGCAATAGCGGTCGCACTTGGTATTGGTATTCAAAATTTCCCAGAAGGAGCCGCTGTCAGTGTACCATTAAGACGTGAAGGCTTATCAAGATTCAAGAGTTTCATGTATGGTCAAGCATCAGGAGTTGTTGAACCAATTGCGGGGGTCTTAGGTGCTTATTTAGTATTGTTGGTAAAACCAATCCTTCCTTATGCATTAGCCTTCGCAGCGGGGGCGATGATCTATGTCGTAGTAGAGGAATTGATCCCCGAATCACAAAGTTCCCATAAAGATACCCATTTCGCAACGATTGGATGTATTGTCGGTTTCACGATCATGATGATCTTAGATGTAGCACTTGGTTAAAAAAGGAATTGATTAAATAGGCGCCAGCTAACACTGTCGCCTATTTTTTATCTTGTTAGATGATTTCCCAATAATATGATGTCCTATATGTTTGTCCTATAGGTAAAATGATCGTATTGTCATTGGGGACATCATCATTGTTATCTTTCGCAAATCCATGACCATGTTGTGGTTCAATACAAACAAAAGGAGTATCAGGTGATTTATGCCAAAAACCAACACGATTGAAATTTTTGATACCAACTCTTATCGTATGCTTACCATTAGTTAAATCAACATAAGAGCTTGTTAGTCCATTAAAGAAGACAGCACTTTTTTCATTGAAGAATTCATTTCCTTTAAGAGATATTTCTTTTTCTAGCATATATCCACTTGTGGAAACACCATTTTCCTTTTTTTCTGTGCTAAAACGATACTCATTCAAAGATTCGTCATTATTTAATGGGCAATTAAATGCTGGATGAAAACCAATTTGAAAAAGTATAGGTCGATCATCAGTATTAATAACTTCATAGTTTAGCCATAATTTCTTATCTTCTAAGCGATAAGTCACGATCAATTTAAAATGATAAGGGTATTGAGCTAATGTGTCATCATCATCCGTAAGCATTAATGCAATTTCTTCATCTGTTTGTTTTGTACAGGTAAATAAGGCATAACGCGCAAATCCATGCTTACCAAGTGTATACTTTTTCCCATCAACTTCATACTCATTACCCCAAGAAGTACTTACAACAGGGAATAAAATAGGATTACGATTAGCCCAATACTTTTCATCACCAGTCCATACATATTCAACACTAGAATCATTAGCGATAAAACTAGTTACTTCCGCTGCTTTTTCACTAAATGTAGCACTTACATATTTATTATGTAGTTTCATTGATCCTCCTTTGTCTTTGACCTTATCCATAAGACTTTTCTTAGTATTATCTTATCATTAGTTAGTTTAAACAACATGCCGATTTTTTACAAAAATAACCAGAATAAATCGCATCGATCTAGCAAAAAATACAACGTTAATTTGCGTTGCTTGTAGCAACGGGCAGTTTTTCATACAATAGTGGTAACAACCGAAAGAAAGAAGGTAAGCACTAATGTTAAACGAAAACATTAAAGCGATCAGAAAAGCAAAAGGACTTTCACAAGAAGAGTTTGCTATCAAGCTAAATGTGGTGCGACAAACAATATCTAAATGGGAACAAGGATTGTCAGTTCCTGATTCTGATATGTTAATCTGTATATCGGAAGTACTTGAAACATCGGTAAGCACTTTACTTGGGGAAACTGTTATTGAGTCGAAAGTTGATGATTTAAAAGCGATTTCCGCAAAGCTGGAGATCATAAATTTACAACTTGCACAAAGGATGACCACAAGAAGAAAAACACTTCATTGGCTACTTATTTCATTCTGTACGGTCATAATAGCAATATTTGCAGTCCTAATAGTATTAAAAAGTCCTTACTTAGGATGGGATTATAGTGATCCTGAAACCACCGTTGTCGGAGTAGTTTTTCACGCATTTGAATGGTTGTTTGTCAGATTGGCACCGATTATCCTTATAGGGGCGATCATTGGTATTTTTTTAACACGGAAGAAAGTATAAAACCGCTTTGCTTTTATTTACAGTACAAACTTCAAAAATCCAGTTTATCTTTCATCATTTCAGTAATATTTTTCTTAGTTTTATTTTATCGGTAAGAAGTTAAATAACATACCGTTTTTTCTCATAAATAACCTTGATAAATCTCATCGATCTAGTTAAAGAATACCTTGTCCGAATGGACAAGGTATTCTTCTTAGTGTTTTAAGACTTTGATCCTATCAACAAGTTTTCTAGCTGATAGTCCATATTTATCAAGTAAATCGGCTGGCTTTCCACTTTCACCAAATGTATCTTGAATACCGATTATCATCATTTTCTTTGGATAATTTTCAATCAATACTTCAGCGATCGCCGAGCCAAATCCCGCTAATACATTATGTTCTTCACATGATACTAAATGAGTGTGAGTCTTAGCCATTTCAATGATCAATTCTTTGTCGATCGGTTTAATCGTTGGCATATTGATCACAGAACAATCAAGACCAAGTTCAAGTAATGTTTCTGAAGCTTTAAGAGCTTCTTGAACCATAAGCCCAGTCGCAAAGATCGCTACATCGGTTCCTTTACGTAGGATTTCACCTTTACCAAAGTGGAATTGATAATCATCACCATGGATCGTTTCTACAGCACTACGTCCTAAACGTACAAAGACAGGACCTTTAATATCTTTGACCGCTTTGATCACTTCTTCGGTTTCTTTACCATCACATGGCTGAATCACCTGCATATTAGGAATAGCGCGCATTAATGCAATATCTTCCACACTTTGATGGGTTGCTCCATCTTCACCCAGGGTAATGCCAGCATGTGTTGCACAGATCTTTACATTTAGATTTGAATAACAGATACTGTTACGAACTTGCTCAAAAGCTCTTCCTGCCGCAAACATCGCAAAGCTACTGGCATAAACGATCTTGCCACTAGCTGCAAGACCAGCAGCGATCGACATCATATTAGCTTCAGCTATACCGATATTAAAGTGTCTTTCAGGACATGCTTTCTTAGCATCATTTGTCTTAGTGCTTTTAGTTAGATCAGCATCTAATACAACGATTCTTTCATCTTCACATATTAATTTAGCTAATGTTTTCCCATAAGCTTCTCTTGTGGCGATCTTTGTCATTTTTGTACTCCTTCAATCTCAGCTAAAGCTAGTTTGGTCTGTTCAGGATTTGGAGCTGA
>CAYNYC010000027.1:0-16348 GCA_964401415.1 uncultured Erysipelotrichaceae bacterium
TCATCATAGACATTGGTTGTTAATAGTCCATTGGGCTCACTTACACTTACTACTCGATCTAATAGATCATAGGTAAAGTCAAATTATCACATGATAAACCATCCTTTCTATACTATTTACTAAAACGTAAATTTGTAGTCATATTGAATAGGATAATACTTCTTTTTGATTGTATCATATAGTTGCTTTGGTTTGTTGTTTTTTGTAATTTAATGTGCTTTTAAATCTGTATATAATTATTCTATAAGCTATTTATACCAAATACAGTAAACTTTGTGAATCATAACAATAAAAAAATCGCTTTACGCGATATTTTAAATAATGGCGTCCACGGAGGGACTCGAACCCCCGACCGTGCGCTTAGAAGGCGCATGCTCTATCCAGCTGAGCTACGTGGACAAACTGCTTTATTATACTAGCAAATTTCTAACGATTAAGCAATAGAACTAAGTTCTATAATTCAACTTTTGAAACACTTATTTGTTGATCTTCAATCGTAACGATCGCATAGCTTGGACGACTACCATCACGACTATGCCAAACAGAACCTGGATTGATGATATTTATTCCATCGATCACTTTATGGTCAAAGACGTGGGTGTGACCAAAACAGGCTATCTGACAATCGTTTTTCTTAGCCATGTTAACTAATTGAGCCATCTTGTTAAAGCCCGATAGACGATGACCATGGATCATAAAAACCCTTGTTCCATCAATATCAACGACTAAGTGAGCTGGATAATCATGATGGACATCATTATTACCCATAACTGATACATAACTGTCGATTTGATCAGGACTTAGTTCACTATCACCACAGTGTAAAAAGGCCTTAGCCTTTGGATGTTTATTTCGAATGTCACGCAATACTTCTTGGCGACCATGATTATCACTAACAACGATAAAATACACTACATCACCTCATAATTCCATTTTTTATTCTATAACATTAATGATCACATATCAACCTTATTTACTGCTTGATCAATACCATATAATTGTTTTATCTGACGCTGAAAGATGTCTTTATCACCAGTTGTATAACAGGTAAATATGCCTGAACCTTCACTAAATAGGGATGTTTGATCAAGGATTGGTTTAATTGAAGAATAAGATACACCACCAAGATAGCTCTTTAGTTGTTTATCAGCTAATGGGTAATGGGTGCACCCTAACATAAAGTCAATGTTTGACTGACGATACTTAGCTAGATATTCACTAAAGTCTTTATGGAGTTCACTATCATCCGCGAGGTCTTCAATCAATTTTGCCAGATTAGGCAGGGCTACTTCATGAACAATACAAGTTGGTAAGATCTTTTCTATTTCCTGCTTATAACGATGCGATGCGATCGTTACCTTGGTAGCTAATACCAAGATCTCTTGTGGACGTGTTTTACTTAATTGACTAACTGTTAGCTCAATGATCCGGATTAAATTAAGATCACGGAAATCTTCTTGTACTTTTGTTAGTGATAGAACACTTGTTGTATTACAAGCTAAGATAATATCCCTTATTCCTAAATCATAAAACCAACGCATGTTTTCATAAATGATATCTTCTAGATCAGCTGTTTCCTTATTACCATAAGGTACGTTTTTTTGATCAGCTAAAAAGACGATATCTTGATTAGGATATCGCCCGTGGATAGCTTGAGCAATCGTAAAGCCTCCTAAACCTGAATCAAAGACCCCTATTCTACTCATTGTTGTTCTCCACACTGACATTTTCTTGTCCACTTAATGCTGTAGCCACCGCAACTGACACATAACGATAATGATTATCTTGATCTGTTTGAATAAAACCGAAGCGATAAGCGTTTTCTTTAAGCCACATACCAAGACTATGCTCAGTGAAATTACTCATTTCATCGTCTTGGATAATAAAACTAACGACCAAGCCTAATTGATATTCACTATGACCAAACATGTATCTATCATTTTGATCACTGTTATAAAGTTCTTGGAGTGCTTGGGCTGATATAAAACCTGAAGCTACTTTAAGATCTCGATAAGAGCGATCATCTTGTTTTAGTTGCCCATATAAAGCATTAAGAGCCTCATTAGCTTCTAATCTGATCATGATTTCTTCATTATCAACGGTATGATCAGGATCGATCACTACTAGATCTTTTGGTGTATAAAAACCAATGCTTTTAGCTGAGGGAATCATGAAATCAATTTGATTGACGCCTGGTGCTAATAGTTCCGTATAACCTGCTTCATGGTATTGAATAATCTCATATATATAATAACTATCAATCACTTCTTTTAGTGATTCATCATCATACAGATTAACAGTACAATTGACCAGTCTCATTATCTCCTCTTTTGATTCAGCCCAACCATACATTTCATGCATCTTATTGTATTGATCGATAAGATAAAGATTAAAACCCGGTAGTCCAACATAATCAATATATTGCTCAGGAGCGATCGCATATTCAATCAAATACTCAATCTCTTTTAAAGACAAATTGTCCACGATCAAAGCGTGTTGATCACTACTCAACTGGTATTGATAACGAGCTAGAGGATCATAGTCTTTGTTCATAAACAAATAACTACCCATGGCAATTGCCATGATGATCATGATAAAGATAAATCTTTTTACTGTCATTGTTTTACCTCTTAACTATACCTATTTATTCTAGTTTATCGCTTGATAATTGTAAACACCAACTATCAATTATCATCTTGATGAAGGGTATTAAAGACAAGTTGAGCTATCTCATTTGGGATAACTTCCATAAGTTGTGGCAAGCTAGCTTGTTTAAGCTTTTCAAAACTACCAAAATGCTTTAAGAGTTTTTCTTTGCGTTTAAGACCAATACCTCTAACATCATCCAATACTGATCTTGTTTGCGCCTTTAATCGTTTACTCTTATGATAGGTTATCGCAAAGCGATGGACCTCATCTTGAATACGGTTGATCATAAAAAACAAAGCTGAATCTTTTAATACATCACATGATGATCCATCGATTGTGATAAGTCCTGCGGTATTGTGTTTACTATCTTTGACCATTCCTAATATCGGAATACTTAGATATAAAGAATCAATGATCTCTTTAGCAGCTTTAACTTGGTTATGACCACCATCGATCATGATCAGATCAGGCATCGCTAATTGTTCTTTTAGTAAACGGAAATAACGACGATAGATAACTTCTTTCATGGAGGCGATATCATCATTAGCTTGATGTAATTGAAACTTACGATAATCCTTTTTACTTGGTTTACCATTCACAAAGACAACCATTCCCGCTACCGCATTACTCCCTGAGATATGGGAATTATCAAATACTTCAATGCGTTCAATCTTGGCATCTAATAATTTATTAAGGTCTTTTTGAGCTAGATAATTTTGTTCATCAAGCGTGTTGATCACGCTGAATTTACGATTTAAGTACTCTTGAGCGTTATCATAAGCCATCTTTAGTAACCCTGCTCTACGCCCTTGAATCGGCGTTATAAGCCGCGCTGCTAAGTTATCATCAAATAAATCAGTATCAATATTTCTTGGAACGATTACTTCTTTTACTAACTGATTTTCACGATAATACTGCGCGATATATGACACAAATGCCTCAGTTTCATCTTCATATAATTCATTTAAGACCGCTAGTTTTCGTAATAACTTACCATTTCTGATCAACATCTGTTGAATACAGATATAGCCTTTATCAGTGAAATAATGCCATACATCCTGATCGATATTGTCATTGATCTGTACTTGTTGCTTATCAGTAATATGATTGACTGATTTGATCAGTTGATGATACTCCTGCGCTTTTTCATACTGTAATTTATCACTAGCTGCCATCATTTGTTTATTTAGATCACTTAATAACGCTTTAGTATCACCCTTTAGTACTCTAATAACCTGATTACGGATATTTTCATACACATCTTCTTCAATCTTAAACTCACAGGGAGCTAAACACTCATTAAGATAGTAATATAAACAGGCCTTCTTGGGTAATTTATGACACTTACGTAAAGGATATAATTGATTCAATAAGGTGATCATTTGCCTTGCCGCTGCCGCATCAGGATATGGACCAAAATACAGTGAGCGTTTGTCCCTTTTCTTCTCTCTAACAAGCCTTAGCATCGGATATTCTTCATTGGTCAATTTGATATAAGGATAACTTTTATCATCCATAAACATTAGATTAAACTTTGGAGAGTATTGTTTGATCATATTGATCTCTAACAATAAGGCCTCTTTTTCGGTATTAGTCAAAACATAATCAAAATCACTGATGTTTCTTACCAGTTTCGTTGTCTTATGATCATGAGCCCCAGTAAAGTACTGTTTGACTCTATTTTTTAAACTTTTAGCCTTACCAACATAGATAATCTGATTGTCTTCATCCTTCATCAGATAACAACCAGGATTATCAGGTAGTGCTTTAAGTTTAGCATCTAATTCTTGTCTATTCATTTCTTCCTCTTTAAGGTAATGATCGTCGCTCCACTGCCACCTTCTTGTTGGCCACCTAAATGCATCTCTTCAATGAATCGATTATGCTTTAAATGAGCCCAGATCGCTTTTCGTAGAGCTCCTGTACCAAAACCATGGATTATCCGAATATAAGGCGCTTTCATCAAGACACAATCATCTAGATATTTATCAAGGATTGGTAGTGCCTCATCAACCCGCATCCCAATCAAGTTTAGTTCAAAAGAAAGGTTTTCAACATGTGATACTTTATGCGTAATTCTTTCCTTCTTCTTTGGTTTTTCTTTACTAAGTTTTAAATCAAGCAAAGCAACATTGATCTTTAAGCCGTTAGCGTTAATGATCGCTTTCTTACGATCAATACTTTCAATATTTCCTCTTTGGTTAGTATTTTTGATGGAGACATAATCACCAACCACAAAGTCTCTTTCATTTTCTTGATCATAAAGATCATCATCTTGGCGTAATTTATCAATATCATACTTAACAGCGATACCCTCATGAAGTTGGCCTGATTCACTAACTAAACGCATTTGTTTTAGTAATTCATCGGCTTCTTCTTTTGTTTGATCAAGATATTTATCAGCTTCCGTCTTTGCCTGATCTAGTAATTTTTCTTTGTTGTTTTGATAGTAATCAAGTTCTTTTTCAAGTTTAACCTTTACTTGCGCTTGATCATCTATGATCAAACTTAATTCTTCTTCTTTTTGGCGATTGATCATGATCGTTTTTTCAAGTTCTTCGATCAAGATATCTTCTTGTGTTCTTTCAGCGTCTTTGAGCTTACGAGCATTATTGATAATTTGAGAATTAAGTCCAAATTTATCCGCAATATCTAAAGCGTTGGATTGACCAATCAGCCCTTCAATATACTTATATGTAGGACGTAATCTTTCAACGTCAAATTGAACGCTAGCTAATAAGATATCTGGATGTTTTTTACCATAGGTCTTGAGGCGATTGTAATGGGTTGTAGCCACGATCATCGCATCAAGCTGACGAAGATAATCTAAAACCGCGATCGCTAAGCATTCGCCTTCAAGGGGGTCAGTACCACCACCCAATTCATCTAATAAGATCAGTGACTTACTACTAGCCTTATCACAAATATAAGCAAGCTTCTTTAAATGAGCTGAGAAAGTTGATAATGATTCAACGATTGATTGGTTATCACCCATATCCACAAAGACTTCATCAAACATCGGAATGATCGCTTCTTCACAACTAATAGGCATACCACAATAGGTCATTAACACAAATAAGCCGATTGTTTTAAGACTAACCGTCTTACCACCGGTATTTGGTCCAGTTATTAGTAAGGTAGTGATTGGTGGAATGATTTGATAGGTATTGGCCACAACCTGTTTAGGATCGATCAGTGGATGACGAGCCTTATTAATCAATAACTGTTCGTCAATCTTGGCGACTGTGGCATCATGATACTTAGCCCAAAGCGCTTTAGCGTTATAACTATCTAATATCGCTAAGGTAACTAGATTAGCACGATAAGCATCAGCTTGTTTTTTAACCATTTGACTAAGATCAAATAAGATCTTCATGATCTCATCACTTATCTGATTATTTAAACTTAATCGTTGATTGTTTAAATGAAGTAAGCTCTCTGGTTCCATATAGACTGTTTGACCACTAGCACTTTCACCATGAATAAAACCTTTGATCATATTACGGTCAGTACTTTTTACTAATACAACAAATCGATCATTACGTTGAGTACTGATCGAATCACTTAAATGCGATGAGTGTGTTTTGATATAACGATCAACGGCGTTATGTAAATCAGCCTCACAGCCTTGTAGTTGTTTACGTAAGCTTTTAAGCTTAGTACTAGCATTATCCGCTACCTCACCATTAACGGTGATACAACGCTCTATTTCTTTCGATAAAGCCAAAGAATAACTTAATGAATGAATAAGATCATCAATCTCTTCATAATTACCCTCAGCACTTTTAATAAACTTGACTAATTCATCACAACAATAAGCGTGAGAAGCAACTTCTAGTAATTCATTAGGTTGACAAATACCATCCTTTACGACTTTTTGAAGGATGGTATTGATATCTGATAAACCAATAAAAGGTAAAGAACCATATTTAATGACTAACGCCAAGGTTTCCTTTACCCGTTGTAATTCTCTTTCTACAACTAAACGATCAAATGATGGAACAAGCGCTTCAACGTGTAATCTACCAAGTGAAAAGGTAGAAAAAGAAGCGATCTGTTGTTTAATAATATCTAATTCTAATACTTTAATGTTATCATTCATTTTCCTATCTGTTGAAAAAATTCAATTATCGTGTTTTCATCTATATTCTGCGTTGTTAACCAATCTGTCAAAAATGCAAAATCCTCTTCGGTGAGATTTTCACGATTAGCAATCAAATTTTGTAATTTCTCACTTTCTAATAACGGTTTTTCAATAAAACTAAAGGTCGTCGAGACAATCTCTTTAGCTGGTTTTAACCAACTCTGTTCAATTATCTCAGCCCCATTTTGAAATAGTGGTGAATTAAGGGCATAAATAAAGATCAATAGATACAAGCCATAAATAACAACCGAAAATCCAATACCAAATACCTTATTAACCTGTTTGATGACTGGTATCTTGCTAATTGATTTAATGATTGGTCTTAGTAACAACATCAAGACGATAACCCCCAAAAAGACCAAGATAAACCAAAGGACGGCATTGATCTTTTCATAGAATAAACTACTTAAGACCGTATCTTGAAAAGGCGCTAGATCAGCCGGCCATAACTTGATCGCTTTACCAAGACTTGGTGATAATAACCAAGCTAAGACAATCGCCACGATCACCGTTAAAGCTTGAATTAATTGTAATAAAAGTCCTTTTATATAACCAACTACAATAGCAATCAGTAAAAAGACAACTAAAGCGATATTGATGTACAATACATAATCTGTGGGAATAAACATACCATGTCCCCCTTCTTCTTTTATATTCTATTAAATTAACACGTAAATGTAAATGGTGAGCAGACTGTGTTATTATTAGCGTGGGTGATAACATGGCGGTGATTACATTAAAGCTAGATGATAAGCAAATAAAGCTCTTAACAAAATTATATGAAGAATATCAAGATCCTAATGTTAAATCGATCTATGTACAATATCTTTACCGCATGCAAGATTGCGTTATTTCGGTCTATAAAAGTGGTAAAACAGTCTTTCAAGGCCAACAAGCAGATTATTACGCCAGTGTCTTTACAAGTAAAGACAGCGTGAGTGAACACGCTGGTAGTGATGAAGTTGGTACTGGTGATTATTATGGTCCAGTTTGTGTTTGTGCCTGTATTGTCCATAAAAAGGATGAGGCCTTATTAAACAAGCTAGCGATCAGAGATTCAAAAGCCTTAATGGATCAACAGATCCTTGAGATAGCGCCTAAACTAATGAAAGCCTTAGACTATTCCTTATTGATCCTTGATAATAAGAAATACAATCAGATCTATGGTCATAATAATCTTAATGTCATCAAAGCTAAGATGCACAATCAAGCTTATATCAATCTCACTAAAAAGTATCAACTACCAACTAAGATCATTATTGATCAATTTACACCCGAAGCTAATTATTATCAATATCTTAAAGATGAACCTCAGATCATTGATGGTATTACTTTTGAAACCAAAGCGGAAGATAAGTATCTAGCAGTCGCTTGTGCTAGTATGATCGCTCGTTATGGCTTTTTACAAGCCCTTAAAAACATGGAAGATCATTATGAATGGATCTTTCCTAAAGGTGCAGGTAAAGCCGTGGATGAAAACGCTAAGGCGTTTGTGAATAAGTTTGGTAAAGATAAGTTAAAATTAGTTGCTAAACTGAATTTCAAAAACACAACAAGAGTACTCAATGAAGAATAAAGCTTAATAATGGCTTAAAACAACAAAACAGAAGATGCTATCATCTTCTGTTTTTAGTTATGTGGTATAGTCCCTTATTTACAAGCCGCCATCGCTTTGATCGTATTTGGATCTAATTGATTTTTAGCTAAGCCATCAATACGAGCAGCACTGCTAATATGAACTTCTTGTACTCCTGCTTGTTTTAAAAGTGGTAATGAGTTTAGATTAACTCCACCAGCAAAGGTGACGGTTAAGCCATTACTTGTACAAAACGCTAAGTATTCTTTTATCTTATCAAGATTCTCTGCAGGATTTTTTAAGCCAAAATTAGTTAAGATCCTCTTTACCTGTGGATATTTCGCTAAGGTCAATACGGATTTCTTAAAATCTGGAGTTTTATCGATCGCTTTATGAAACGTAACTGGCGTATCACCAACAACACTTAATAGTTTAGGCAGTGTTACCTCATCAATTTCATCATTTGCGTCAAGACAACCTAATACAAAAGCTGAAGCGTAAGGTAATTGATTAATGATATCATTTTGCATTTCCTTAATGTCATACTCACTATACATAAAACGATAGGGATGAGGTCTGATCATACAAAAAGCTGGTACATTAACATCTTCTTTGATGGTCTTGACTGACCCATAAGTTGGTGTCAAAGCGCCTTCGGTAATCGCACTTACCAACTCTACACGATCAGCGCCAAGTTGATGAGCATAAGCTGTTTCATCTGCTGTTTGGGTAACAATTTCTAAGATCATTAAATAGTCCTTCTTTCTATTAACAGTAATCACTAAAATGATTACTGTTTTATTCTAAAGCTTTATTTTCTCAACCGATACTTTGATCGCTTGATCAATTTGACAAAGACTAACACCAGCCGCATTTAAGATGCGTTTACTAGCTTTAACAATATCTGTATCAGCGTATTTATCAGATTCATAGACAATCTTTTTAATACCAGCTTGAACGATCGCTTTAGCACATTCATTACAGGGAAATAGAGAAACATAAAGCGTACAGCCTTGAAGTGACGTCGTACTATTTAAGATCGCATTTAATTCCGCATGAACAACATAAACATACTTTGTTTCAAGGGTACTACCTTCTCTTTCCCAAGGGAACTCATCATCATTACAGCCCATAGGCAGGCCATTATAGCCAATACCAACAACACGATTGTAAGGATTGACGATACAAGCACCAACTTGGGTACTTGGATCTTTTGAACGCATCGCTGAAAGATGCGCTAAACCCATGAAATACTCATCCCAACTTAAGACTTTATCTCTTTTCATATTTACCTCA
This sequence comes from uncultured Erysipelotrichaceae bacterium, assembly GCA_964401415.1. Taxonomy (GTDB): domain Bacteria; phylum Bacillota_I; class Bacilli_A; order Erysipelotrichales; family Erysipelotrichaceae; genus JAQUCI01. The sequence goes on from CAYNYC010000027.1 coordinate 9,666, forward strand.
CTGTTTGATAATACTTAATGATATTTTCTTCTAAAAGATCCGCATACCAATCGATATTAAAGCGACGGTAAGTCTCGATTACTTTACTATCTAATACCGGATCAATTGGTTTTTTACGTTGGTCGATCAAGCCCATATAACCTAAAGAAACACTCAAGATTATTAAAGCGATGATACTGTTTTTACGTAAGCTGTCCCAAGATGGTTTTTTACTGAAGATCAGACCAAACATCACTCCAGCTAAAAAGCCTCCAGCATGACCTAACCAACTGATATTAGGAATGAAAGCGATCACTAAAGTATTAATGATAAAGATCTGAATAAAGCTACTCAAGACGCGTTTATCACGAATTGAACTTGATTCAAAAGCGTATACAAACAACATTCCTAAAAGACCAAAAAGACCACCACTGATACCAACGGTAACCGTGTTGAAACTACCAACTAAGGCAAAGGCTGAACCAACAATGATCGAACCTAACAAAGAAATCACAAAATTCTTTTTTCCATATAATCTTTCGATCGTAGGTCCTAAATGATAGAAAGAATACATATTGACCATTAAATGTAATAGATCAACATGGACAAAGCCAGCAGTTAATAAGCGCCATATTTCATAATTACCGTAGACGATCGTTTTATATAAAGCACCGATCGTTACCGCTGTTACAACCTTACTACCAGTAATATCCGTTATCATACTACTGATGATAAAAACACCAATACAGATACCCATGATCACATAGAGGGTCTTAAGATCTCCCATGACCCATGATTTACTCTTACGATATCCTTTAACTTGTACAAGATTAATAGCCTTAGTGATCTTTTCAAATTCTTTTTGAGGATCATCTAATGGCTTAATGATTTCGGTAATCTGTGGATATGCTTCAACGATCGATTCATCACTTAGATAGTTTTCACTAATACAGACCTCAACGATCTCTTTTTCAGTTTGTTCGGTAGGCTCTTGTGATACATGAATACTAAGCATTTTACCTGATGTATTAACTAAACCCATAATGGCTTGTTTAGTTTGTACTAAACGATCATTATCAAAATAATTCGCTGATGTTTGAAGTGTCGATACTCTTACAACGGGATACTCACCCTTGGGGTTAGCCATCCATAGTTCACTTTTATTAGTATCAGGACCGACATTGATCAAGCGATATTCATATTTATCTAAAAACATGTAGACTAACTGAAGAGCCCAAACTTCTTCTTGTTTCATATAAGATTACTCCTTAACTCAGTTAAAATCTGTTGGAAATCCTCAGGTATTGGGCAAGAGACACTAATCTCTTTACCACTGATCGGATGGATAAAAGTTAACCGATGAGCGTGCAATAATTGTCCAGCGACAGGTAATGATTTACGTCGTCCATATTTTGGATCACCCACAATAGGAAAACCAATATATTGCATATGTACTCTTATTTGATGGGTTCTGCCTGTTTCTAAGCGACACAAGACTAAAGTATATTCAGCGAAACGTTCTTCAACTTGAAAATGAGTGATCGCATTACGCCCATTCACATCCGTTACGGACATCTTTAAACGATCGATCTTATCACGTCCAATCGGCGCATCAATCGTGCCTACATCATGCGGAATTACCCCATGCACTAAAGCATAGTACTCGCGATATACGGTCTTATTCTGCAGTTGAAGCACTAAAGACTCATGAGCTTTATCATTTTTAGCCACGATCAGTAAACCCGTAGTATCCTTATCAATACGATGTACGATACCCGGTCTTGTTATCCCATTGATACCTGATAGGTCTTGGCAATGCGCTAAAAGGCCATTTACTAATGTTGGTTCACGATATGTTTCAGCAGGATGGACAACTAAACCTCGCGGTTTATTGACCACGATGACGTCTGAATCTTCATAGACAACATCAAGATTCATCTCTATTGGTACGATATCCAATGGTTTTTCATCTGGTATCTCACAAGTGATAACATCATTGATATGTACTTTATAATTACTCTTTGTTTCTGCATCATTGACCAAAACATAACCTTCATTGATCAACTGTTGAATACGTGATCGTGATAGATCCATATTTTCAGCAAGGAGTTTATCGATCCTGTTTTTATTTTGTTCATCATTGACAACTATCTCAAAATCGATCATTCAAGTTCCTCCGAATGTCTTAATAAATACCAAGCTAATAATACATAACCAATCGTTAAAGCTGAATCCGCCACATTAAAGACGGGGAAATCATAACCTAATGGATAGAAATTCAGGAAATCTCTAACATAACCAAAGACAACTCGGTCATAAAAGTTACCAAGTGTTCCACCTAGAATAACAACTAAAGCGATTCTTAGTAGTGTTTTCTTACGATCAGTCGTAAATAAGATATAACCGATCACTACTAATACCACGATCGTGATCACAAAGAATAATTCCATTTTACCGGATAACATTCCCCAAGCAGCACCGTAGTTATGGACAAAAGTCAGGTAGAAGAAATCTTTAATGATCATGGTCGAATCACCTAGAGTCATGATCGATTGTATGTAATATTTACTAATTAGATCAATAGCTACTACTATCGCTAATATAATAATCTCTCTTTTTTTCATCTGCTCACCTTCTCAAACTAATACATATTATAACAAATTAATCTATGCTTACCAAGTGATATAAATAAAAACTGCTGATTGCTCAGCAGTTAGCGATTATAAGATCTGATCTTCTCTAATTCTTCTTCTGTTAATCTTTTACATATCTCAGTGATCACATCAACAGTATCGACATAGTCTTTACGATGAATGATCGTATGATGAGAATGACAATAACGACTCGGGATTGACATCGTGACATTGATGACACCATCAAATGATTTATTGATCTCACCAGAATCAGTTCCGCCACCCTTTAATTGTTCAAGTTGGAAGTCAATCTTTTTCTCTTTACAGATATCTTCAATGTATTGGATCAAACCACGATGTCCTAAATGACTTGCATCAAACAGTTCAACCGTAACACCAACTCCACATTTAATTCGGTTTTCACCACCTGGATAATCAGATGCGATCGTTACATCTAACGCAATCGCTAGATCTGGGTTAATTGTATAAGTGGCTGTTTTAGCCCCTCTTAGCCCGACCTCTTCTTGAACCGTTCCCGCAGCGTAGATATCAAAGGCATGATCTACTCCTTTTAAACGACGAATAACATCAACAGCGATCAAAGCACCAATGCGATCATCCCATGCTTTAGCGACTAAGAAATTAGGATTATTCATGACTTCAAATGATGAACGAGGAGTGATCATATCACCAAGACGAATGCCTAAGTCTTCAAGTTCTTCTTTAGAACTAACACCCATATCAATAAACATGTCCTTGATTTCCATGACCTTATTGCGAGCATCAGCCGGCATACCATGGGGAGCAGCTGCCCCAAATACACCATGATATTTCTTGCCTTCTCGGGTTGTGATCGTTACTGGTTGGGCTGGTAATACATGACCCCACCAACCACCAATCGTATTAACTTTGATAAAGCCATTATCATCAATCTCTTTTATCACAAAACCAATCTCATCGATATGGCCAGCTAACATTAATTTACGACCTGAGCCATTACCTTTTTTAACACCAATGATCGAACCAAGATTATCATATTGAATATCATCAACATAACCTTCCATCCACTTCTTCATGACGCGACTCGCTTCTCTTTCAAAACCAGAGATACCATCAGCTTCAGTAAACTCTTTAAACATCGTTAGATCTATCTCACCATATGGTTCTTTGATGATCTTTTTTTCACTTTTATCTTTCTTCATTTTATCCCTCAACTTTTCTTTGTAATTATACTATCGTAAGTCTTTTTTAACAACCTGATCCTTAATAATTAGTATCCTGGCGTTGATGATTGATCTGATTTTTCTTAAAGTAATACAAACGAATATCATCACTTGTATAACCAAGCTTATCACCTAAACATAAAAAAGCATTAAAGGCTTGATTAAATGTTTCAGTATCAAACAAATTTATCATCGTCGTAATCGATTGATAAGCATTAAGGGCTAATTCACTCAATGAAAGATCACCAATTGGATCAGTTGTCTTAGATATTTCTTGATCACTAAGATCAATACCCAGTGATAATAAAAAGTGTAATCCATCACCGTATTCTTCTAAGATAACATCTTTTGTGCTGGGTGCTTTAACACTCCAAAACTTGAAACACTTTGTTTCATTGATCATTTCACCCAATTCGATCAATAGAGCTAGCATCCGCTCATTTTTTGTCTTAGCGCGAGTTGTATCGTGAAGATCAAAGATCCTTTGATCAAGTTCATCTTGTAATTTATATAGATCATCTACTTGTAAATGCATGTTATCACCCTTCAACATTATAACAAAAAAAGACTTCCCTTAGGGAAGTCTAGATCACAAAATTACCTTTTTTAAAGATAGCAACCTCTTTACCATCGGTTGTAGTACCAACAATTTCCATATCAGCTGTACCAAACATGAAGTCACTATGTTCCATTGATGTATTAGCTCCAGCTGCTTTTAGTTGTTCTTCACTCATTGATGTGCCACCCTTAACATTCATAGGGTAAGCTGCACCTAAAGCTAAGTGACATGAAGCATTCTCATCGAATAAGGTGTTATAGAATAAGATATTGCTTAAGGAGATAGGTGAATCATATGAGATTAAAGCTACTTCTCCCAAGTAACAACTACCCTCATCAAATTCGATCAAATTCTTTAATGCCGCTTCTTCTTTTTCAGCGCTGAAACTTACTGCTTTACCATCTTTAAAGGTGATGTTGAAGTTTTCGATCAGTTTACCATTGTGATTTAAAGGCTTACTGGCATAAACGACTCCATTTACATTGTATTTATCAGGCATACTGAAACATTCTTCAGTAGGCATATTAGGATTAAAGAGAACATCTTTCGTTGATATCTCACATCCACCAGACCATACATGGTCTTTGACTAAGCCTACAACAAGATCGGTTCCTAAACTATTTTTAAAGTGTAATGATTTAAAATTAAGCTCATTAAGTGTTTTAGTATAATGATGGATCTTTTCATTGTGTTTTTTCCATTCATTAACTGGATCATTATCTTCCGTGATCCGAACGGCTTTTAGGATTGCCTCCCACAATAGATCAACAGCTTTTTGATCATCTACATCAGGGAAGACTTTCTTAGCCCAGCCAACGGTTGGAATCGACACAACTGTCCATTGGGTACGATTACCCATTGTATGGCTCATAAATGGCTTAAATGCTTTACTAGCGGCCATTTGTACTCTTTGCATCTTCTCAGCATCAATACCCGCTAAAAGACCTGGAGTCCGCGCTGAGATACTTAATAAGGCAAAGTTATTATCAATTAGATATTGACGTGAATCAATACGATATTGAGGGATATTCTCCAACACTTCAACTGAGGCATACTCATAACTTAATTTAGTTGAAACTTCATCATTCCATTCAACTAATACATAAGATGATTTTGCTTGATAAGCTTCTTCAACACATAATCTAACAAAATCAGCACATTCAACTGGGGCATTTATCAATAACGGTTGTCCAACTTGGATATTAGCACCAACACAAACTGCCAATTTGGCATATTTTCTCATTAATTCTTGATTGATCATTTTTACTTAACCTCCACGATCTTCATCATATTCGCTGTACCCTCACCTGTAGGATAACCAGCTGTAATAATAACCTGTTCACCAACTTTAACACCATAGTTTTTAGCGATGATACTAGCCAATTCATCATCATTAGTCATTTCATTTTGAATATCGCTAAAGATTGGTACAACACCCCAATGCACAGCTAGTTTGCGCTGTGTACTCTTTGTAAAAGTAACAGCTAGAATAGGTACAGGTGGTCTAAACTTAGATATGCGACGGGCCGTGCTTCCACCTTGAGTGAAAGCAACGATCGCTTTAACATTATCTAAGGTTAAAGATGAGTCACTCACTGAGATACCGATCGCATCTTGGACCGTGTTTCTACTTGTTTTTTTAGCATGATCTAAGTTATCACGATATGGAATGATCTTTTCAATCGCTTTAGCGATCGTATCCATTGTTTGAACAGCTTCAATTGGATATAAACCCGCAGCCGATTCACCCGATAACATGATTGCATCACTACCATCTAAGATCGCATTAGCAACATCACTCGCCTCTGCTCTGGTAGGACGGGGATTACCCATCATTGACTCTAGCATATGCGTCGCTGTCACTACTGGAATACCCTGTTCATTTGCTTTTTTGATCATCATCTTTTGATAGATAGGCACAAATTGGGTACTAACTTCGACTCCAAGATCACCACGAGCTACCATAATGCCATCAACTACTTCCAATATTTCATCTAGATTATCATATCCTTCTTGGTTTTCAATCTTGGCCATAATATGAATCTTAGGCTTACCCATTTCATTGATGATCTTTCTGATTGCCAAAACATCTTCACTGTTTCTAACAAATGAAGCAGCGATGTAGTCAACATCCATTTCACAACCAAAGCGTAGATCAGCGTCATCTTTAGCTGAAATAAATGGCATCGAGATATGGACATTAGGGACATTGACTCCCTTACGGGTTTTGATCAAACCGGGATTTTCAATGCGACATACTAGATCACTTCCATCACGATCAATGACCGT
>CAYNYC010000028.1:0-16267 GCA_964401415.1 uncultured Erysipelotrichaceae bacterium
TGATGTTGCTTGATCGCTAAGTCTTTAATATTTTTAGCGTAGTGCAATTCACTACCGCTTACTAGTATTTGATCATCAAGATTATTAAGATTAGTTAGCTCAGCTAAACAATCATTAAATGAAATGTTGAATTGTTTTAAGTAAGTCGCTAATTGGGGGTAGTATTCATTAAAACAGCGGTTATTTAAACAATCGATCAACCTATCAGAACTAGGATCAATGATCAGTTCGATCAATTTTTGATATCGTTGAATCAAAGGTAAAACATCATCAGTAATGGTAGTAGTAAAGGGTATTTGATATCGATCAAAGATAGCTTTAAGCCATGGATGATAATCAGTTGGATTAGCTAATACAATACAGATTTCATTAAGGGGTATGTGTTGCATGATCAAGTATTGGGCAACACTTTCCAGTTCTTGACGTTTATTTAAGGCTCGATATAGCTTGATATCAGTGGGTATGATTGGGGCAAGTGGATAATCCTTCATACCCTTTTGACATAAGCGATCATAGTTATCTTTTTGAGCAATACTATTAAAATAGGTTGGATAAAAAGAGATGTTATCACAGGTTGATAATTTATCAATCTTGTCTTTTTGACTTTGATGATCTTGTAGTTGATCATAAAACAATTGACAAACGGTCTTAATCTCTTTTTCTATAGCTGTCTCATTAGGTAGCTCATCAATCCTAATTCCATATTCATTGATATTGTAAATAAAGCTTAATACTTCATCAGTAAAGGAGGGATAAGTCATAGCGTTAGATAAGATATGGTAATCGTGTTTATGAGACTGTAAAGTGTGATAACAGTGAATTGTGTCTAATGTTTTATCAATGTGATCATTACCATCTAAATAAACAGATAAAGGCAGGACTTCAACATCGATCAATCCTGTTTTTTCACGCAAAAGATCACGAAAGATATCTTCTCTTTTTAGGGTGTCCGCAATGATCAAATGGGGTTTATCATTCATCTAATGACCTCTTATTGTTTATAGTTTAGCACAAAGTAGTGTGATATTGAACAAACCAAGCAAGCCAAATACAAGTAATATGATAAGAGATAATAATACGATTATTGATTAAATTCACCAAGTTTACTACTAAATTAAGATGTTTCTCTTTTTTTTAGGCTTTTTCTGTGTCATTATATATTCATAAGGTATTATGAGATGAGGTGATTCACTTGGCAGTATTTGATCATTTAGCCGCCATACCAGATCAAAGGAAAAATAGTGAAGACTGTTTTTTCAACGGCTACTTAGAAGATTATCTTAGTATTAAAGAAGATTTTCAATATGTAGATCTATTTCAAGCATTGTTAAAGATTAGTACAGAATTTAGAATTTGCGTTGGCTTAGGATTTAATATGAACAAGGAAGTGATCTCGAATCAGATAATTCGTTATAAAGATGCCGGTAAGCTTCCTGATAAAGCGATGCGTTGTCCTTATATTGTTTATCTTGAAACTGAACAAGGACAAAAAGCGATCATTTTTGGGGAAGATAGTCAGTATCTACTAGCTAAGGGATATTACTATTGTTTAACTGAACAATACGCTATCTTAGAAGATTCGCGTAATGACATAATCGCTATGAGTATGGATAATATCCCGTTGATCGAAGAAAAGATCAATAAGTTTCTTGAGCCCAATAGTCGTGCTGGTGCCATCCAAAGAGAGATTGATGCGTATTACTTCAAAGATATTCATGAATTAGTAGATAGTGCTTATAATTATGCAGCACAGATGCGTGATAATGCTAAAGAAGAATTATTAGGAATGACTGATCGCGCTGATTATATTTATAATAAGATTACTAACTGGTATCTATTGAAGAAAGTAGTCTATGTGAGTTATATGATGAATAAAGATGTTTTACACAATGAATGTGAAAATGACATCAAGAAACAACGATATAACGCTAAGATCAATTCTGATAAGATTCCCTTTATGGCTCTTAGCGAAATGTGGCGTTTAAAACCAGAAGAAGCGCCTATTGAAAGTCCTGAATAAATTACCAAACAGAAAATGACATCAACGTAAGAAGATGTCATTTTTAGTTAGGAATTCAAATATGTTCCATAGCTAATGCAATTGGAACATATAAGAACATTGATGATATTATAATATCTTTACTTGGTTAACCATCTACAACATTTTCTACAACGGTTTGGTTTAGCTTTTCTATTACAATCGTTCCATTAGTGAGTTCTGATAATTGATTAATTATTTGCTCGTTATTACATAAGAATTGATACGTGACTTGTGTTTGATAGTCACGTTTTTCGATTGTTTCATCCTTCAGTAGATAATCGATACGATCGATAAAGGGATAATCAAAGATGATCTGATAACGATCATATTCTATACATTGATACAAGGTAGCTTTATTAAGCGCTTCTACAACACTTTGACTATAGGCTTTGATCAGTCCACCACCACCTAATAAGATACCACCAAAATAGCGCACAACGACTGCGCATATCTTATCCATTTCCCTATGTCTTAAGACTTCCAACATCGGGATACCTGCAGTACCGGAGGGCTCATGATCATCATTACTTCTTTGAAGATCATGATCAATGATAAAAGCTTGGCAATGATGATTAGCCTTAGGATGTAATTTTTTGATCTTTTTAATATAGTCTTTAGCCTGTTGTTCATTATCTACTCTTTGTAGGTAACAGATAAAACGGGATTTCTTAATGACTAGTTCATTAGTAACTTCTGATCTTATGCGCATAAAGCCTCCTTAATCATCATAGCAAATTCTTGATTAAAGGGGTATTATTGTTGTGATATAATCTAAACAGGAGTAATTATGGAACTATTAGCAACAATCTCTACCCTGATCATTACCTTTATCATCCCATTTGGTGTGCTAGGTTATTTGATCGTTAATAATCGTAAATATCTACTAGCTTTTGGTTGTGGGGTATTAACCTTTGTAGTCTTTCAGGTACTAACAAGAATACCGTTACTGCAACTGTATCTACCTAACTTAACTTGGTATTTTAAATTAGTCTATGAGTATCCGATATTACATGCGGTCTTCTTAGGGTTAAGCGCAGCGTTATTTGAAGAGCTTGGTCGCTACTTTGTGATGTCGTTGCTCATGAAGAAGAAAAAATCATTTAAGAATGCCTTATTCTTTGGATTAGGTCATGGTGGTGTTGAAGCTATCTTAATGGTTGGTATCAATACCTTATTGATCTTAATATATTATAAGGGAATAAGTGGTCAACCTTTTATGATGCTTTTGGCGGGAGCTGAGCGGTTAAGCGCCATGACATTCCACGTTTTATGGAGCATCATGGTCATGTTTACGATCAAAGAGAAACGTCCTATCTATCTTCTTTTAGCGATATTGACCCACTTCTTATTGGACACAGGGGTGGTCTTAACACAGCTTATTGGTATTGATATTGTGATCATTGAGATTGGTTTATTGTTGTTTGCGGTACTGGCGTTTATTTATATAAATAGATTCAAAGGGAAATGGAGGAATAATTATGAAGAAATATCTTAGAGTACTAATCGTTATTTTAGTGATGAGTCTTTTGTTTGGTTGTTCCGGTAATAAGTTATCCGATAAGTTTGATGAACAGGAAGTACTTGATAAAGGCAAAGAAGTAGTTGATGTGATCAATACTCGTCAATATGAAGATGTCATTGTTTTATTAAGAGAAGACCTACGATCACAGATCACCGCTGATCAACTTGTGACAGCTTGGGATGATCAAATAGTCGCGGCTGGTGAATTTGATAAGATCAGAAATACGGCGATTGAAAGCCAAGAAGATTCCGTTACTAAAGAAGAGTATGTGACAGTCATCTTAGAAGCAATCTATGCTGAAGATACTTTGATCTATACGCTATCATTTGATGAAGATTTGATGATGATCGGTTTATACATGAAGTAAGATAAAAGGAAGTCATCAACCGATGACTTCCTTTTGTTTAACCCTTTAAGCCTTGTGCTTGTCGCTGCATGTCTTCAATGACGATATCAAAGATTGAGCCTAAGGTTGAGCAGTACTCTAAAACAGTCCAGGGTTCATTAGTATGATAGTGAACTTTGATCATTGTTTCATCACCGACAGCTAATAAACAATCACCTTTGAAGTTATCTTCAAAGTACCTGATGATGTCATCTTCATTAAGGTCAGTACCCTCTATTAATAATTGTGTGTCATAGCGATATTGTAGCTCTTCCATATAGTCCTCCTTTATATATCTTATTATTACTTAAGTTGATAAGTGATACTACCTTTTTGATCATGGGTACTGATCGTTGCGTAACTTCCGTTTATGATCGTAAAACAAGGAGGTAGATGACCAAAGTCCATATCAGTGATAATCGGGATGTTAAGCTCAGCTAAAGTGTCTTTGACTGCATCAATAAAACTAATATCGAAGATGACTTCTTTATCATGATAGGGACGACCAAATATAATACCATTACAATTATCAAACCAACCAATGGTCTTTAATTGTAGTAGTGCCCTAGTTAAAGTAATGGGATTTAGATCACAGGCTTCTAAGTACCAAATGATACCATCTTGTTGGTATCTTTTTTTAAACTGGGCAACTTTATCATAATGGGTGCCACAGAAAAACATTAAGACATCAAGACATCCGCCAATTAAGCGCCCTGAAATCGTCACATCTTGATCGTTAAGGGTTTTATAGATGACAGGTTCTGTTTTATTAAAAGCGCCAAGATAATTACCTTCATTAACGGTCTTATCATCAACTTGGTAATAGTCGTAGCTGTTTTGCGTTAATCGTTGACCCGTTATAACTTGATAGCTTTCAATTAATGATTGGTCCCACTCTTGCATCCCAAACTCAGTTAAGTGAGGACCGTAGATCGTTGCGACATCACATAGTAATGTTAGTAAGAAAGTTAGATTAGTATTGTCTGAGTAGCCAACAAAAAACTTGGGTTTAGCAATGGATATAGCATCAAAATCAAGATAAGGTAAAATCTCACACATTAGTTCGCCACCGGCTACACTAAAGATGATATCAACTTCATCATCAAGATATGTATTCATAAAGGCTTGAGCTCTATTTTGGGCAGTGTCACTACGAGCTTTAACTAATGTATATAGATTATCCGTTTCTTTAAAGCGATAACCTAACTCTGTGAGCTTTTTCTTCCCATTTAAAAACTTAGTAGTATATGGCTCACCACTAATACCAAATGATGGAGCTACAAGTCCGATCGTTGCGTTAGGTTGAAGAAATAAAGGGTAGCGCATTACACACTACCCTTTAGATATCCAAGGGCTTTATCTAATCTACTTATTACCTTTTGATAACCCATGATCTGCATGATAGACCATAGATCAGGAGTGTTTTTGTGTCCTGTAGTCGCGACTCTTAATACTTCCGCAAGTTCGCTGATGTTACCAATATAACGATCAGGTTCGGCTTTATAATCACTCATCTCCGCCGCAATCCCAAGCTCACCAGCAAAGTCTTTAAGCTTATTAAACCACTGGTTATTATCATCATTTATATCATAGGTAGCTTTAAAGGCAGTAATGATCTTAGCGCTTAATTCATTGTCAAAACAGAATTCATATACTGGTTGATATAATTCATCATAATAGTAAGTAATACTATCAATGATCTGTGAAGCATTGATATAATCTTTACGACGTTTCTTTAAGCTTGTACCCATACCAAGATTTAAGATCTTTAATAAATATGATTCATCATGGAAATAGATGGTAGAAAGGTCAGGCTTATTCTCAGCGACATAGGCTTTTAAGAATTCTAAGATTTCCTCAGGGGATTTCTTTGATAGATAAGTCTTACTGATATTATTTAGTTTATCAAGATCAAATAAAGCTCCTGATTGTCCCATTTTATTGACTGAGAATTTAAACTCAGTTATATCAGCGTCAGGATTTTTAATAAACCATTCTTCAAAATTCCAGTTTAATAAAGTCATCAGATAAATCTTGACCGCATAAGGGTGATAGCCTAACTGACGATAATAATCCAATGATAGTTCAGGATCTTTACGCTTGGATAATTTCCGTTTAATGCCATTATCCATCTTCATTAATTGTGATGTATGAGCATAGCGCGGAAGCGGTAGCTCTAATGCTTTGAATAATTCAAGATGGATTGGTAAAGTGCCTAACCATTCTTCACCACGTAATACGATAGTTGTATGCATTAAGTGATCATCAACGGCGTGGGCAAAATGGTATGTTGGTACACCGTCGGCTTTTAGTAAGATAACATCAAGATCATTTTCACTAACGGTGATATCACCTTTGATCTCATCATGAAAGCTATGCTTGATCATTGGATCACCATGTGATCTTAATCTGATCACAAAGGGTTTATGTGCTTGTAGGTTAGCTTTGATATCATCAAAACTAAGGTTACGACATACAGCCCATTGGCCATAATAACCGGTGGTAAGCTTAGCTGCTAGTTGCGTTTCTCGTTGTTGTTTTAGTTGGGCTTCATCACAAAAACAAGGGTAAGCCAAACCTTTTTTAACTAAATCTTTTGCGTAAGTTTGATAAATTTCGGTTCTTTGACGTTGGTAGTATGGACCATAATGATTACCATTATGTTTTATTACTTCTGCGCCTTCATCAAAATCAATCTGAAAATAATCAAAGGTAGAGATGATCGTTTCCACGGCTCCTTTAACTAAACGTTTATTATCTGTATCTTCGATTCTTAAGAAAAAGACACCGTTACTTTGATGAGCTATCCTTTCATCCGCTAAGGCACCGTAAAGATTACCTAAGTGAATAAAACCGGTAGGACTGGGAGCGATACGTAAAACTTCCGCCTTTGGTCCAAGGCCTCTATCAGGATAGATCTGATCGTAATCAGCTGGTGTTTTAGTAATATTGGGGTATAGTAATTCGGCTAATGTTTCATAGTTCATGTGATACCGTCCTTTATATGAATTGACTTGGATGTTTCTCAAAGAAGTCGATCTTTGGTTCTAAGAATTTAAGCTTGTGAGCTTGAGGGTTATCACTAAATTGATAGACATCCGCAAAGATACTGTCCCAACTCCAAAACGTTGGAGCTAGGTTAAGATAATCTAAGACCATTTCGGTCCCAACAGGAGCGATTGGATGTGATAGTACACAAGCAACTCTTACCATGTGGAAAGCGTTGATCAATACTTGTTTACGCATGACATCATTATCTTCTTTATCAGCTTGGGTGATGTTTTTAACCCAATATTTATTAGCTTGTCTGATATAGGTATCTAAGATGTTAGAGATATTATGAAGATCTGTTTTATACATCGCTAATTCATAAGCTAAGATCGTCTCTTTGGCTTGATTAAGGATATCTTCATCGACTACGCCAAAGGGTAATAAACCATCATAATACTTTTGTGAGGTATAGAAACAAGATCTAACTAAACGATTTAGGACATTAGTAAACAAATTACCTTCTTTTAAGACTGGATCTTGTTCATTTTGATTTGCGTTGGGATTCAATGGCTTTGGTTGGAAACTAACACTTTTTTGATCAAGAGCTAAACCTAAGAAATGAGCCCTTAACTGTTCAGCTGTATAATAGTCTAATAGATCTTTAGCCATTGGTGGTTTGATAGAGCCACTACTACTAGCTTTTTTATCTAAGAATAGAATGTGATGATTAGCAACTAATGTAGTTAAGGTTAATTGTCCATTAGATGGAATGATCGATAGTTCAGTTTTACCCTGAGTTGCCATAAACATGGCCATTTGGGCTACACCATAAAAGTAGATATTATCTTGACCAATAAACTGGAAGACTTCACTATCTTGACTACACCACCAATCACGCCATAATTCAGGGTCAAGACCCTGTTGTTTTAAATAAGCGATCGTAAAGGAAATAGGTGCCCATAAAGACTCCGGCCATACCCAAACAGTTAAATCTTTGACATCTTCAAGTTCTGGTGCTTTTACACCCCATTCGATATTACCAGTTAATCTAAGGGGAACAAGCGTTTTACCGGTACGATAACGGATTTGATTAGCGGTTAAGATCTCACAAGCAACTTCCCGATCTGGTAAGTTATCAAAGGTAACGGTAAAAGAGTTTTTGACATTATCTGTATCAGCAGTATGAGCTGGTAGTTGATCTTTGATATTAAAGTAGGTTTCTAAACCTTCTTTACGAACATAGATAATCGGTTTTGATAAGGATTCTCTCATTGTGATAGGGATCAAAGGACGAACATTAGCTTTATCACTAATATGATCAACGTATTCATTAAGTAGTTCATTAAAGCTTGTTAAACGAAAATACCAGTTATCAACTCTTTGCATGATAGGTGTTTCACCACTTAAAGTACTCTTAGGATTGATAAGATCTTCGGGCATGTATTGATGACCAAGTTCACACTCATCAGCGTAAGCTTTATCAGATGAACAACCCTCGATGGGACATTTACCGACAACCTGACGGCCATTTAAGAAACAACCAGCTTGTTCGTCATAAAACTGTGAAGTCGTTAATTTGTCTAACCAACCGTTTTCATAAAGTTTAGTGATAAATTTATTAGTTACTTCTTGATGAATCTCTTTGCTGGGAGTTAGTCCTGAAGCTCCGAAAAGATCGATGGCAATCTCATATTTATCAAGCATCTCTTTTTGTAAGAGATGATTTACTTTAACATAATCTTCGATCGTACCACTGAATTCCCCACTATCACAAAGGACACGATAGCCCTCAGCGATGGGTGATCCATAACAATCAGTGCCTGAAACAAAGATTACATTGTCTTTACCAATGCGATCACGTAAAAAGCGAGCGTAGATGTCTGCTGGGACAAAAACACCACCGATATGACCAAAGTGCAAAGCTTTATTTCCATAAGGCATTCCTGCGGTTATGACCGCTCTTTTAGGGAAGATTGGCCTATTATGCTCATTAATTTTATTACTCATGTAAATACCCTCCACAACCGTCAAAATTATACCAAAATTTAGATCTATAAACAATGAGACACATACCGCTATCACTAATTTCTTTAACAACTTTAGCCTTTTTACAGTTATAATAGAAAAGGAAACGGAGTGATATCTTGAAAGAATTATGGGATCTTGTGGATGAAGATCGTCATCCGTTATTAGTGAAACATGTTCGGGGTCAACAAATGCCTTATGATACGTATCACTTAGTTGTCTTTATTTGGACAGTCAGTAAAGATGGTCTTTTTTTAATCACTAAAAGAAGTCCAGAAAAACCATGGGGTCAATTCTGGGAAAATACTGGTGGATCAGTCTTAAGTGGAGAAACCCGTGAAGAGGGTGCAGTTCGGGAATTACATGAGGAAACAGGGGTTAAGATCAATACAAGTGACCTTATCTTGATCAACGAAGAAAAAGGTCGAGCAACCTTTGAAGATACATTCTTAACGATCGTTGATAAAGATCAACAAACGATCAAACTACAGCCAGGTGAAACGATCGATTATAAATGGGTTGATTATCACTATTTAAAAAAGATGATCTTAGGTGGACACTTTGCACTGCCAGTTGTGAATCGTTTTAAAAGATGTGAAGAAAAAATTCTGTGGGAATTAAGAGACAGAGGAATACTTAATGAGTAATAATGAATTAAAAGGGATGAGTAATGAAGAATTATGGCAACTATTTCCAATCATCCTTCAGGAATATGATCCAAAATGGCCAATAATGTATGAGAAACAAAAACAGCTGATCTTAACTAAATTGGATAAGGATCGAGTTATTCGCATTGATCATATTGGTAGTACTTCAGTAAAAGGGTTATTAGCTAAGCCAACAGTGGATATCTTACTGCAGATCACAGAGTTAAATAAGCAAGAAGAACTCGCTTTTATCAAACAGATTGAAGAATTGGGTTATATCTATAGTGAACAACCTACCAATCCTAAACCCCACATGATGTTTATGAAGGGTTACACATTAAAGGGCTTTGCGGATGAAGTATTTCATTTACATGTTCGCTATCTTGGTGATCATGATGAACTTTATTTTTGTCGATACTTAAGAGAAAACAAAGATGTGGCTGAGCAATACGGTTTACTTAAAAAAGAACTTGAGTCTCGCTTTAAACATGATCGTGATGGTTATACTAATGCGAAAACAGACTTTATCAAGAAGTGGACAGCTATAGCGAAAGAAGTCTATTTGAATTCACAAGTCTAGTGTCTTAATCATTTACAATACTGATAAATTTAGTTATAATGTATGTCACGAGTAGATATCGAGTTTTTAATATTTACTCCTTGCCTGAAAAGGCCAATAGTCCATAAGGAGGTGCTAGTATGAGAAAGTACGAAGTTATGTACATCATCAAAGCCGATCTTCAAGACGAAACACGTCAAGAATTGATCAACAGTATGCACGCGATTATCACAAATAATGGCGGCACTATTGATAATGTCGATGAGTGGGGCGTTAAAGAGTTGGCTTATGAAATTGATGACATGAAAAAAGGTTACTATGTAGTAACTAAGTTTACTGCTGGTAATGATGCTTTAAATGAATTTGATCGTTTAATGCATATCAACAGTAATATCGTTCGTTTCATGATCGTTAATATCGAAGAGTAATAAGGAGGACATAAATGATCAATCGTGTTGTTTTAGTCGGAAGACTGACCAAAGATCCAGTATTAAGAAAAACACAGTCACAAACATCAGTTGTTTCTTTTACTTTGGCTGTGAACAGAAGATTTCAAACACAAGATCAAACGACCGATTTTATCAATTGTGTTGCTTGGAACAAGACAGCGGACTTTATGAATCAATATGCCCGTAAAGGAGCTTTAGTTGGTACAGAAGGACGTATTCAAACAAGAAACTATGATGATGCTAATGGTAAAAGGGTTTATGTAACAGAAGTGGTTTGTGACAATGTCCAATTGTTAGAAAGCAAAGCTGTAGCTCAAAGCCGTGAAGCGACAGGTGGTTTTACAGAAAGTGGTTATAGGCAAGATAACAACAATAGTGGTTATTTTCCTGATGATAATGGGAATGTAGAGGATTATTCATCTGGTCCTGTCCTTGATATATCAAGTGACGATCTACCATTCTAAATATGAAAGGAGAATATTATGGCATTTAGAAAACAACGTGTTGGACGTAAAAAAGTATGTTACTTCACCAAAAATAATATCAAAACAATCGATTACAAGGATGTTGAACTATTGAAAAGATTCATCTCAAGTAATGGTAAGATAATTCCCAGAAGAGTTACTGGTACGGCAGCCAAATATCAAAGAATGTTGGCAACAGCTATCAAACGTGCTCGCCAAATGGCTTTATTACCTTACGTAGCTGATTAATTAACCTCTCACGAGGTTTTTTTATACTCTAGCAACTATATAAATGTATAACCAATTTTAAAATTGTGCTAGAGTAAAGTCGTAGATCAAAGGTAGGTTTTTAATTGAATAAACAAATCAGAAAGCTCACTGATGGAGCTATCATTACAGCTATCGTTGGTATGATCATGATCATCAATCGTATGGGTCTTGGTTTTTTTGAGCAGTATCTATCATGGTTAATGCCTCTACCACTGTTGGTATATAGTAGTAAATATGGGTTAAAAGCGTCACTATTGCCTTATGTGGCGATTATTTTTATATCAATCATGTTTGCTTTACCAAGTTCTAGTATCTTTGTGGCAATGACCGGTGTGACTGGTATGGTCTATGGCAGTGGTGTCTATCAAAATAAGAAGAATTTCTGGTTATTAAGAAATACGATCATCTTAACAACGATTACTAATTTATTGAGTATGGTCGTCTTCGCCCAATTTTTTGGCTATGATGTCTTAGCGGAAGTTAATATGATCATCAACTATATTGAAGGATTTAACGGTCCCATGTGGATAAGTGCGGACATGATTCGTATTGTCATTGCCGGTATGATCTTGATGACAGCTATCATGGAATCATTAATTGTGCATATTTTGGCACATTTTATCCTTCCGCGTATTAATATTAAGGTTGATCAGTTAAGAAACTTAGAGGATATAAGACTACCAAAGCTATATGGTTATATTTTCATTGGACTTATCATCACCCAAATAATGGCTTATCAATTAGCTTTTCCTGTTATCATTGATGAAACACTTATCACATTGGGCTATATCGCTCAACTACTCTTTTGTATTTTCGGATTAATTGTTATAATACTCTTTAGTAGAGTAAATCGTAAAATATATCTTTTATTGATTGTAATGGCCTTATTGCTTGTTATACCACAAGTGGTCTTCATCGTCTTAATGATAATCGGCATTATAGACATCTTTACGGATTATCGTAAACTAATGATCGGATGGTTAAAAAATGGCACTAAATAAATTTGATAAATTTAAACTGTATGTAGTATTGACATCAATCTTAGAATTGGTTGGTCTTATCATTGGAGCGATCACTTTTGGTTTAAATGTTGTCTTTATCGCTATCTTGATCTTTTTGATCGATATTATCTTTTTAGGTTTATTGATCTATATGCATCAAAAAGAACGACAGGAGCGATTAGTTGATATCGCTAAGATCTTAGGTAGTGATGCTAAAGAAGCTCTAGCATATGGAGAAATAGGGATGTTAGTCTATGATGATGAATTCCGTATTACTTGGATGAGTGATTTTTTCATAGAGCGTAATATTAATTATATTGGGGAAAAGATCACTAAGTGGATTCCTGAGATCAATATGATCTTTCAAGGTGACGAGGAATTGATCATTAAAGAATATGAAGAAACGTTTTATGAGATTGAAAGAAAGACAAATTCACAATTGTTGTTTTTTAAAGATATTACGGAACAGTTTAAAATCAAGACAAGTTACGAAAATGAAAAGATCGTTGTTGGTTTGATCCATTTAGATAACTATGATGAAGCTACTCAATATCAGGAAGAAATGAATATTTCAATCATTGATAGTGAGATCAAACAGCCAATCATTGACTGGTCAAAAGCTAATGGCATGTTGATCAAAAGGATCAAGAATGATCGTTATATGGTCATTTTAAACGAAGGGATATTTGAAAGATTAGTGGACGATCGTTTCTCGATCATGCAAGAGATTCAAAGAACATCAGATAATTATGCGATATCTATTACATTGTCTATGGCTTTTGCTAGAGGAACAACTGATTTCCAACAGTTAGATGAAATGTTAAATAATCTGTTGGAACTAGCACAAAGTCGTGGTGGTGATCAAGTGGCGATCAAGAAGTTTGGGGAAGATGTGAAATACATTGGTGGTAACCATGAAGCTCAAGAAAAACGGAGTCGCGTAAGAGTAAGAGTTATTGCACAAACATTAAAAGAATTGATCGAACAATCACACAATGTCATCATTGTTGGTCATAAGGAAATGGACTTTGATTGTATGGGTGCGGCCATTGGGATGAGTAGGATCGTAAGCTCTTATAATAAAGTGGTATCTATTGTCTTTCAAGATGGCGACATTGAAGCTAAACTTGCTGGTGCTTTGAATAAATATAGTGAAGCTTTAAATGAAAGATTAAATCTAATAAATGAAATTGAGGCCTTAAGTATCTTAGAAGAGGATACACTTGTGATCATGGTGGATCATCACGATATCCAACAGACAAACGCTCCTGAGGTAATCAATCGAGCGAAGAAGATCGTCGTTGTTGATCATCATCGTCGTAAAAGTGATTTTTCATTTATGCCCCTTTTGGTCTATATTGAATCTGGAGCTTCAAGTGTTAGTGAGCTAGTGACGGAATTATTCCCTTATCAATTATCAAAGGTTAATGTTTCTGAAGAAGAAGCAACGATCATGTTTACTGGTATTTTAATTGATACGAACCGTTTTAAAGTAAGAACGGGTAGTAGGACATTTGAGGCGGCTGCTCAATTAAAGGCGTTAGGAGCTGATCCTGGTGAAGCTGATGAATTACTAAAAGATACTTATGAGGATTTCTCATTAAAAACAGGTGTTTTAAAATATTGTGAAAAGGTAGATAATGGTGTTATCATCGCTCCTTATAAAGGTGATCAAGTATTATCTAGGTCTTTGATGTCACAAGCGGCTAATGATATAATGTCTCTTCAAGGCGTTGAAGCAGCCTTTGTGATCGCGATGATCGATGATGATGTTGTAGCGGTATCGGCGCGTAGTGTTGGTAATGTCAATGTCCAAGTTATTGTTGAACAAATGCATGGTGGTGGACATTTTACCGCAGCGGCTTTACAAAGAGTTGGTAGTACTGTCGATGAAATAGACGCAGAACTAAGAACGGTCTTAAAAGAATATTTTCAACAAAGGGAGATAAATAATGAAACTAATATTACTAACTGACGTTAAAAACGTTGGTAAAAAAGGGGAGATCGTTACTGTATCAGATGGTTACGGACGTAATTTCTTAATCCGTAATAAATTGGCAGTAATGGCTTCTGATAAAAGTTTAGAAGTTTTACAAGAACAAAAAGACCAAAACAAGGCTGAATTAAAAGAAAAGGAAGCCCAAGCTAGAGAATTGGCTGAAAAACTAAAGACAATTACTTTACAATTTACTTTAACTGGTGGAACTGATGGTAAGTTATTCGGGTCGATTTCTGGTAAACAGATCGTAACTGAATTAAAGAAACAATATGACATCGTTATTGAAAAGAAGAAGTTTATGGATAATGGGCCTTTTAGTGAAATGGGAACCCATATTATTAAGATTGATCTGTTTAAGAATGTGATCGGCGAATTAAAGATCAATATTAGCGCGAAATAAGGAGTAGGAATATGACCCGTCGACTACCTAGTAGTATAGAAACAGAAATGGCTTTGTTAGGCACGATGATGATCTATCCCTCAGCGATCAAGACTGCTTTTGAAGAAGGAATGGTCAAGGAGGATTTTTTTGCTGAAGCCAATCAACGCATATACGGAGTTATCATGAGTCTTTATGAAGAAGGTAAACCAGTTGATCTAACAGGTTTATCCACAAGACTCAATGACCTTCAAGAATTAAGTCGCGTTGGTGGTATGGATTATATGATGCAGTTGGCGGATGCGGCTGTCTCAAGCGCTAATACCAAATATTATGTCCAACTTATCCAAGATAAAGCATATTTACGTAATTTGATCATCACAGCCGAGCAGATAGCTGATGAAGGTTTTCAATCTCAACACAATCTCGATGAAGTTATGGATAATGCCGAACGTAGCATCCTGACCATCACCAGAAACAGAAGAGCAACGGAATTTAAAAGTTCACGTGATGTGGTCAATAGTGTTATAGCACATGTTCAAGAGATGCGTAATAATCATAGTTTAGTTGTTGGTATGAAAACCAATTTTAGTGATCTTGATTATTTGACTAATGGTTTTCAAAATAGTGACCTGATCATTTTAGCAGCGCGTCCTTCAGTTGGTAAAACCGCTTTTGCGCTTAATTTAGCAATGAACATGGCGGAAGCAAATCAATTACCCATAGCCTTATTTTCATTGGAAATGGGTGCTGAGCAGTTAGTAAGTAGAATGTTATCAGCGAAAAGTGAGATCAAAGGGCAACTTATCCGTACTGGATATATGAATAATAAAGAAATGAATCAAGTTATCGAAGCGGCTTCTATCCTAAAAGAGATGCCTATTTATATTGATGATAGTGCGATGATTCGGGTATCCGATATCTTTTCGAAGTGTCGTAAATTAAAGGTTGAAAAAGGCCTTGGAGCGATCATCATTGACTATATTCAATTGATCACCGGTGGTAATCGTCGATTTGAAAATCGCCAACAAGAAGTATCAGAGATCTCTCGTGGTCTTAAGGCTTTAGCTCGTGAATTGCAAGTTCCTGTTATCGCGTTATCACAACTTTCTCGTTTAGTAGAACAAAGAGGAACTGATAAAAGACCAAAACTATCGGATTTGCGTGAATCAGGGGCTTTGGAACAAGATGCTGATATTGTTATCTTCTTGTATCGAGAAGATTATCATGATCGTAATAAAAATGAAGATGAGCAAAAATATGAAGTAGCAAATGAAAGTTCTAATCCCAATAAAGAAACAGAGATCATTATCTCTAAGCATCGTAATGGTCCAACAGGGACAGTAAAACTTATGTTTAATCTTGATTATAATGCTTTTTATGATATTGCTGATGAACATCGAGGAGATAGCAATGTCAAGTAGATTTAAATGGTTGGCGATAGTCTGTAGTCTTGGCGTGGCATTAGTAGTGGCCTATTTTATACCTTCAATTGGTTTTGCGAATAAAGGGGTAAACATCCAAGCCCAGATCAA
>CAYNYC010000029.1:0-16037 GCA_964401415.1 uncultured Erysipelotrichaceae bacterium
ATGGCGGAACCGATGAAACAGGTAAAACCCTGCTACACATGGTATCCTATTATGACCATAAAACAGGTATGGTACCCCGTCCTACCATCGTGCTCGACAAAGCCACAAACGATGCTCACGACAACCCGGTGATACAGATCGACAAAGAGGGCTATATCTGGATCTTCTCTACCTCACACGGAACCGGACGTCCCTCTTTCATACACAAAAGCAGGTTGCCCTACGATATCTCCGAGTTTGTGAGAGTATCGGCAACAAAGATTGTGAATGGGGAAAAAGTGCCAATGGATAACTTCTCCTACCTGCAGATGTACTACTCAGAAGAGGAGGGCTTTACAGGACTCTTTACCCATTATGAGAAGGTGGGCGGTCGTGTGATCGGCTGGATGACCAGCAAGGATGGTGTTGAGTGGTCGGAATGGAAAGACCTCTCTTTGCTGCACCAGGGCCAATACCAAACCAGTGGCAACCGGGGCAAACGAATCGGAACATCGTTTAACTACCACCCGAGCCGGAAAGTAAGGGGCGGACTGGATTACCGCACAAACCTCTACTACCTGCAATCAGATGATTTTGGGAAAACCTGGATCACCGCCGATGGCGCAACAATTGAGTTGCCTCTTACTGAAGTTGCCAACAAGGCATTGGTACACGATTACGACTCGGAAGAACGAAATGTGTATATTGCCGATCTGAATTTTGACAAAAAAGGGCGCCCCATTATTCTCTACATCACCAGTAAAGGGCCTCTTCCCGGACCAGGTCATGGACCAAGAATGTGGCATACGGCATGGTGGAGTGGAAAAGAATGGGTAATCAACGACCTGGCACCCGCGGGAAACAACTATGATGCCGGATCCATCTACATGGGTAAGGGAAATCGCTGGGTCATAATTGCCCCTACCGCCATGGGACCGCAACCCTATAACACCGGTGGCGAGATGGAAATGTGGGTGACAAAGAACCAAGGTAAAACATGGAAGAAAGTGAAGAGGCTGACAGAGAAGAGTATATACAATCATACCTATGCACGCAGACCTATTCCGGTGCATCCCGATTTTTATGCATTCTGGGCTGACGGACATGGTCGACAGCCTTCTGAGTCAAGGCTATATTTCTGCGATCACAAGGGGAATGTCTACCAATTGCCACAAAAAATGAAAGGTGAGTTTGCCAAACCTATACCCTATCAACCCGGCAAATAAGATTGATAATGATACTCCGATTGATCTGCTTCTGGTGGCTGTGTGCTGCTATCTCCTGTGATACGATTGAGACCAATAAATACAGAGATGTTTTTGTCAACCAATCCACTGGAACACAATTAGAGGCAATTGGTGTAGAACTGGATCCCCACTTTCTTTCTCAGAACGTGACACGCAGTGACGGTTCCACGGCCGCAGACTGGCATTACGTAGTGGATCGCGTGAAAATGATGAAAATAGATAAGTTCCGGGTGATGGTTTTGCCACACTGGTATGAACCGGTTAATGACAACAGCGACCCGCATAGCTCTGATCCTGGAAAATTCACCTTCGACTCCCAGGAGATGGAATCACTATACAAAGTTCTTGATCTGGCACAAGAAGAGAAGATGGATGTCTGTATTGTATTGTGGGGGTGCCCCGTCTATGTTTCTTTACTTGATCCGGATTATGCGGATGTGAAAACCTGCTTTATGGCCGACCCAGACAAGGAGGGATGGATCACCGGACCGGTCGATTACGATGAATGGGCAGAGAATTTCTCCATGTTGATCAGGTATCTCATTGAAGAGAGAGGATACAGCTGCGTCAATGAAATAACACCCATGAACGAACCAGACGGTGGCCCATTGCTTACATCTGACCAATACATCGAAATGGTAGAAATACTGGATGCCCGGTTCAAAAAGGATAAATTAAGAGAGAAGGTTCGTTTTAACCTGTCGGATAATACTGATACCCGCACGTTCTACCTGAAGGATTGTGCAGAGCATCTGCCGGGGATTGCCGATATCTTTAACTCCCATACTTATATCTTTGGTTACGATACGCCCAACAGTGAAATATTCGATTGGGAGAAAGAGAACGTCAACATAGCTGCAGGTGCCGGAAAGAAACACCTGGTAGGGGAATTCGGATCTGATCAATGTGTCAGTGCCTCCAGACAGAGAGATATTGACCGCTATGACCGGGGTGTATTGATGACACGGCTTGTGCTGAATTTCCTGAATGCAGGAGCAGCAGGGGTGAGCTACTGGAGCCTGATCGACCAGTACTACAGCAAAAATGCGAATTATCAACAGATGCAACAATTGGGGTTATGGAAATATGTGAAAAAGGCATACATTGCCGACTCCACTTACTCACATATCAAGACCGATTATGAAGTACGCCCCCAGTATTATTCCTATGGACTGCTGACCAGGTTTGTAGAGCCGGGAGCCGAAATATACCCTCTCAACCTGAATGAGGATTTCGCGATCGGAACAGCTTTCAAGGATCAGACGGGAAAATGGAGCTATCTCTTTGCCAATGCGACTGACAAGTCAAAATTTATCGCTGTCCATAACAAGGCAGCAAATGGGAAATTTAAACTGTTTCGTTATGAAAAAAAATTCTTACCCTGCTTGGATGAACCGATTCAGGCAGCTGAAAGCATCAGGGTGAACTCTCATCAACTAAAAGTTGAAATAAGAGCCAATTCGGTTTTGCTATGCCGACAGGAATAATGACGTTTGATTTACTTATTGGTTCCTGCAAAAAATGGAATAAGATTTGTATTCATTGATTTATTTTGTAATTTTGGGAGGTTGATATCTCTAAAGGAGGTATTGATTTCCCTATTTTTTTAAGATAAATGGATATCATCCGGGTGATATCTATTGGTTTTTATATAATTGATGTATTGCTTACTCCGCTTCTCTACTTTGATGTTGGGGAGTTCCAGCCAAAATATAACAGAATCTTACTTATGGCTTCATATGGCTGTAACATTTTTATGATTCCTTTGCACTTTATTTAATCAGACCCGAGAAATTCGTTACCAATATGAGTCCTATCAGGCAGCGTACGGAATGAAAAACTATCATATAAGGAAAAAAGTAAACGATTAAAAATCTAAACAGATGAAAAGAAAAAAATGATTTGTAAATAGAAAATTCCTGAAATTAAGCCAAACGCTAGTGATGATATCGTTTGGCTGGTAAATTCAAATTACCTTTTTATTAATATTTTAAATCAGTACAGGTATGAATAAAAATTCGATTGAAGGGAATACGCCCGACAATACCGTAAAGCAGTTGTATGCATGCATAAAAATTACCTTATTCCTGTTATTTGTTCCGATCCTTTATTTGCAAGCTGCTGTTAGCTACTCACTGGAAACATCTTTCACCTATGATGTGGAAACAAGTCCTGAAGATGGGATGATTCAGAATGGGGTGAAAAATGATCTTTCCGTACCAGCAGCACAACAACAAATTACAGTTACGGGAAGGGTTGTCGATCAACAAGGTGAACCGTTGCCGGGTGTTACAATTACAATTGAAGGAACCACCCGGGGGGTGATTACCGATATTGATGGTAGTTATTCAATTCAGGCTGAGCCTGCGAGTAAATTGATTTTTTCATTCGTAGGGATGGAAAATCAGGTGATTGAAGTCGCGAATCGTAGTACCATTGATGTAATACTGTCTGAAAAGATCGACGAATTGGACGAGGTTACCATTGTTGCATTTGGAAGACAGAAGAAAGAGAGTGTTATCTCTTCCATCACTACCGTTTCTGCGAAGGATCTAAAAGTTCCAAGCAGCAATCTGACCACTGCCTTTGCCGGACGAGTGGCAGGACTTATATCCTATCAAACCAGTGGTGAACCGGGTAGTGACAATGCACAGTTTTTCATCCGGGGGATTACCACTTTCGGGGCAGAAGCCAAGAAGGATCCCCTAATCCTGATTGATGGTGTTGAGTTGACTACCGACGACCTGGCACGGTTAAATACCGATGATATTGCCAGCTTTTCCATTATGAAAGATGCCACAGCAACCGCCCTTTATGGTGCCCGTGGGGCCAACGGTGTAATATTGGTGACTACCAAAGAGGGTCGTGAAGGAAAAGTGCAGGTGAACGCCAGGGTCGAAAACTCATTTTCAACTCCCACACAGATGGTTCAATTGGCTAATCCCGTCACCTACATGAATATGCATAACGAAGCGGTACTCACGCGCAACCCCAACGGTGTCAGGGAGTATTCGGCTGAAAAGATTGAAATGACCCAGCGGGGACTCTATCCCGATATTTTTCCGGCAACCGATTGGTATAAATCGATGTTCAATGACTACACCATCAACCAGCGGGCCAACATCAGTGTCAGTGGTGGTGGTTCGATTGCTCGCTACTATGTGGCCGCAAGTATTGCAAAAGACAATGGAAACCTGAAGGTCGACCGGCGCAACAATTTCAACTCCAACATTGACCTGACCAAATACACGGTGCGTTCGAATGTGAACGTTAACCTGACCAGGAGTACGGAACTGATTATGCGGTTAAGTTCAACATTTGACGACTACAGAGGCCCGATCGACGGTGGATCTGCCATGTACCGTAAGGTGATGCAGGCCAATCCGGTTTACTTTAAACCTTCATATGAACCGGATGAACAATTTGGGTATGTGAATCATGTGCTCTTTGGCAATTATGCCACAGCAGACTATATCAATCCCTACGCACAGGCTCTTAGAGGTTATCGTGATTACAGCAAAAACATGACAATGACCCAGTTTGAACTAAAACAGAACCTCGATATGTTAACAGATGGCCTGAAATTCAGGGCAATGGTCAACATGAACCGTTTCTCGGAATTTACGGTTGTCAGGGAGTACACACCTTATTATTACAGCATTGATACCTATAATCTTGCAGATCATTCCTACACGCTGAAAAACCTCAACCCGGAGACCGGCGATACATTCCTTCAATACAGTCCGGGATCAAGGAACATCAATACGGTGTTTTATTTGGAATCGGCACTGGAATACAACAAGGAGGTTGCAGATAGACACAATCTAAATGGATTGCTTGTCTACATCATGCGTCAGGAAAAGAACGGTATCGCCGATAACCTGTTGCTTTCGTTACCCAACCGTAATCTCGGCTTGTCCGGCCGTTTGGCCTATAACTATGACAGCCGCTACTTTGGGGAGTTCAACTTTGGATACAATGGATCAGAACGTTTCTCGAAGGAACACCGGTGGGGATTTTTCCCTTCGGTCGGACTCGCATGGATGCTCTCAAACGAAGCATTCTTCAGTGATTTGAACAATCTTTTTCCACAGTTCAAACTGAAGGCTACCTATGGACTGGTGGGTAATGACGCGATCGGCAGCAACAACGATCGCTTTTATTACCTGTCACAGGTTGACATGAACGCATCGAGGAACGTTAACTGGGGGGCAATGATGAATTACAACCCCTCTGGCATAGATGTCTCACGATATGCCAATGACCGGATCGGTTGGGAAACTGCCTATAAGACGAATGTGGGGGCTGAAATCACGGTAAAAGGCGGATTGTCGGCAAACATTGACCTTTTCCATGAAAAAAGGGAAAACATCCTCCTGACACGTGTCATTCCTCAAACAATGGGTATTATTCCTGCAATCAAGGCAAACCTGGGTGTCGCCAGTGGTAAAGGGGTCGACGTGGAGTTGAATTACGAGAAAATCATCACGAGTGACTTCTATGTCACGGGTAGAGGTACATTTACCTATGCCAGCAGTGAGGTGTTAGAATGGGAAGAGCCGGACTATGCCGGTACTCCCTGGCGGTCGAAAGTGGGGTACAGTATCAACCAGAACTGGGGTTATATCGCCGAACGGCTCTTTGTGGATGAACGTGAAGTGGCGAACTCGCCAACCCAATTCGGAAATGTAATGGGAGGTGATATCAAGTACCGTGATGTAAATGATGATGGGGTCATTTCTGCTTTGGACCAGGTACCCATCGGTCATCCCACCGTTCCGGAGATCAACTATGGATTTGGGACAACGATTGGATATAAGGGTTTTGATTTTTCTTTCTTTTTCCAGGGATCGGGACGTCAATCCTTCTGGCTCAACATCGGTAACGTCCAGCCATTTGTGGATGGTGACTCAGATGATGGACTGATAGGACAGAATGCCGTGCTACAGGCTATCGCCGACAATTACTGGACGGAAAGTAACCGGAATCCCTATGCTTTCTGGCCGCGGTTATCAACCTATAGTATCACCAACAACAATCAGACCAGTACCTGGTGGATGCAGGATGCCTCTTTCCTGCGACTCAAATCGGCAGAGTTCGGTTATACGTTGCCCAGGCGGCTGACGGAGAAAATGTATATGAGCAACTGCCGGATTTATCTCAGCGGTACGAACCTGTTGGCATGGAGTCGTTTTAAACTATGGGATCCTGAAATGGCCGGTAATGGACTTGGGTATCCGCTGCAAAGGGTCATCAACTTAGGGTTGAACGTGAATTTTTAAATTGTACCAATCATAAAATTTCGGATATGAAATCAATCATAAAAAATAGTGTTTGTCTATTGTTTGCCACTCTTGCACTATCCTGCAATTATCTGGATGTGGTGCCAGACAATATTCCTACATTGGATGATGCTTTTGCCAATCGATATACTGCTGAACAGTATCTCGCTACCTGCTACTGGGGGCTACCCAAGGCTGCAGGATGGGATCAGAATCCGGCGTTTCTCGGATCAATGGAAATGATCATGAACCCAAATTTCCGTACGAGTGGGGGGATGAGATTCGCATTGGGAGAAGACAACCCCACATCGCCCGTGATCAACTACTGGGGCAGTACGGCTACGGCAATACGTTCGCTATACGCAGGCATCCGTGAATGCAACACCTTTCTGGACAATATCGGTAGAGTTCAGGACCTGAAAAGTGATGAACGTGAACGGATGATCGCGGAGGTGAAAACAATAAAGGCCTGGATGCACTTTTACCTGATTACGTACTACGGTCCCATATCCCCATTGAGAGAAAGCACCCCTATCAATACCTCAACCACCGGCATCCGTGTCTATCGGGAAAAAATTGATGACTGTTTTAGCTATGTGCTGGAGCTGCTTGATGATGTGATTGCTGCCGATGCGTTACCCGACCGTATTACCAACCGTACCACGGAACTGGGGCGGTTCACGCAGGCTGTCCCCTATGCATTGAAGGCAAGGGTGTTGACCTATTGGGCAAGTGATCTTTTCAACGGCAATACCGATTACAATTCGTTTAAAAATCACCTGGGTGAACCCTTTTTCAACCAAGTGAAAGATATGTCCCGCTGGACAAAGGCCGCCGAAGCCTGCAAGAAGGCAATTGAAGTCTGCCAGGCAAACGATATACGACTATACCAGCCCTCCGATTACATGCAGACAAAACCGATGTCGGATAGTACCTTGCTCATCAATACGCTCCGGAGCGCGGTAAGCGACCAGCAAAATACCAACGTGGAGCTGATATTTGGTAATACCTCTTATCCCAGCGGATCCAATGTGCAGCGTCACTGTCTGCCACGGTTTGAAGCCGGTTCGGCAGCCAATGCAACCTCCAGGCTGGCGGTTCCATTGCATGTCGTCGACCTGTTTTATTCGTCGAATGGACTCCCGTTGGAAGATGATCAGAGTTGGTCGGAGAATGAGAAATACAATAGCCGCTTTCAAACACTGAGAGTGGGAGATGAAGCACACCGCTATGTCATTCAACTTGGCGAAACTACGTCACAGATCAATTTTGATCGCGAATTGCGTTTTTATGCTGCACTTGGTTTTGATCGGGGTAAGTGGTACGGCAACCATTACAACAATGAACCAAATGATGATGCGGAAGCGATGTTTCCCATGGCACGGTACTCCGAATTTTCCAACCGTGTGGCAAACAACGAATATAATGCCACAGGATACTGGGCAAAGAAACTGGTCAATCTGAATACCCGCTGGCGCGACGCCAATGAGTTGACATATCTGAGCTTTCCCTATCCTGATATGCGTTTTGCCGATCTGTTACTCTTGGCTGCTGAAACCATCAATGAGGCGACTCCGGGAGAGGATAATGCCCCTGCCAATCCTGAGGTTTATACCTATATCGACATGGTCAGGGAACGTGCGGGACTGGAGGGACTGGTGGAAAGCTACCAGAAATATGCTGTTTCCGATAAAAAAAACAAACCCGCAACCAAAGGTGGCATGAGAGAGATTATCCGACGCGAAAGGAAAGTGGAACTGGCACTCGAGGGGCAGGACTATTGGGACCGGAAGCGCTGGAGAACAGCACATCTGGAGTTAAACCGGAATGTTGAGGGGTGGAATGTGACAGCAGAAGATACAAGCCCCAACGCTTATTACATGCCAACAACAATCTATACGCAAAGATTTACGCTTCGCGATTATTTTGCTCCTATTCCGGAAAGTGATCTGGTCAATAATCCACAACTGGTTCAAAACCCGGGATGGTAAATTGATGTTGATAATTAATGATTTACAACAGACTTGATATATGAAGGCAATACATTTATTACTTGCAATTTTGGTTTCACTGCTGTTTTTTGCTTGTGAAGAGAAGCAACTGGAGCCGATAAACGAATCGAAAGGTAAACCAGCCCCGGTAAGCGATGTGGTGGTGATGTATGCACCGGGTGGAGCAATCCTCTCGTTTAAGTTGCCACCCGACGATGATGTGCTGGCCGTGAAGGCAGTTTACACGCTTAGTAACGGTAAGGTGCGGGAGTCGATTACCTCCTTTTATGGAGATAACCTCAAAATTGAAGGCTATAACGATACCAATGAACATGAAGCGCTCTTATATACGGTAAGCCGTTCACAGGAGCTTTCTGACCCACTCTTGGTCAAATTTACCCCGCAGGAATCGCCGCTAAGCAAGGCTATCAGAACAATGGAAATATCCAGTGACTTTGGTGGTGCCTACTATACCTGGAAAAACCTGGACAAAGTACTGCTCACCGCCGAAATGGTAGTGGAAGCAGACAATGGAGACATGCAAACCGCCAGGATTGTGACCTCAAACCTCGAAACCCCCTTCTTCAGCATTCGCGGTTACGAACCAACCCCGAGAAAATTTGGCATCATTCTCAAAGACAACTGGGACAACCTGTCCGATACAATCTATCCCGAAGGAGGAACTGTTACCCCTTGGCTTGAAATGACACTGGACAAGAATCTCTGGTCGATTTACAAAATAAATGGAAGCTACCTGCCGGGTGATGGTACATTTACAAACTGGGAGGGTCGGGACGAATATATGTTCGATGGCGACGTAAATACCTTTGGACACAGCTATTCCGGGTCACTACCGGTGGGCATCACGATCGATCTGGG
This sequence comes from uncultured Erysipelotrichaceae bacterium, assembly GCA_964401415.1. Taxonomy (GTDB): domain Bacteria; phylum Bacillota_I; class Bacilli_A; order Erysipelotrichales; family Erysipelotrichaceae; genus JAQUCI01. The sequence continues at coordinate 9,379 of CAYNYC010000029.1, forward strand.
TAAGCCGGCCATGCTGAGCCGGGTGACATTCTTCCAAAGATTCCAAAATGGGGTCTATTATTCATGGGGAAATCCACGTCGAATCATTGTCTATGGCAGAAAGGATGCCCCGACAAACGGCAACTGGGATGAATGGATACAACTGATCGACTACACCATGGTCAAGCCCTCTGGAACCAACGACCAGTACACGGTAAATACCGATGAAGACCGCCTGGCTGCATTGAACGGACATGAAGCCTCTTTCCCGATCTCGTCTGACTCTTATCGCTATCTGCGTTTCAGGTTCATGACCTCTTGGGAAAATAGGCCTTATGTGCATCCGGCTGAAATAACTGTTCAGGGAGTGTATGAAGGGGAAGAATAGCCTCTTGCACCAAAATTTTCAGAAGGTCGAATTCGATACAACTTTCGTGAAATACAATACATTGAGATATGAAACGAGCATGTAGACAGTTACACCCAATAGAATGGTTTTTTGCGAGTTCCATACACCAAAATAGATATAAATAAACCAATCGTATGAAGAAATATATGTTATATTTGATTGTTTTGTGCGCTCTTTTTTCCTCGTGTGAGAATATGATGGAGGTGCACAAGCAGTTTGTCGAAGGTGGAGAGAAGGTTTATGCACCGAAATTGGATGAATCCAGCTTTTTTGCCGGACACAATCAGGTCTATTTCAAGTTTTACATGGCCAATACGACCAACATCAAAACGGTGGATCTGTACTGGGATGAGGATTCGCTTATCATTCCGATGCCCTCTTATGGCTGGGCTACAGTGGCCGTACCCGCAACGGAAGAAAAATCCTATTCCTTTAAAATCCGTACTACCGATATTTTTGGGAACCATTCATTGTGGCGCACTGGTTTTGCCAATTCGTACGGGTCCTATTTTCAGGAGTCACTGGTAAACCGCTCCGTAAAGAGTTTCGAATTGACAGGTAACAACAGCAATGGGGTGATTACCTGGTTTCCGCCAGCATCGAATCTCGTTCGCAGTGAAGTGCGTTACACCGGTTTGGATGGGGAGGAGATAACTGTAAATGTCCCGGCTGGTGAGAATGTGACCCAGTGCCCGGGATTGAGCATCAACCGGTTTGCAGTGCGCTCCTTTTTCCTGCCTGAACCCAATGCGATGGACACTTTCGACATCGCATGGCAGCAAGTGACCCCCGTATATAAGTTGCCGACAACAGGATGGACAATTGAATATTGTAATTCCTGGCATGGTCAGCCTTCGCTCACCGGTACCCAGAATATGCCTCATTTTATTTTTGATGGCGATTACAACACCATCTGGCATTCCAGTTATGGAAATTATACTGTTGGTACGCATCCGCTCGACCCAACCATCACCAGGGATCCACCACCCTTTACGATCGTGATTGATATGGGTGAAGCAGTGGAGATAGCGAAGGTAGACATCTACCGCAGGTTCAACAACAACAATGTGCAAACCGTGATCGTATATGCACCTGCAGTTGCTGATGATCTTCTCACGGATGCAGATTTCAAATGGCTGGGCAATGTCCCGGTATCGTTCACGAATCACTCATTCTTCAAGAATTATGCGTATCCGGGAGTGGAAAACGCGAACTGGACTGAACTTGGCCGGGTTGAATACCCCAATGTCAGCAATTTGGCTACCCCAGAGGAGAACCTGAGAGAGGTTGATGCCTCTTCCCGCAATATCAAAAGCCGGTATGTGAAACTGATTCTGCCCAATACACGTAGTAACGGGAATGTGTCGCTTGCCGAAATGGCTGTTCATGGGCGGTAATTTTTTGTGTACAATACGAATGGTAGCAGAGGTACCCCCTCTGCTGCCATTCAAAAAATCAAGAATATTATGGAAATAAAAAAAATAGTTCTGTTGAGCATGATCCTCCTGTTGGTGTCTTGTGGGAAAGAAACAAATGACCAGACACCTAACATCATTATTCCACCTGCCAGAGATGTTGCCTATCTGAAAGTCATGACCTACAATATTGCCGGTGCAGCCTCCAGTACGGGTGTAAGAAGCTTGCCCGACCTGGCGGAAGTGATCAAGAAAGCCGATCCCGATCTGGTGGCAATCCAGGAGGTGGACGCCTTCACTACACGAAACGGGAAAGAGGTTCACCTGGCTCGTGATCTGGCAGCTCTTTGCGGTATGGAACACTGGTTTTTTGCCAAAGCGATGGATTTCCATGGAGGAGAATATGGCGATGCTATTTTGTCGAAGCATCCCTTCAAGGAGACCGAGGCGTATACCCTGAGCGGAGATTGGGAAGGACAACGCATTGAGACCCGCTCGGCTGCACGTGTAACCGTGGAGGTGGGGGGCAGGGATATTGATTTTGTCAGTACACACTTCGATCATACAAGCGATGAAAAGTGGCGGATACTTCAGGCCAGTGAATTGGTTGGCATTCTAAAAGAAAGGGATTTGCCAGTTGTTGTGGGCGGTGACCTGAACTGTACTCCGACAAGTGAACCGATGAAGGTACTCTATCAGGAGTTGCTGTCACCTTGCAAAAGCAACAGTTGCCTTGGAACATTCGTGGGAAGTAAGAACGCAATCGATCACCTGATGTACAGAAGCAACGATGTCTTAATCCTCTCTTCCTATGGTGTCTATTCTTGGGCAGACAGGGAATCAGATCATTTCCCGGTAGGAGCCGTGTTTGAAGTGGAAAAAGCGAAAAACCACCTTCAGTGATCAAAACAGTCATGCGTATGAAACAGAAACTGATTATCCTCTTTCTGGGCTTTCCCCTCCTCATTTTCTCACAAGCAATAGAAATTACCCATGGTCCTTATCTCCAGCAAGTGGGGGAGACTGAGGTGACAATTGTCTGGATGACAAACAATGAGGCTCTTTCGTGGGTTGAACTGGCTCCCTCCGGAAACGATAGTTTCTATGCCTTCGAACGACCCAAGTATTTCGATACGGCGTATGGAAGTAAAAAAATCGGGAAGTTACATCAAATAACACTTTCAGGATTGGAACCCGGAACGGCGTATCGCTACCGGATCTTTTCGAAGGAGATCGTAAGTTACGAAAATCATCGTGTGTTGTATGGCAATATTGCCTCTTCGAACGTTTATTCCCAAAAACCGTACCAGTTCAGAACACTTGATGTACACGCCGACAAGCTTTCATTCAGGGTGGTGAACGACCTGCATGCCAAGAATGAGAACCTCCGTAATATGCTTGGTGGCACAAACAGAGGCAATACTGATCTGGTCATCTTCAATGGAGACATGGTGTCCATGTTGAATGATACGGAGCAAATTTTCAGCGGATTTATGGATACTGCTGTGGCGCTTTTTGCGAAAGAGATTCCTCTTTTTTTTAGTCGTGGAAACCATGAGACAAGGGGGCGTGGCAGTGCTGGGTTGTATGATTATTTCCCTACGAAAACGGGTGAGTTTTATTACTCTTTTCAAGCTGGACCAGTTTATTTCATTGTCCTGGATGGGGGTGAAGACAAACCCGATTCTGATATTGAATATTCAGAATTGGCCTATTTTGACGTCTATCGTTCCAAACAGGCTGAATGGCTGAAATCGGTTGTCTCATCCGGTGCGTTTCGGCAGGCGCCGTTTCGTATCGTCATCATGCACATTCCACCTACTGCCACTACCTGGCACGGCACGAAAGATGTGGTTCGGAAATTCATTCCAATATTGAACAATGCTGGCATCGATGTAATGTTGTGTGGCCATACGCACAACTATGCATTCATTGAGAAAGGAGCTGATCCTGCCATTGATTTCCCCATATTGATCAACGATGACGAGACCTGGCTTGATGTTGTGGTTGATTCAAAAATACAAATCCTGCAAAAAGATATGTCGGGGGCTACCCTGAAAGATCATGTATTGTGAATGTACGCTATGCAAAAAAGGAAACTGTTTTTGATCTGCTTTTTGTTGCTATCCCCTTTCGGGGCAATGGTACGTGCAAACCCCGTGGATATTGGACGTGAACTGATTAACCTTCAAACAGCAGATCTCTCAATGATCCTGATGGTTGGAAAAGACAGTCTCCTCTATTTCCAACACTTTGGAAGAAAAATTGGGGATGCTTCACCCTTTTTGGATAAACAGACCTACCGCAGGGTTGATTATGGTACCGATCCGCATGCCTACTATGCTTCAGGAGGGACCGGTTATCGTGAGCCGGCACTACGGGTTACACACTCCGATGGGGACCTGAATACGGAACTGGCATATCTGGGGCATCAACAGAAAATACTTGCCGCCGGTAATGTGACAGAGACTACCATTGCCCTACAGGACAAAAAGCAGTCCCTGTTGGTTGAACTGGTGATCAGAGCCTACATGCGGGAGAACGTATTTACCCAACGAGTTGTAATCAAAAATATGCAGAAGGGCAGTGTCATCTTGCACAACTTCTACTCTTCCTATCTGCCTCTACGGGCCAAAAGGTACTACCTTACCTCCTTTCATGGAGCCTGGGCGCAGGAAATGTTCATGGAAGAGTCCCCGTTGAATCATGGTATAAAAACCATCGAAAACAAGATGGGGGTGCGTACCACCCATACCGAGAATCCCTCATTCCTTCTGTCGCTCGATACGCCCCTGAACGAGCATGCGGGGGATGTGATCGGGGGGGCTTTAGCCTGGTCTGGCAACTACAAGCTGAATTTTCAGATCGATGAGTTTGATATTCTCAGCATTACAGCCGGCATGAATCCGTACGCCTCGGAATACAGGCTCGCACCGGGTGAGGCCTTCCACACACCTGAGATGATTTATACCTACAGTACTTCGGGAGCGGGAGGCGTGTCACGGAACCTGCACGACTGGGCCCGCAGGTACAATGTGTATGACGCTGAAACAATACGACCTACATTGCTCAACAGTTGGGAAGGAGCTTACTTTACATTCAATGAAAAGACCCTGACCGATATGATGGATGAGGCCGCCGATATGGGGCTTGAAATGTTTGTCCTGGATGACGGGTGGTTTGGGAACAAATATCCCCGCAACAGCAGTAACCAGGGACTGGGTGACTGGCAGGTGGCACGGGATAAGTTACCCCGAGGGATATCTTACCTGGCCGACTATGCCGTGAACAAGGGCCTTCAGTTCGGTATCTGGATAGAACCGGAGATGGTGAACCCGAAGAGTGAACTGGCGGAAAATCATCCCGAATGGATCGTACAGGCAAAAGGCAGACCGGTACCTACTACCCGCGGGCAGTGGTTGCTCGACATGACAAATCCTCAGGTGCAGGAGTTCGTTTTTGGGGTGTTCGACGACGTGATGCAGCAATCGGAGAATATCTCCTACATCAAGTGGGATGCCAACAGGCACGTGGAGTCCGTAGGTTCTGCATTCCTTCCCGCCGACAGACAATCACACTTCTGGATTGAGTATATACGGGGACTCTATAACGTATATGAAAGAATCAGAGCCAAATACCCACAGGTGCTGATTCAAGCCTGTTCATCAGGTGGGGGGCGCGTTGATTACGGTGCATTGAAATACCATCAGGAGGTCTGGACAAGCGATAATACCGATGCCCGAAGCCGCATATTTATTCAGTACGGGACCAATATGATTTATCCTGCACTGGTTACCGGATCACATGTTTCGGCCGTTCCAAATCATCAGACCGGAAATATTACCCCTCTCAAGTTCAGGTTTGATATGGCAATGAGTGGTCGCTTCGGTATGGAATTGCAGCCAAAGGATCTTTCCGGGGAGGAAAAGATTTTTGCCAGGAAAGCCATTGAGAACTATAAAGGTATCAGGGACATTGTGATGAAGGGTGATCTCTACAGAATCATCTCTCCCTATGAAGGAAAAGGACTCTATGCGATCATGTATGTAAGCAAAGACAAGAAACGGGCAGTGGTTTTCGACTACTGCTTCGAATACCAGGGGAGAACGCGAAACTCACAACTACTCAGGTTGCATGGTCTCGATCCGCAAAAACGGTACAAACTATCCGAACTGAATGTGGATAAATCCAGTTTCTGGGGTAATAACAAACTTTTTCCCGGTGAATACCTTATGTATGAGGGTATCAATCCCCGGCTGCAAAAAATCTATGACAGTGCAATCTTTCTGCTGGAAGAGGTGGAAAAGAGCATTGAAGAGACAAAATGACGGCTAGGGTTATCCCCCTGCTACATTGTCTGACAGTCAGGAAAGGAAATCTTCCCTTAGGGGACTGAAAACATCGATCAGGGTGCCTGCTTCCAGGCAGCTTGTCCCGTGGGTGATGTTGGGCGCGATATAGAGGCCGTCTCCTTCACTGACGATCTTTTTTTTACCGTCGACGGTAAACTCGAAGACGCCGCTTACCACATAGGTGCTTTGCGCGTGAAAATGTGCATGTGCATAGCCAACTGCACCCTTTTCAAATGCCACTTTCACCATCATCATTTTTTCGTCATATCCCAGGATCTGTCTGCGTATCCCTTCACCGGCGGGCTGCCATTCTATCTCTTCATGCATTAAAAATGAGTCACTTGTCGGTTTCATAAAAATAAAATAGTCTGTTTTCAATCAACATATCCCCGTTTCGGGGCTAATTGTAACTTTGTTTTTATCGAAGAGACGAATCACTTGTTAACATAGCTAATAGCCTCTCCAAATAATCCGATACATCTTGCGTATAACTCTTCTTCCTCG
>CAYNYC010000030.1:0-15641 GCA_964401415.1 uncultured Erysipelotrichaceae bacterium
TTATACCTTCAATTGGTTTTGCGAATAAAGGGGTAAACATCCAAGCCCAGATCAATAGTGAAAAGACCATCCTTGAGCAAGAGGTAATTGATGTATCACCATTGGCTCATCGGATAACGAAGATATATAGTGGCAATGAATTGATTGGTATTATTTCTAATCAAGATAAAATTGATAGCTTATTGAAAAAAACATATCTTGAGCGTTATCAAACGGCTTTTCCTAATACAGTAATGAATCTTGGTACTGATGTTTATATAACAGAAGAAGCTAGTTATTTTGTTTATGAAGATATTGATGATCAAATATTGGAATATATTGATAGTCAAGAACTTTATTCTTTAAATGTTACAAGAATTGAATTCTCTAATGGGGCGATCATTTATGTAAAGGATCCAGCTGATTTTGAGGAAGCAAAAAGACTTTATCTATTGAATTTTATTGATGAAAAGGCTCTTGATCTAATATCGGTAAATCAATTACCTCCAGCACTTACAACTTATGGTGAACGTGATATCGCGATTCAAGTTGTTGAAACGGTTACGATTTCTAAAGGATATGCCTCACTAGATGATATCTTAACATCGGTTAAGGACATCATCTATTTCTTAAGTTATGGATATGGAACTGAACTTCAAAGTTATGAAACAGTTGAATACGATACAGTTGAGGGTGTAGCTTCTAAAGTTGGACTTACAACTCAACAATTGATGACTTTAAACTCGGATATCTTAAAGACAAATACCCAATTATTAAAGGTTGGAACAAAGCTAAACGTTACCTTCTTTAATTCACCGATTAATGTTATCGTTACCAAAGAAAGAGTCGCTAAAGAAATAGTATATCCACCAGCAACGCGTTATGTGGCTAATCCTAATATTCGTGAAGGTATGAGTAATATTCTTACTAGGGAAGAAAATGGTTCTAAAAATGTGTTTTATAAAGAAGTATATGTTAACGGTGTGATGTCCAATTATGAAATATTATCAGAAGAGATTACCTTAGAACCAATTCAAGAAGTAGTAGAGTATGGCACTAAGATCATTCCCGGTATTGGATCTGGTAAATTCCGTTATCCAATTGATAATGTCATAATTACCTGTCGTTGGTATTGTTATGCAGGACATACCGCAATTGATGTACAAAACAAGTATGATCGTTATGGACCTGTTAGAGCGGCTGATAGAGGAACGGTCAGCCAGACTGGTTATAATAGTATCAATGGATACTATATGTGGATCGATCACAACAACGGATATCGCACATACTATGGTCACTTCAATCGTCCAGCTTATTTCTCAGTCGGCGTCAATGTTGAAAAAGGTGAGATCATTGGCCAAATCGGTCGTACTGGTAGAGCAACTGGGCCACATGTCCATTTTGTAATCGAGTATCAAGGTACACGGTATAATCCATGTCGTTGGTTGGGGTGTTAAGATGCGATATTATCTTTTAGCCAGTGGATCAAAAGGCAATTGTTTTGTTCTACAAGGTAAAGAAACCCAAATCGTTATTGACTGTGGTTCAACCAAAAGACATTTAACAGCAAGTTTTGAAAAGATCAATGTAGACTATCGACAAGTCGATGGTCTACTATTAACCCACACTCATAGTGATCATACGAGTCAGTTGAAAATGTTTAATGGCGTTTTAGTCTATGCTCCTTTTCCATTAGATACTAATCGATGGCAGGAAATAGTTCCTTTTACCTCCTTCAATATCAAAGAATTTACAATCACCCCTATTCCTTTATCACATGATAGCGGTCTTACATTAGGCTATATCATCGAAAGCGCAGAAGGAAAGATTGTCTATATTACTGATACGGGTTATCTAAAACAAGATTATTATCCAATGATCGAAAACGCTGATTATTATGTTATGGAAAGTAATCATGATATTAAGATGTTAATGGCGTCAAGCCGTCCTTATCCTTTAAAACAAAGAATAATATCGGATAGTGGACATTTGGATAATGAAACATGTTCAGATATTTTGATCAATGTGATTGGACAGAAAACTAAAGAGATCGTATTAGCACATATTTCTGAAGAAGCTAATACACCTAGTTTGGCATATGATGCACTCAAAGGGAAAATGATTGATGAGCGGGTGGAAGTCAAAGTAGCGGGCCAATATACGATCATTACAGGAGGACAATAATGAAAAAGCTAATGGCGTTTGTGATAGTGGCGTTAGTGATTTGGAATATTGTTTTAACATATCAGGTTAATCGTCTTCAAGACGCGACTATTAATGATAATCCCCAAACACTGATCAGACAATCAACTAGTGAATTGGAAAGTATTATCACAGATGTAGTTGAAGAAACAAGCGCAAAAGTAGTTGGAGTTACATCTAAATCAGGCTATTCTAATTTAAGTGGTAGTGGAATCATATATGGAGCAAACGATGAAGAGGTGATCGTTGTGACTAATAATCACTTATTGATCAACAGCGGAACTATATATGTAAATTTCGCAAATGACATCGAAATTGAAGCAGAACTTGTTGGAAAAGACTTGGTTAGTGATCTAGCGGTTTTAAGAGTTAGACCACAGTTTAGTGTCGAACCATTTGTCCTAGGTGATTCTTCTTTGACTAATACTGGTGAATGGGTCTTATTGATCAGTAATATAACAGGAGAACAAAGTAGCGCTAGCAATGTATTAACGATCGTTTCAAATTCAGAGAAACAGATAGACAAAGATCTTAATGGTGATGGTTTTACTGATTGGCAGTTATCTGTTTTACAACTAGCGACGCCTATTTATTCATCTAGCACGGGTGGTGCAGTTGTGAATATGGCGGGAGAATTGATCGGTATCGTCAATAATCGATTATCATCATCAACGTTAGATGGTTTAGGATATGGGGTAATGATCAATGAGATCAAGACGATCACAGATAGCATATTAGAAACAGGCAAAGTCAACCGCACCACATTAGGGGCTAGTTTGACTAGTTTGGATAATCTACCGGTTTATCTAAAAAGTCATTATCAGATCAAATTGAATCTTGAAGGAATGTTGATTAAAGAAGTTTTTGAAAACAGTCCTAGTGATCAAGCGGGTTTAAAGGCTGGTGATATCATTACGATGATAGATGATGTGAAGATGGTAGATGATCAGGATATAAGATCATTTCTAAATGATAAAACACAAGAAGAGACGATTGAAATTACCTATATTCGCAATGATGAAATAGTGAAAGCGACTCTTATATTACAATGATCAAGATCGTTGCTGTTGGAAAGATTAAAGAAGTATCATTGCAGAAGTTGATAGCTGAATATGAAAAACGTTTAAGTGGTTACACCAATCTTAAAATCATTGAAGTAAATGATGAAGCAATAAACGAAAAAGGCTTAGATACAAAAGTTTTAACAATTGAAGGAGAGCGTCTTCTTAAACAGATTAAAGATAAAGAATATGTGATCTTAGTAGACTTGCATGGTGAAATGATTGATTCACTTAAACTCGCTGATAAATTAAGTAGTTTGAATACTTATTCACACAGTGATATTACCTTTGTAATTGGGGGATCCCTTGGATTTAGTCAAGATGTTATTAAAAGAGCTGATTGGCGGTGGCAATTATCATCGTTGACATTTACGCATCAACATACAAGATTATTAGTTTTGGAACAGATTTATCGTAGTTATAAGATAAACAATAACGAAACATATCACAAATAAATTGAAATGTTCATTATTGATTGTGATATAATATTATAGATACTATTTTAGAGGTATAAGATGAAAAAATACGAACTGAATCCAAAAGAAGAAGTTAAAGTTGAATTGGTCCCAAATGTTTTTGATCAAGAACGAAGTAAAAACCGGGTATTACTATTAGGTGTTATAGCTGGTGCGATCATTACTTGGTTTTTTTACTATGTAATGACGACGATCTCTAGCTTTTATCCGTTATTTCTAATGATGTTATTATTGACGGGAATTGGAGCGGCAATCTATCTGTATGGCTTTATTAAGGGGCTTAAAGGTAATTATGGCGAGAAGTATATCGTCACAAATGTTCGTTTAGTTATGGTCAACAAGGATAATGATGTCTTAAAAGAAATCTATCTAAGTAAAATTTATTATACACTTACTGAGAAAGTAGCTGGTAGTTCATATAATGTGATCATTAATCCAAAAGAAGAAACTGATCCAAAGCGCTTACGTAGACATCGGTCCAATAAACCACTTTATACAAATGATACGATGATCTTAAAAGCGGTCAACATTGATAAGATAAAAACACTAGTTTTAAGATAAGATGTTAACCTGCTTTATATGTGGTAAACTATACTTGTCATAAAATGACAAATGATATAGAATAAAGAAAGAACGAACGGGAGGTATATAGATGAAAGAAGTGTCCGTTTTTGTAATTGATCCTGTTGGATTACATGCACGTCCTGCAACTGTTGCGGTTAACGCAGCGAGCAAATTTAAATGTGAAGTTTCAGTATCATTTAAAGGACGTTCTGTAAATATGAAATCGATTATGGGTGTTATGTCATTAGGAATTCCTACACAATCTGAAGTAACGATCAAGTGTGAAGGTGAAGACGAAGACGTAGCTATCGCTTCAATTGAAGAAGTATTAAGAACACAGAAAGTAATTGCTTAAATAATTAAACAGTTTGATTTGAAATGAAGATGTATACATCTTCTTTTTAATACTTGAGGTACATAATGGAAAAATACAAACAGTGGTTAAATTATCCTTTTCTTGATGAAAGATTGAAAACAGAATTAATGGCCATGAGTGCGGAAGAAATCAACGATGCTTTTTATACCAATCTTGAATTTGGTACGGCGGGTATGCGTGGTCTTTTAGGTGTGGGATGTAATCGTTTAAATATTTATACGATAAGAAAAGCCAATGTTGGTTTGGCTCAATTCATCACCAAAAGAGGCAAACAGGCTTGCGACAAAGGAGTGGTTATTGCATATGATAATCGCTATATGTCTTATGAATTTGCCTTTGAATCAGCGCGTGTTTTAGCACGTCACAATATTAAAAGTTATGTATTTGAAAGCCTAAGACCAACACCAGAATTATCCTTTGCGGTACGTTATCTTAACTGTTCTGCAGGAATTGTTATCACGGCTTCTCACAATCCGAAAGAGTATAATGGTTATAAATTGTATGATGAAAATGGATGTCAAATGACACCAAGATATATTGAAGAGATCATTCCTTATATTGAAGCGATTGATGATGAATTAGCTATCAGTACTGAATTAACGGATATCCAAGAAAAATTGATCACTACTATTGGTAGTGATGTTGATATAGCTTACATAAAAGAAGTGATGAAGATTCAACTAAATCCGTTGATTGATAAAAGTGATCTGAAAATAATTTTTACACCCCAACACGGTACAGCACTACAATCAGTAGAGGCTGTCCTAAATGAAGCTGGTTATCAATATATAACGGTTAATGAACAAAGTATGCCTGATGAGGCATTTAGTAATACCAAGACTCCAAATCCTGAACAAAAAGAAGCTTATGAGTTAGCTTTAAAGTACGCAGAAAAATATGATGCCGATTTAGTATTATCAACTGATCCTGATGCCGATCGTATTGGTGTAGCGGTTAAACATAATAATGAGTATGTTTTAATGAGTGGTAATCAAACAGGAGCTGTCTTATTAGAATACGTGTTATCACAGAATCTTAAAAACAAAACAATGCCAAGAAATCCAATCATGTTTAATACGATTGTAACGGGTGATCTTGGCGAAAAAGTTGCGAATAAGTATCAAGTCACAACTGAAAAGACTCTAACTGGTTTTAAATATATTGGTGATCGTATTGATTATCATGAAAAAGCACTTGATCATGATTTTGTATTTGGTTATGAAGAAAGTTATGGTTACTTGATCAAACCGTTTGTTAGAGATAAAGACGCTATCCAAGCAAGTCTGATCATTGCGGAAGCGGCGGCTTATTACAAGTATTTTAATAAAACTTTATGGGATGTATTGTTGGATTTATACGCTGAACTTGGTTGGTATAAAGAAAGCCAAGTATCAATCGTTGCCCAAGGTGCTAAAGGTGCTGATCTGATCAAGAGTATCATGCAGAAATTACGTAATGAACCAATGCGTCAAATAGGAGAAATTGGTGTCATTAGATATGAAGATTATCAAATCCAAAAAGCTTATGAACTTGGCAAAGTTTATGATCTAACCCTACCACAAGCAGATGTCATAAAGTATTTCTTAGCTGATGGTAGTTGGATAGCAATCCGTCCTTCTGGAACTGAACCCAAGTGTAAGATTTATTATTGTATAGCTGGTAGTAGTGAAGAACAATTACTAGCTAAAGAAAAATACTATCAGCAGTTAATGGCTGAAATAGTTAATATTTAAGACTAAAAAGCTCGTGATCACTCACGAGCTTTAGTTTGCCTTATTATCCTTGTATTTTGATTAGTCTTTGGTAGGCTTCATGTAAGTACTCCTTGGCACTTAGTTTATGGTAGGTTTCCACCTTACTGCCTTCAAGTTCTAATGTCCAACTGCGATCATAGATGGAATTATTAATACCATTTCTAACATAATCCCAATCGATAGCACCATCGTAGGGCAACATATGCATATCTTTATCACCAAAATTATCATGAAGATGGATAGCGAATAATCTATCGCCATAACGAGCTAAAATATCTTGATCCCAACAATAACAACGATGATGACCACTATCATAACAGAAGCCAACATTCTCATCTTTAATATTAGTTAAGATATAATCTAAAGCTTCAATCACTTTTAAGTTTTCTAAAGCTAAGCGAATATGATTGTCTAAAGCTACTTGATTGATCCTTTTGATTCGATTGAGCATAACATCGGATAATGGTGGTAGTTGGCTACCATTAGTGATATGCATGATCACTGTATCAACATCATATTGTCCTAATTCTGTAATCTGTTTTATGATTTTATCCTCATACTCCTGGCCTGCTTGATCATCATTCCATAAAACTTTTATACCATCAAAGGGTAAATGAACATTTTCGATGCTTAAACCAAATTCTTTAACGATCGCGGGCTGATCATATTTTGATCCATCTAGGGCTTGTCGTTCATCGCCCCACCACAACATTACTGACTCAAAGCCTATTTCTTTGATTAATTTAATTCTTTCTTTAAACGGAAGTGGATAACCAAACCATGAATAAATACCTTTTTTCATACAATTATCTCCTTATAAATCATTATAGAGTAGTTATTTGTTTTCATAAAGTGTTAAACCTAGAAATAATTGTATTATAATTCTATAATTAATGATATTGAGGAGGAATGGTGATGATAGAGATCATTGGTCTTAAAAAAAGCTTTAATAATGATCAACTAGTGTTGGATGATATCAATCTAAAGATTGATGATAATGAATTGATCGTTATTCAAGGTTCATCAGGAATTGGAAAATCAACGCTACTTAAAATGATTGCGGGATTAGAAACAATCGATGAAGGAAAGATTTTGATCGATGGTAATGATGTCGAAAATTTATCACCGCAAAAGCGTGGGGTGGCAATGATCTTTCAAACAAATGCTTTATTTCCTCATCTTAGTGTTTATGATAATATCGCTTTTGGGTTAAGTTTATTGTTTACCAAGGAAGAAATCATAGAGAAAGTAAATAGTACAATGCGCCTATTGAATATTGAAGAACTAAAAAACCGTAAACCACACCAGTTATCTAGTGGACAACAACAAAGAGTATCATTGGGCAGAGCCGTTGTACGTAATGCTCAGATTTACTTAATGGATGAACCATTGGCTAATCTAGATCGAAAATTAAAAGATGAGATGATTGATTTGATCAAAAAGGTTCATCATCAAATGAAAGCGATCACGATTTACGTTACACACGATGAAACTGAAGCCCGCAAGTTGGCTGATCGGATCATTGTTTTAGAAAAGAACAAGATCATTGAAATAATCAAAAATGATAATGAAAAGTTTAATGAAATATCAAGTTGATCAGTTATCAAGTGCTTATCTGTGGTAACATATATTCATGAAAATTCTGAAATATATCTTGATCTTATTCACTATCTTAAGTTTATCCGGATGCGGGTCGGTTTCAGAATGTGAAATTAATAATGGGATTGTTTGTTACGACAAAAAAGACGAACTATATTTACTTGAAGAAAATGCTTCTTTACTTGTGGCTGTTCCTACAAGTGCTTTTGGTCAAGCACTAGTTGAGTTATGGGATAATAATTTTCCAGCGTTAGCTGGTGTTATCCAATATGAGGTAGTTGACCAACGTTTAGCACAATATTATCTACATAATCCACGTTATGATCTAATCTACATAAGTCAATATGAACTCCCATTGATCATGGATATGGTTCAAGTTGTTGATGAAGATAATGTAGAGGCGTTTTCACCATATCTGGTTGAAGGGTTTGCTGAGTTGATCAACAGTAACGGTTTTATCTTTACCCCAATCGCTTATGAAGGCTTTCTTTTTGCGTATGATGAAACTTTATTAAATGAAGCTAATATTAGTTTAAATGATGGTAATAGCGATGGGTTGCCTGATAGTATCGATAGTTGGGAAAAAATATTTAAACGAATTACAGTTCAAAAAGATCAACTAATCGAGCTTAATCTCCAAAATTTCTTTCCGTTAGCTTTAAATGAAAAATACAGTTTCTATCCGATGTTGACAGCTGGTGGCTGGCAAATGTTTGATGACTTAAAAGCGGATGAACCAGGTTTTAATTCATTAGCGTTTAAATCATCATTACGTTTTATTTATGAAATGGGTAAATATGATTGGAATCTCAAACAAGAAAAGACTAGTAAAGATTATGTGTTTACTTATGAAGAAGTATTAGAGGATCAAAGTTCACCATTGACCATGATTTCTTCATGGATGTTTTACAATGAATATGAAGCGATCAATAAGGCTAATTATCGCTTCGCTCATATGCCCAGTTATGATGGTAATGTATTGTCTCCGCTTTTAGATATTGAAGGATATGCGATCAGTGCTAAAACGCCCTATCCAAATATTGCCAATCAATTATTAAGACTAGTACGTAGCCAACAAGGACTACAGTGGTTGATTGACAATACAGATATACCTTTAATGATTAAGATAGATGATAAACTAGATATTGAGATCAAAGATCAGAACAAATATGACATGATCAAAGCTTATGCTTATAGTGCTGAGGAACCCTTGATCGCTTTATCAGCTAACACCAGTATTCGTGCTTGGCAAATGTATTATGATATTGATTGGTTAAGTGTTGTTAAAAGCTTATATGATCATGATATAACCGTAAGTGAAGCACAAGCACAAATAATTGAATTAGCTAATCAATGGCTAATTGACAAAGGTGAGATTAATTAAGCAGGTGATACAATGTTTAACAATCAATGGAAAACCTTTTTAGAAAAGGAGTTTAAACAACCATATTTTCAAGAGTTGGCTGCTTTTTTAAAAACAGAATACGCCAATAAAAAGATCTATCCTAACAAGATTGATGTTTTCTCTACGTTTATTAACACCGATTTGGATGAAGTAAAGATTGTTATCATTGGACAGGATCCTTATCATCAACCAAATCAAGCGCATGGAATGTGTTTTTCGGTTTTACCAACAGTTAAAATTCCACCTAGTTTGATTAATATTTATCGTGAACTACAAGATGATATGGGCTGTTATATACCTAATCATGGTTATTTAATGTCTTGGGCGAAACAAGGTGTATTAATGCTTAATACCATTTTAACTGTTGAAGATTCTAAACCATTAAGTCATCGTAATAAGGGTTGGGAAATATTTACTGATCATGTTCTAGAATATCTAAATAAACAAGATCGACCTATCGTTTATCTTCTATGGGGGAAACCGGCCCAAACAAAAGCTAGTATCATTACTAATCAAAGACATCTATTGTTAAAAGCACCACATCCTTCTCCCCTTAGTGCGTATCAAGGTTTTTTTGGTTCAAAACATTTTTCTACAGCTAATAGATACTTAGTTGAGCATGGTTTAAAACCCATTGATTGGCAGATTGAGAACATTTATGTACAAAAACAGTAAAGAGTTTATCGAACACATTTCTAAGCGAAAAGCCTCAGCTAAGTTAAGAAATGATGACTTTAAGCGTCTGATCAACGATTTAGATCATCCACAAAGGCATTTACGTTGCCTACATGTGGCAGGGACCAACGGTAAAGGTAGTGTGACTAATTATTTACGGAGTATCTTACAAGAGGCGGGCTATAAAGTAGGTACATTTACATCACCGCATCTGATCGTTTTTAATGATCGCATCCGAATCAATGATGTTTATATTAGTGATGATGAACTTTTAAGGATAGCAAATCAATATATATCTTATTGGCAAGATTATGATCTTTCAATGTTTGAAATCGCCATGATCATCTCCATAATCTACTTTATGGATAATAAAGTAGATTATGTTATCTATGAAGTAGGATTAGGCGGCAGATTGGATCCGACTAATGTGATTGATTCCTTAGTGAGTGTTATCGTTAATATTGGTTTTGATCATATGGAATATTTAGGAAATACCTTGACTAAGATCGCTTACGAAAAAGCGGGCATCATCAAAGAAAATGGCGTTGTTTTTACAGCAGAACATAAGAAAGAGTGCTTAGATGTTTTTGAAGCTGTTGCTAAAAGAAAGAAAGCTCAGCTATTTGTTATTGATCCAATTACCTCTTACAAGTTAAATGGTAATATTCATTTTGATCATAAAGGTTATAGTGATGTGGTATTAGATACGATTGCTCTTTATCAAATACAAAACGCCGCTTTAGCCATAGAGGTTTGTGATTATCTGATGTGTAATCATGTGATCGATATTTCACGATCTAACATTTATGATGGACTGTATAAAGCGTTTTGGAAGGGACGTTTTGAGATTGTAGCTTATGATCCAATAACGATCATTGATGGTGCTCATAATGAGCATGGTATTAAAGCACTACTTCCAAATTTACGCATATTACCAAGGCCAAGTGTTGTTGTCTTTAGTGCTTTAAAGGATAAACAATATCAAGAAATGATCACTGATATTCTTGATTGTGTTGATGAAGTTGTCATAACTCAGTTTAACAGTGATCGCTCGCTCTCCGCTGATGAACTGGCTTTAGGGCTTGATGTTACCGTGATCGAAGATTATCAAGCGGCGATCGCTTACGCTATCAGTAAGTACAAAACAGGTAGTGTTGTCATTACTGGATCACTATATTTTATCTCTTTAGCAAGAGAACTATTTAAGGGGGGAAGATAATGAGTATCCTGATCAGTCAACTAATTGCTTTATGTGCCTTGATCATAATTGGGTATATCGTATTTCGTTATTTCCCACTTAAGATCAATATCAAAGATATTACTTTAACATCTTTTTTAATCATGATATCAATCGTTTTATCGGCCTTTTCCATGCAGATACCCTTGTTTGGTGTGATGAGTCTAAAGATAGGATTTGCACAATTACCATTAATGTTGATGGGGGTTGTGATGGGTCCAGCTTGGGCTTTTATTGGGGGGTTAGTTCAAGATATTTTAGATATTATCATCAATCCCAGTGGCTTTCCTTTTTTGGGATTTACATTAAACAAAGTATTGATCGCTACGATCCCAGCTTTTTGGTTTTGTAAGTGGAATAAGATGGGTCAAAAACAAGTCTTTAATTTAATCTGGGCATTATTGGCCGCTATTTTTTCTTTAACGATGATTGGTATTTGGAATACACAAAGCTTGACCGTAAATAATAATATATTAGTGATTACTTCTAATATTAAAATCTTATTATCGATTGCTTGTTTGGTCGTTATGACTTTATTAGTGATCATCATGGTGTATTTTAAACGTAAATATCCCTATGCTAATTCTCGCTTTCATATCGCTAATTGGATCGTTGCGGTCTTAGCTATTGAAATATGTATCCAATTGATCTTAACGCCATTATGGCTTGATATCATGTATGGTATCCCTTATATTATGAATGTGCTTGTCAGAATGATAAAATCTAGTTTTATGATCTTTTTGAATGTGACGATTGGTTATTATTTGTTAAGATTGATAAATCGTATTAGAATTAGCAAAGAAGAGGTAAAGTAATATGCTTGAACAACTAAGAAAAAGAGCGCTATATTCATTGATCTTTTTGATCATCTTAGGTATCTTCTTCATCCTAAGTTTTATGACTTTCAGGTCGTTTTTAGTAATACCAATGGTCATTGGTGTAATCGTGATCGTGATCGTCTACGCCAAATTGGCTAATGATTATCGCACGCAAGTAAAAGAGACGATCGTTAAAGAAATGATCACCAAAGTATTTGATAATGTCCACTTTGATATCAAAAATGGCTTTAGTCGTGATTTTATCAAGAGTACGGAACTTATCTCGATGGGCAATATCTATCGTAGTAATGATCTTTTATCAGGATCTTATCATGATGTAGATTTCAAACAGGCTGATGTTCATATTCAACAGCGCACATCAAATGGAAAGACCACTTCAACTGTGACTTTATTTAAAGGTAGGTGGATGGTCTATACCTTTAATAAGCGCTTTACTGGTTATATGCAGATAAGAAGTAATGAGAATCGTTTATTTGGCAATAGTAAGCCCATCAGTTGGTTTGGTAGTAGGCCAAGTGTTTCACGATTAAAGATGGAGAATGAAGTCTTTAATCAACGATTTAATATTTATGCTTCAGATGATCATGAAGCCTACTATATCTTAACTCCGCATTTTATGGAGAAGATCATTGAACTTGATGATAGTTTACAAGGTAATCTTGTAGTTGGTTTTATTGATAATGAATTACATATCGCACTGTATAACAATCAAGATGCTTTTGAACCATCGATCTTTAGAGCGATAGATGATGAGTACTACCAAGCAGTTCAAGCTGATATTGATTTGATCAAAATGGTAATCGATGAATTAACATTAGATGTTAACTTGTACAAATAGGAGGCCTTATGGAATATATAATAATCGGGGTATTGTTGTTAATTGGGGGAGCGATCGTAACGATCTTTAATCGTTTCAAGAGTTTAGAATTACAAGCTGAAGCAGCTCTATCAAACATTGATGTCGCTTTAAGTAAAAGATACGATACACTAACAAATATGGTTGAAGTTGTTAAGGGTTACGCAAAACACGAAAAAGAAGTATTGATCAAGATTACAGAAGTTCGCAGTCACAACTTAGCGGCGATCAGTGAAACTGATAATAAGCAAGGTGATGAATTGGGTAGAATTCTAGCCTTGGCAGAAGCTTATCCAAGCTTAAAGGCAGATCAAAACTTTTTACATTTACAAAGAGTGATAGCGGATGTTGAAGAGCATTTACAAGCAGCACGTCGACTCTATAATCAAAGTGTCAAAGAATTTAATACACGTTTGGAAACCTTCCCAAGTAGGATCATTGGATCAAGTATGAATTTACGTAAGAAAGAATTTTACATAGCGTCAAGCGAACAAAAAGAAAACGTCAAGATCAAATTATAAACCGATTTATGATCGGTTTTTTGATTGTTTATCCTATTTTTTGCTGATTGATGTGCTCATGTTCAGTGCTTAATCTTTGTTAGCGCTATCATTTAAAAGAGCGATAAAATTATTGGCAAATCATTGTGAAAAAATAAACAATCAATATGTTATTAATTTACTTATAAGCGGTATAATGGTATAATCTTAATGTTAAATAGGAGGTTTCTTATGGCTAAAAGAACAGTTTTAGATCTTGATGTAAAAAGTAAAAAAGTTATCGTTCGTGTAGATTTTAACGTTCCTATCAAAAATGGCGTCATTACTGATGACAATAGGATTACCGCGGCTTTACCAACTATTAATTACTTAACTGAGCAAGGAGCTCGGGTAGTATTAATGTCCCATTTAGGTAAGGTTGATCATAAAGATCCAGAGAAGACAGCAGCGGATAAAGCTAAGAATAATATGGCTCCAGTTGCGCAAAGATTAGCGCAGTTAGTCAAGGGTAAAGTTACCTTTGTGTCTGTAACTAGAGGTCCAGAATTAGAAGAGGCTGTTAAAGCCATGCAAGATGGGGAGATTGTTTTAGTTCAAAACACCCGTTATGAAAAAGGTGAGAGTAAAAATGATCCTGAACTAGCAGCTTATTGGGCAGGTCTTGGAGATTTATTTGTGTCTGATGCCTTTGGCTCAGTACATAGAGCTCACGCTTCAACTGTTGGTGTCGCTGAGAAGTTACCATCAGCTTTAGGTTTCTTAGTTGAAAAAGAAGTTAAGATGTTATCGGCTGCGATCGATGATCCTGCGCGTCCCTTGGTTGCGATCTTGGGTGGTGCTAAAGTTAGTGATAAGATTGCGGTTATTGAGAATTTATTAAAGATCGCTGATAAGGTAATTATTGGTGGTGGAATGGCTTATACATTTTTTAAGGCTCAAGGATATGAGATTGGCACTTCACTTTGTGAAGATGATCGCGTTGAATTGGCTAAAGATATCCTAGCTCGGGCTCAAGGCAAATTGTTTTTACCAAAAGATAATGTTGTCGCTAATGCCTTTGATGGTGCTACTGAAGTTAAGACTGTTGATAGTAATGCGATTCCAGCAGGCTTTATGGGTTTAGATATTGGACCGAAGACAATTGCTTATTTCACTGAATTATTACAAGGTGCTAAAACAGTAATTTGGAATGGTCCAGTTGGTGTCTTTGAAAAAGATGAATTCGCTGTTGGTACTGAAGCTATCTGTAAAGCGATCGCTGAATTACCTGATGCCATGACGGTTATTGGTGGTGGTGATAGTGCTAGTGCTGCTAAGAAATTGGGTTATAGTGATAAATTTACCCATATTTCAACGGGTGGTGGAGCTTCACTTGAATTTATGGAAGGAAATGGATTACCTGGTATTACGGTAATTCAGGATAAATAATGCGTAAACCTATTATTGTTGGCAATTGGAAGATGAATAAGACAATTGCTGAGGCTGTAAGCTTTATTAAGGCCGTAGAACCGAGTTTACATGATCTAGCAGACTTTGGTGTGGCTACATCGTTTATCGCTCTACAAGACAGTATTAAGGCTGCTGATCGTTTGATCATCGCGGCTGAGAATTGTCACTTTGAAGATAGTGGAGCGTTTACGGGTGAAGTATCAGTACCAATGTTAGAAGAAATTAATACGAAGTGGTGTATCATTGGTCATTCTGAAAGAAGACAGATGTTTGGTGATACAGATGAGACAGTAAATAAAAAAGCTAAACGTTTGATCGCGGCTAAGATAACACCGATCATCTGTTGTGGCGAAACACTAGAACAATTTGAAGCTGGTAAAACAGGCGAAGTAGTCGCTTCCCAAATTCAAAAATGTTTAGAAGGTTTAGATGGTAAAGATGTATCTGAATTGGTCATCGCATATGAGCCAATTTGGGCTATCGGTACTGGTAAAAGCGCAACGAAAGAAATCGCTCAAAGCACATGTGCTTTAGTAAGATCAGAAGTTGCTAAAAGCTTTGGCATAGAAGTTGCGGAAAAAGTTAGAATTCAGTATGGTGGAAGTGTTAAACCGGAAAACATTGCTGAATATATGGCTGAACCAGATATTGATGGTGCTTTAGTAGGCG
>CAYNYC010000031.1:0-15481 GCA_964401415.1 uncultured Erysipelotrichaceae bacterium
TGAAAATGAAATTTGATTTCAAGAATTTTGATTTCCATTTAATGAAAGATATGACTGTTTTCTCTTCATTTATCTTTTTGTATATGGTAGTTGAACAGGTTAATTGGCATGTGGATAAATATATCATAGGTCGCTTTATTGGTACCAGTGAAGTGGCTGTTTACTCAATTGGTTCACAATTAAATATCTATTTGATCAATATAGCGGCAGCTATATCATTTGTATTTGTGCCAAGGATCAATAAGCTTGTGGCTAAAGATCCAAATGATAAAACGATATCTGAATTATTTATCAAGATTGGAAGATTTCAGTTTATCTTTGTGATGCTAGCTTTAATTGGGTTTATTGTTTTTGGGGAAACATTTATTTATCTTTGGGCTGGCGCTGATTATGCCCGTTCATATCTAGTGGCAGTTGTCTTAATGCTTCCTACAATGACGGTGTTGATTCAAAGTATCGGTGTTGAAATAAGAAAAGCTAAAAATCAACACCAAACTCCGGCTCGATTTATGGTAATGATCGCAATCTTAAACATCATGATCACAATACCGTTAACTAAAGCTTATGGGTCGGTTGGAAGTGCTTTAGGAACATCGATCACGATTGTGATCAATCAAATATTTATCAATTATTATTATCAAAAAGTCGTGAGTTTAGATATCAAAGACTTTTGGGTTGAAATACTAACGATGAGTAAAGGGATTATCATTCCATTGGTGATCGCCGTTGTCTTAATACTGGTGCGTAGTAATTTCTCTAATCTAAACTTTTTACTGATGGCGTTTCCTTTTGCTTTAGTTTATATGGCATCGATGTATTTCTTAGGATTAAACGAAGCGGAGAAGAATATGTTTATCAATCGTAAGCTAAGGGCATGGATTAAGGGCTTAAAAAAATAGAATATATTATTAATAACTCGCTAGTTACAGCGAGTTGTTTTGTTTGCTAGATTTCTAAGATGATATTATACTAAGATTAAAGAGAATGAACATTTAATCAATATAGAGGATGTCTATGTCAATATTCAGTAAGGATAAAAAGGACCGTTTGACTATGAATCAAAATGTCCGAAAGATGAAAAAGAGCGAGATAGTTTTGCTTGTCTTTTTTATTGTATTAAGTGTTGTTTATTTAACACTAGCTTGGGATCGAAATGAAAAAAGAGCTAATGATGAAGCGATCATGCTAGCTAAGTCCGTTAATTCCTTATTGCATATTGAACATATCATTGAATTTACGGGTACTATAGAGGATATTGATAAACCCGATTATCAAATGACTAAGAATGGGTTAATTCATTTGACAGAAACTAACGATCAGGTTGTTTTTGCTTATATTTTAGCGCAAAGAAATGACAATATTATTTTCTTGGTCGACTCTGAACGTTATGAGTCACCAGACTACTCACAGCCTGGTCAAATATATACTGAAGCTGATGAAGTTGCTCGATCTACTTTCAAATCAAATGAGGTAATCTTAACACAACCTACTGAAGATCGATGGGGAAAGTGGATCACAGCGTTTGTGCCAATCGTTGATCCTGCTGATGGTTCTATAATGGCGGTGCTGGGTTTAGATTATGATGCGACACTGTGGATTAACCAACTATGGAATAACATGATCCCTGATTTCATTATAATGGGTGGTGTTTTTATCCTGGTAATTGTTTTATTACAATCTTGGCGTCAACATGATAAAATGAAAGACCTTAGTCGCCAATTGGAATATAATGAAGCCTTCTATCGTAGTGTTATTGAACAGGCGCCAACGGGCATTGTAATCGTTGATAAAACTAATTTTCTCTTTGAATCTGAATATGTGACAATGACTATCAATCCTAAATTTGAAGAAATTGTCGGTCGATCACGCGCTGAGTTATCTAAAATGACATGGGTTGAGATTACTCATCCTGATGATGTTGAAGAGAACCTCAGATTGTTTGAAAAATTTAATAATAATGAAATAGATGATTACGCGATGGAGAAGCGCTTTATCAGGCCAGATGGATCTTACATTTGGACTCACATGCAGGTAACTCGCTTAGCAGGATTTCCAAGAAACAAAACATTTCATTTAGCTTTAGTATCTGATATTTCAGAACGTAAAAATGCTCAATCATTATTATTAGAAAGTGAAAGAAGTAAATCAGTATTGTTGTCGCATTTGCCAGGAATGGCTTATAGGTCTGTTTATGATCGTAACTGGACAATGCAATATGTGTCATCGGGCTGTTATCAATTGACGGGTTATTATCCTGAAGAAATAATCAACAATAAGGTTGTATCTTATAATGATCTGATTGTCCCTGAATATCGAAAATTATTATGGAACGAATGGAAACGGATCTTAGCGCTGCGTTTACCCTTTAGATATGAATATGCGATCACTACTGCAAGTGGAGAAACAAAATGGGTGTTAGAGCTTGGTGAGGGTGTCTATAATGACTCAGGAGACTTAGAAGCACTTGAGGGTATTGTGTTTGATATTTCTAATCGAAAACAATTAGAGGATACATTAAAGTTTAATAATGATCATGATCGTTGGACGGGAGTGTTTAACCAATACTATTTAGAAAGTATATTAAATGAAGACTTAAATAAACGTAATAAACTTAATAAAGCCTTGGTTGGGATAAACTTAAATTCACTTCAAACGATCACTACTACTTATGGTTTTCATTATGCACAAGATTTGATCAAGAAAACATCTGATGTACTAAGCCAGTATAGTTCTGATAATTACATCTTATTTAGTACCTATTGGGATCGATTCGTCTTCTATGTTAAAGATTATCAAGATCAAGCTGAATTAAAGACCTTCTCTTTATCATTAGCCAAGGTATTATCTACTTTACTTAAATCTGAAAGGATTACTGGGAGTATTGGTGTTTTAGAAATTGATGAGAGTGAAGAACTAAATGCGGATATGTTATTGAAGAAGGTGCTAATTGCTGCAGAAAAAGCTCTTGAAGATCAGAATATGGAATTTGAAGTTTGTTTCTATGATGTCAATATGGAAGCTCAGATAATCAAAGAAGAAACGATCTTAACGCAATTATCAAACATCGCTACTGGAGTTGAAAATGATGGTTTATACCTTCAATATCAACCAATAGTAGATTTAAAAACGGACAAGATCAGTGCTTTTGAAGCTTTAGTTAGATTGAAAAATGATGAATTCGGGCTTGTTTCTCCAATAGAATTTATTCACTTAGCGGAGAAAACAAGGCTGATTATCCCGATTGGTGAGAAGATCATTGATCAAGCATTAGCCTTTTACCTAAAACTGAAAGCTAAGGGTTATGGTGATCTTGGTGTCTCCATCAATGTTTCTGTTATTCAACTATTAAGTACCGGTTTTATCAAGGTCTTCCTTGATAAGATTAAAAAAGCAAATATTTCACCAGGACATATTACTATTGAAATTACTGAATCGGTATTCTCTTCAAATTTTGATGAGATCAATCGAATCATTGGGGAATTTAGAAAAAATGGTGTCAAGATCGCTATTGATGATTTTGGGACTGGTTATTCTTCACTAGAAAAAGAAAGAGAATTAAATGTTGATTGTTTAAAGATCGATCGTCATTTTATCGAGAATCTAACGGTACTTGATCCACGTACTTCTATTACTAGTGATATAATCTCTATTGCTCACAAAATGGGTCATTCGGCATTGGCTGAAGGCGTTGAGACTTTAAAACAAAAGGAATATTTGATTAGTTGTGGTTGTGATAAGATCCAAGGCTTCTTGATCAGTCGTCCAGTTGATGAAGATGTGGCTTTAAAACTCTTACAAGAACAAGACAATCCAGTTAGTGAGAAGGATTAGATGATCATGAAGATAAATAAAAGTAATCTAACAGTTAAAAAAGTAATGATCATCTCCTTTATCATTACGATGATCATTTCTATTAGTGGCTTAGGATACCTTGCTTTTTCAAGATGGCTTAATTCCGCTAAAGTCATGACTTCAAGTATCTCTGAAGATATTACCGTAACCATTCATCATCAAATAGAACAATATTTACATAATGCATGGCACGTAAATGAACACAATCAAAAATTGATCGAAAAAGGAGTTGTTGACCTTAACGATAATAAGGATCGTGATATGTTTTTTGTGTCCGTTATATCATCACAAGAAGAAGGTATTTATAGTTTTAGTTACGGAAGTGTTAATGGTGAATACTATGGTGCTCGACGTAGTCCTGATGGTGTAATTGAGATCATGCGTAATGATGAGTCAACGGGTGGAAATTCATGGTACTATTCAATCAATGAAGATTATACGGCTAATGAATTAGTTGTCCAAGCTGGTAAATTTGATCCGCGAACAAGGGCTTGGTATCAGATCGCCGCTGAAAGTGGTGAACCTTCATTTTCACCAATCTATAAACACTTTGTGATCGATGATCTAACAGTATCGGCGGCGTGGCCAATTTATGATGATAATGATGAACTTTTAGGCGTTTTAGGAGTTCATATGTTATTGGATGATATTGGTAGCTTCTTAAAAGAAACGATCAGTAAATATGAAGGATATGCACTTATCTATGAAAAAGAAAGTGGGGCTTTGATCGCTAATTCAATCAATATGGCTAACTTTACGATAAAGGAAGATAAGGCGCTAGTTCGTAATAATATTAGTGATATAGAGAATAAAGATATTCAAGCAGTTTATGATGAATATGTATTAAAACAAGAGAATTCGTTTATATTAAATAACAGTAATCATGATCTAGTCGTAAACGCTGATGATTTTAGTATAGCTGGTTTAGAGTGGGTCATCTTGACGATCATACCCGATCAGTATTACATGGGTAAAGTCATTGAGAGTGTTGAATTAACGATCATGTTAGTTTTATTGATCATGATCGCTGCGATCGTGATCTACGGTTTAATCATTGATAAGATGTTAAGACCACTTAATGATCTAAAGAAAGCATCAATTGCTTTTGCAAGTGGTGATCTTAAGCAGCGCGTAAAAATAGTTAGAAATGATGAGATTGGTAATATCGCATCAGCATTCAATATTTTAGCCAGTCAAATAGAAGGATTGATCACTGGTTTAGAAGCTAATGTTGAACAAAGAACTAAAGAATTAAACCAAACCAATTTGGCTTTAGCAACTAGCAAGGATGAATTAAAGTTGATCTTAGATACTGCCGCTGAGGCTATCTATGGTATTGATGTATTAGGCAATTGTACATTTTGTAATAAAAGTGGGCTTCAACTTTTAGGATATCAAACACAAGCGGATTTATTAGGTAAGAATATGCATCAACTGATTCACCATTCTTATCCTGATGGGCGATTGTTGAAAGTTGATGATTGTAAGATCTATCAAACCATGAAACAAGGTGAAGGGTTTGTTGTTGATGATGAAGTCTTCTTCCGAGCAGATGGTACCAGTTTTGAAGTGGAATACCGATCATTTCCACAGACAAAGGATAACAAGATCATTGGTGCGGTTATTACTTTTGTCGATATAACAGAACGTAAACAAAAAGAAGCGGAAGTTATTTACTTGAGTTGTCATGATACTTTAACAGGACTAAAGAATCGTCGTTGTTTTGAAGATAGCTTAAAAGCGATCGACCAACCAGCGAATCTTCCGATAACTTTACTCTTTGGTCACATCAATGGATTGAAGATGACCAATGATATCTTTGGACATACCGCAGGTGATGAATTGATCAAACAAGCAGCTAAGATCCTTCAAGAGGCTTCAGGCATGGATAATATAGTATCACGTGTGGGTGGAGATGAGTTTATCATTATTATGCCAAAAACAGATCGACAAGGTACTAAGAAGATATTAGAAAAGATCAAAGACGGATTTACTAACGCCAAAAAAACAACGATCAAATGTAGTATTTCATTAGGTTTTGATACTAAAGAAACAGTTCAACAATCGATAGAAGAAGTGATGGCTAATGCTGAAAATGCGATGTATAAGGATAAGACGATCAATCGTAAAAAGATCAACAAAGACATTATCAATACTATTATCGAAAGCCTTCATGCCAACGACACTAAAGAGAAACAACATTCTTTAGGGACACAACGTTTAAGTGAAAAGCTCGGTAAAGCTCTTGATCTGGCAGAAACCGATATCAGTAAATTAAAGGAAGCAGCTTATCTACATGATATCGGCAAGATTACTATTGATAGAGCATTGTTAATGAAAAAAACACTAAATGATCAAGAGTATGCACTCATGCAACAACATCCGGTTGTTGGATATCGAATTCTTAACTTATTTGATGATACATTAGATCTAGCAGAGTATGTTTATTATCATCATGAAAGATGGGATGGTAAAGGTTATCCAATAGGACTTAAAGGAAAACAAATACCACTTATTGCCCGAATCATTGCGATCGCTGAAACCTTTGATCGCATTGTTGATAGTGAAGTAGATCCTTCATCTGAGAAGATTGATTATGCTTTGGATATTATTAGTAGTGGTGCTGGTAAACAATTTGATCCAGAACTTGCAAAATTATTTTGTGAATTATTCTGAAAACTTTGAGTAAGATCAAAGTTTTCTTTATGTTGACCTTCATAAATGAAATAAGAATAAATGATACAATTAAGTAAACTAATTGAATTGATGTACGATTCTAGTTTCAACTTTTTATAGTTTTAAAAACAGTTCGATTATCTTCATAAATGACGAATAACTCGCTAAAATTGAAGAGGGTTTATACCATGCAATATGGATATAATTTAAATATAGTACATTATTCTTCATAATTGAAGAAAAACGTGCTAAAATCAAATAGAGGTGAAATAAATGGAATTATTTACAGAACTGGCTAAGCATCCGATCTTTACAATTAATGATGTAAAGAAATTTTCAAATAATGAGAAAACGGCATATACTCAACTAGATCGATTAATGAAAAAGAAAATGGTAAAAAAGATAAGAAGGAACATCTATTCTGTGGTAAATCCTACAACTGGGCAACTAGTGGGGACTCGTTATCAAATTGCTTGCGCTATAACTGACACAAGTTACATATCTCATCACAGTGCTTTTGAATATTATGGGATTGTAAATCAAGTTTTTAATGAGATATATGTTTCTTCAAAGACAAGATTCAATCATTTTGAGTATGATGGTGTAACGTATAAATATGTAGCTTCAAGAATAGAAGAAGGCGTTGTGGAGGCTAAAAACACATCCGGAGTTAGAATTACAGATTTAGAAAGAACCGTTATTGATAGTGTAAATGATTTCAACAAGATAGGTGGACTAGAAGAACTTCTGAATTGTCTTGAAAGAATCCAATACTTAGATGATAAGAAACTGAAATACTATCTGGATATTTATGGCATCCAAGGCCTATATCAACGTGTAGGATATCTTTTAAACAATTATCAAAAGGGTATGCAACTATCTGGAGATTTTATAGATTATTGTAAAAGCAAAATCGGAAAGAGTAGTAGATATCTTATAAACGAAATAAAAGAAGATAATTCATATAATAGCGAGTGGAAGTTAATGGTACCGATAAACTTATAATTGAAATCGCTTATGATATAGCTATCATTAAATAACCAATCATGTATAAACACTTGTTAACCATCTTTTGTTGAAAGAAGTTGCTGTGGGGTTTAAAATATAAGCGTATACATTGAAATTCGATTTGAAATATATAGTAATAAGGTATATAATCGTAAAGTTGTTAGGAGGGCGAATGATGGTATTAGAAAAACAGATCAAAGACTTGGTCGAATTAGATGAAAAGATCAGAGCTAGGATTGAAAAAGCACATCAAGCTAAGGTTGATTCAAAAAAGAAAGTCGTTGAAGATAAGAAAAATATCGCTGATGCAACATGGGAAGAAGTTAAAAAAAGAGTTGTTCAGGAAAAGTTTAAACTTGATGAGCATATAAAGTCAGCAGCTGCTGATAATCAACGTGAGTATCAAGAAGCTAGTGAGCGGTTAATACATCTTTACAATGAAAACAAAGAAAACTGGATAGATGAATTAGTTGATAATTCACTAAAGATATAAAATGAGTAACGCAACTAATAACGCAATAATGACCAAAGCTAAAGCCATGTATGGAAAACGCTTGACTGAAGAAGATTATCAAGCACTGATCAATAAGAAATCAATACCAGAGATCGCTGCTTATCTTAAGAATCAAACCCACTACAAGGAGTGCTTAGCCAATGTCAACGAGAGTAAGATCCATCGTGGTTATCTTGAGATGTTGATCAGACAAGATCAATTTGTACGCTTTTCACGATTGATTCGCTATGCTAATGCGGAAGATGAAAAAGGATTCTTCCGTTATGGAATATTAAAGGCGGAAGTATTGCAGATCTTACTTTGTGCCAGGATGCTTAAAAACAAAGACAATGTTCAAATGATCGCAAAATTACCAATTTACTTTGAAAAACATATCGTGATCGATCTAGACGAGTTAACTAAAGTTAAAGCATTACCCGATTTGTTAAATGTATTAAGGAAAACACCCTACTATGATAT
This sequence comes from uncultured Erysipelotrichaceae bacterium, assembly GCA_964401415.1. Classification (GTDB taxonomy): domain Bacteria; phylum Bacillota_I; class Bacilli_A; order Erysipelotrichales; family Erysipelotrichaceae; genus JAQUCI01. The sequence continues at coordinate 8,510 of CAYNYC010000031.1, forward strand.
CGTGTTTCCATATATATCAGGTAGTATCGAAACATTTGATTATACCAGTTTAGAAACGGCCTTAATGTCTTATTATTATCAAGAGGTGTTAAGCATGGTTGATTCTAACTCCAAGATCAAAGACCCAGAAGCGATTCATGATATCTTTAAAACAGGTATTGAGTTAGAAAACATCACTAAGATATATCGGATGAAGCGTTATTTCAACGCAACACCTCAACAGATAAATGAAGTTTTAACCCCAACTTATTTTAAAATATCGGAGAAACAATTAAAAACGATGATTAATGAATTGGATGATGTTAGATTCTTAGAAGCTCTTGGTAATGGACCATATGGTAAATACATTAACCCAAGTAATTTTGTCTTTATGGAATATCATACTAAAGTGATAACGCATTATATGCATAAAAAGTATATGAACTTTACCGTTGATCCTGATTTGGTCTTGTTGTGTTATATGAACTTGGCTGAGACAGAGGTTCAAAACATTGTTGATATTATCGAAGGCGTTCGTTATCGGATCCCGGTTGAAAGAATGCGCAATTTGTTAATTATATGAAGGAGATATAAATGGCTATTAGAAAAATGGAATTTATCCAAATTAAAGGAACAGCTGACAACTACAAAGAAATGCTGATGAGAGCAAATGGCTGTAAAGACTTCCATGTCGAACTGGCCTCTGAGATTGTTGATCTTGAAAATGGCGATAAGGTACTGGAAGAAGACAGTTTCTATCGTGACGCAATGACCGAAATACGCCATCTATCCGGTGGTGCCGGATGTCAAATATCAATCTTAGATGAGGTCACTAAATTCAAGGATGAAGAAGTTAAACAATTCTTAGTTGATCTGGCTGAGCAGTTTAAAGTTGTTACAGAAATAAATGAAACAACCAAATTTGATGAAGAAGATCTTCATGCGGTTGAAAAACTAAAGGAAATCGGACTTGAGAAGATTCATGATTGTGACTATATGCAGTTTGGCTTTGGGCGGTTGAATAAAGAGGCTTATAAAAAAGTGTTCTTACATGATACCCAAATGTTTGGTATTAGTGAATTATATAAAAACAATCAGTATCATTGGATCAGTTACGCGACTAGTATTACTTACTTAAAAGAAGTAAAACAGATCCTAGACTCGCTGTACTTTGAAGAATTACCCTTACCACCAGTGGACGTCGATAATATCGTATGTGTCTACAATGATAAGATTAATGAAATGTATACTTATTGTAATTATCGTTATGAATTACAACGATTGTATAAATATGTCGGGCTTATCGATGATCACTATGTGGTAACGGGCTTTATTCCCAAAGACCGATTAGTGGGTTTTAAAGAGATCTTTACAGGAATGGATGTTGAAGTAAACATACTTAATAACGAACCATTTGCTTTAACTCCACCAACATTATTAAAAAACAATTGGTTTGTCAGACCATTTGAGATGTTTGTTAAGATGTATAGCTTACCAGCTTATCGTGATTTTGATCCAACGACGTTTGTGGCGATCACTTACTCTATCTTATTTGGGATTATGTTTGCGGATCTTGGACAAGGGTTACTGCTTGTTTTAGGGGGATTACTTCTAAGTAAGCTCAAACCAAATATGAGTATTGCTGGTATTATTACCAGAGTTGGTATCTTCTCAATGATCTTTGGTTTCTTGTTTGGATCGGTATTTGGTAATGAACATATCTTAAATCCAATCCATCAATCACTGTTTAATGTAGAAGATAAACTGTTTGAAGTCATGAGCAATGATTCAACAATGCCCTTACTCATCGGGGCAGTAGCGATCGGAGCGATCTTGATCCTATCCGCGATGTTAATGAATATGTATCTTAAGTTCAAACATAAAGAGTGGGGAGAATTATTATTTAGTCAAAATGGTGTAGCGGGATTTGTCTTTTATAGCTTTATCTTATTTGCGATCGTACAGTTGTTTCTGTTTGACACAAATCTGCTAGTTCCGCCTTACACTTATATCTTTATCGGGATACCAGTCTTAAGCTTTCTTATGGAAAAACAACTGTGTTTATTGCTTGAGGGTCATGGTATCAAACCTAAAGCGGGTTGGGGTGGTTACATCATGGAATCGTTCTTTGAAGTCTTTGATGTAGTCTTAAGCTTTATTACCAATTCGATGTCATATCTAAGAGTCGGTGGCTTTGTCTTATCCCATGCGGGAATGATGTTAGTTGTCATGACTTTAGGAGAAATGACAGGCAATGCTTCATTGATCGTTGTGATCTTGGGAAACTTGTTTGTTATGGCTTTAGAAGGGCTGATTGTTGGCATACAAGCCTTACGTTTAGAATACTATGAAATGTTTAGTCGTTATTATACAGGTGGGGGCAGAGAATTCAAGCCAATCACCAATCAAATTTAGAAGGAGAAATAACCATCATGTTATCTTTAATTGAAATGTTTTTACCGCTTATCGCTGTCATGCTAGTGATCTTACCGTTGTTTTTTATGTTAGATAAAGGTCCTAAAGCTATCAATGCTAAAAAGAAATTGATCGCTCAGATTTCAATCTTTGTTGGTGTTTTTGTTTTAGCTGGTGTTTTACAATTTAATAGTATCAAAGCTGCTGAGGAAGCGGTGGCGTCTATTAATGGAACTTTAGCGCAAGGCCTTGGCTTTATCGCGGCTGCGATCGTTACCTCATTTTCAGCCATTGGTGCTGGTATCGCGGTAGCTGCGGCTGCACCTGCAGCTATTGGCGCTATTTCGGAAAACTCTGAGAACTTTGGTAAAGCGATCATCTTCGTTGCTTTGGGTGAAGGTGTTGCTATCTATGGCCTTTTGATCTCGATCTTGATCATCAATAAGCTGTAAGAGAATATCATGAAAATGATTCTTATCAGTGACAATACCGATACCGGTATGGGATTAAGGTTGGCTGGCGTTGATGGTATTGTCGTTCACGAAAAAGATGAAGTGATCAAAGCCTTAGAGTATTACAGCCACCAAAGCGATGTTGGCATCATTTTGATGACCACCAAGATTGTTAATCTATGTCCTGATATCATATCAGAAATGAAGCTTAACCTTTCAAAACCGTTATTAGTCGAAATACCAGATCGTCATGGTTCTGTAAAGATCGGTGAAGTCATCGATTCTTATATGAGTGAAGCGATCGGGGTAAAGCTTGGGGGTGATTAACTTGGTTGATAACAAGAATTTTATAGAAGATGTAAATGAACAAGCCAACTTGATCATAGAACAGATCCATAAAGAAATGGAAACCTATGAAAAAGATGAGATAAATGTATTCAAGGCTAGTTTAGAAAAAGAGATTGATGCTTATTATGAGGGTGAATTAAATGATCTGCGTTTAAAATCACATACAATGATCTCTCAGAATAAGCTTGATACCAAAAGAAAATTACTAAAGCTACGTTCAGATCTAGCGAAGGAACTATTTGACGCTACTGAAGCTAAATTATTAGCCTTTAGTCATTCAAAAGAATATGAGACATATTTACATGAGAAACTGAAGAAACATGCTTTAGAATACTGCAATGGTTATTTTGAAGTTCGTCAAGAAGATGTTGAACTCTTTAAACGGTTAAGTGGCGAGCTTAATATCTGTGATGACATTCGGGTTGCGGATATTAAACTAGGCGGATTTGCGTTTTATTCGATGATCGATAAGATTAAACTAGATGAGACACTTGATAGTAAATTACTTGAACAAGAAGCGTGGTTTATGGATCATTCCGGCTTTATTTTATAGAAGGAGATCATAATGGAAAATAAAATTTATTCAATAAATGGACCGGTAATCAAAGTTAAAGACTCAAAAGACTTTAGCATGATGGAAATGGTCTATGTTGGCAATAAGCGATTATTGGGTGAGGTTATCGGTATTGAACAGAGCGAAACGATCATTCAAGTATATGAATCAACTACCGGACTAAAGATCAACGAACCCGTTGTTGGCTCAGGTTCACCTTTATCTTGTGTCTTAGGACCTGGTCTTATGAGTAATACCTATGATGGTATTCAAAGACCATTACAAGCGATCGCTGATCGCTATGGCGTCTATATTGATGTTGGTTCCGATATTTTACCTTTAGATATTGACAAAGAGTGGGATGTGACGATCAGTGCTCAAGTAGGTGATCATCTTGAAGGTGGTAGTCTTTATGGCAGTTGTCAAGAGACAGCCTTGATCAAACATCAATTAATGTTAAGTCCACGGCTTAGTGGAACAGTTATTGAAGCTAAAGCAAGTGGTATGTATAAGATAAATGATGTTGTCCTGAAGATTAAAGATGATTATGGTAATGTATTTGATGTTGACTTAACCCAACGTTGGCCTATCAGACAGCCTCGACCAATTAAAACACGTAAACAATTGACTAAACCATTAGCTACCGGACAACGTGTCATCGATACTTTATTTCCAATCGCTAAAGGTGGTGCAGCAGCTGTTCCTGGTGGATTTGGGGCGGGTAAGACGATGACCCAACATCAGATCGCCAAATGGTGTGACGCTGATATCATTGTGTATGTTGGCTGTGGTGAGCGTGGTAATGAAATGACGCAGGTTCTTGAAGAATTTAGTGAATTGATTGACCCTAAATCACAACGGCCATTATTAGATAGAACGATCTTGATCGCTAATACCTCTAACATGCCCGTAGCGGCGCGTGAAGCTAGTATTTATACTGGTGTTACCATGGCGGAGTATTATCGTGATATGGGATACCATGTCGCATTAATGGCTGATTCAACTTCGCGTTGGGCTGAAGCGCTACGTGAAATATCAGGGCGTTTGGAAGAAATGCCAGCTGAAGAAGGGTTTCCGGCTTATTTGCCTTCACGTATCTCACAGTTTTATGAAAGAGCGGGATATGTAGATACCCTTAATGGTAAAGAGGGATCAGTCACGATCATTGGGGCTGTATCGCCACAGGGTGGTGATTTCTCAGAACCAGTGACCCAAAATACGAAAAGATTCGTCCGTTGTTTTTGGGCGTTAGATAAATCATTAGCTTATGCAAGACACTTTCCAGCGATCAACTGGAATACATCATATAGTGAATATATTGATGATCTTGCTCGCTGGTATAGCAATAATGTTGCGTTTGATTTTGTAAGCTTAAGATCAGAAATGGTCAAGATCTTACACGAAGAAGATATGTTGAATGAGATCGTTAAATTGATTGGTGCTGATATCTTGCCAGATGATCAAAAACTAACGATGGAAATAGCTAAATGTATTAGAGTTGGATTCTTACAACAAAATGCTTTCCATCCTGATGATACTTATGTACCATATGAAAAACAATTTAAGATGATGAAGATCATATCTTATCTTAATAGCGAAGCGATCAAGCTTGTTAATAAAAAGATACCAACAAGATTAATTGAGGAAACAGGAATATTCGATCGAATCATCAAGATCAAATATGATGTAGCTAATGACAAATTAGAATTATTAGATGAATATTTTACAGAAATAGATCAAGCTTTACTGAAAGTTGAATAAAAGGGGGTAATTATGGGACTTCAAATATTAGGATTAAGTGAGGTTAGCGGTTCATTGATCGCTATCGATAATGCCCAAGATGTCGCCAATGAAGAAGTTGTTGAGATTCAAGTTGAAGGTGACTCAAATCGTTTTGGAAGAGTAATCAAGATAGAAGGATCAAAAGCTATGATCCAGGTATTTGAGGGCACAAGTGGCCTTTCAAAAGAAAACACCAAGACAAAATTCTTAGGACATCCCATGGAAATATCTTTATCAAGAGAAATCTTAGGTAGAACATTTAATGGAGCCGGACGTCCAATTGATGGCTTGGGTGAAGTTTACGCTGATCATAAAGCTAACATTAATGGAAAGCCATTAAATCCAATCGCTCGTAAGTATCCCCGTAATTATATCAATACCGGGATTAGTGCGATCGATGGTTTAAATACTTTAATACGTGGTCAAAAACTACCAATCTTTTCTGGATCTGGTTTACCACATGATAAATTGGCAGTACAGATCGTTCGTCAAGCACAGATCGCTGATGATGAGGGTGTTAATTTTGGGATCGTTTTTGGTGCTATGGGTGTTAAAAATGATGTAGCTGATTATTTCCGACGCTCTTTTGAAGAGACGGGAGTTATGGAAAAGGTTTGTATGTTTATTAACTTAGCCAATGATCCAATCATTGAAAGAACACTAGCGCCACGCTGTGCGCTTACAGCAGCTGAATACTTAGCTTATGAATTAGACATGCACATTTTGGTTATCTTGACGGATATGACATCATATTGTGAAGCATTACGTGAGTTTTCTAGTAGTAATGGGGAAATCCCAGGAAGAAAAGGATATCCTGGATACCTATATTCAGATCTAGCGTCTTTATATGAAAGAGCTGGTATTGTTGAGGGTAAAAATGGTTCAGTGACCCAAATTCCTATCTTAACAATGCCTAATGATGATATCACTCATCCAGTACCAGACTTAACTGGTTATATTACTGAAGGACAGATCGTCCTTGATCGTAATTTACATCAAAATGGGATATATCCACCTATCGGTAGTTTAATGTCGCTTTCACGCTTAATGAAAGATGGCATTGGTGATGGTTACACACGTAGTGATCACAGTGATATCGCTAATCAGTTGTTCTCATCTTATGCCAAAGTAATGGAAGCTAGATCTTTAGCTTCGGTTATAGGTGAAGATGATCTTAGTGATATTGATAAAGCATATATCCGCTTTGGTGAAGTATTTGAGAAGATCTTTATTGGACAGGGTTTTAGAGCCCAACGGTCAATCCAAGAAACACTTAATTTAGGTTGGGCGATGATCTCAACTCTTCCACTTAGTGCCTTAGATCGATTAGATTCAGAATTGATCAAAGCGAACTATAGTCCATCAACTGCTCAAAGGATCATTGAACTAGCGATCAGCGAAGGTAAGTAAGATGAGTAATGTAAAAGTCTTTCCGACAAAGGG
>CAYNYC010000032.1:0-15259 GCA_964401415.1 uncultured Erysipelotrichaceae bacterium
TCCACCACCGCCATCAGATTTATTAAACTTAGCTAACATATCTTGAATAAGCGGTAGATAGATGGCATTAAAGCCAAAGAATACGACATTGATGATCACAAATGGGACAATATCATCAATCATGATGATCGCGATCATCATTGATAGACAAATTGATAATACATAGATGATCGACCGATTGATATCCGTCTTCTTTAACAACCACATCGTTATTGTTGAATTAGCAATCAAAGTAATAAATCCAACAATTGCCTTTAAGAAGCCATTATACGAGGGCGGAAAACCATATTGATCCTTTATAAAATAATTGAAACATTGTTCATACGAAATACTCGCAAACGATGTTAACATAACCATTATGAAAAAGAAGATCAGGGCTTTATTTAACAGACTTCGGGCATCAATGACCACTCTTATTGGGTTAGAATCCTTGATGAGTTGATTGAAATTTTGTTTTTCAACGATTGGTTGATCATCAATTAGTAGCCAATGAGCTACCCCAACAATCATCAAACCGACAACTTGAAGAGTGAATGTTAAAGGAATCGAATAGTCACCAATCAGACCACCAATAAGATAGCCAAACGGTGATACAACCGCCATGATCGTTGCGGCCACAGCCAGATTTTGACCTCTTTTTTCAATTGTACTATTTGTCATGATATAAATCATCTGGTTAACGATAATACCACCATTAAAAAAGCCTGCTAGCATTCGTCCTAAAATAATATCCATCTCACTATCAGCTGCCCCAAATATACCTTGGGCGATAGCGTAGCCTATAAAACAAATAGCCATGATATTGGTACTACCAAAATTCTTTGATAATTTACCCCAAAAAGGAGAAAATAGAAAATTAGTCGCTGCCATTGACGCAAAAGCGACACCAAACATATAATCGTTTAAACCTAAATCTTGAATAAATGTTGGGGTGATTGGATGGGCAAAATTAGCAATAATAAAATATAAACCCATAAAACCAAACATTCTGTAGATTGATAGCTTCTTCATCTTACTTTATCAAATGAAACCGCTCTTGGCGACCGGCTACGTAATGAACACGATCGTCGGTAAACATAATGTCTGTTTCAGCTCCTAAAGTTAAGACCATATTCCATTCTTTAATTTCTACCTTGGCATTTAGTTCTAGTGAATAAAGAGTGTCATTATAAAGCTTATAATCACCTGATCCAGGTACACCATTTTGCATATCCCAAAGTCCGATCGTTGGACCAGCTCCATGACCATGATGACCGATAGGATGGGTATAGATACAAGGAACGATTCCTTCCTTGATCGCTTTATCTCTAGCCAATTTAAGGATCTCATTACCTGATAGTCCTTGTGAAAAACAACCAATTGTAATATCTTGTAAACGATTTACTACTTTTAAGGCATGATTTAGATAAGATGGAGCCTCTACTTCATCTAGTTTTAAGACGTAGGCATTTTCTTGGGTATCCGTACATAAATTTAAGTAGCGTATACCAACATCACAATGTAATAGATCGCCTGGCATGATAACAGCTTCATGATAAATTTCACCGACTCCTTGACGACGAATCGATACTTCATAGTCAAACCACGGTTGAAGACCAAAATCGATGGTTTGTTGCAACATGAAATATTTAATATCCGCATTGGTAGTGACTCCAGGAATGACTACTCTTGATGAGAAAGCTTCCGCAATGATACTATGAGCTATCTGCATGATACCAGTATAAGCGGCTAGTTCTTGTTTAGTTCTTGTTTCAAGCCAGCCAACACATACCTTTTCCGCTGATACAATCTTAGCTTTCATATCCTCACTAAACTCAGCTACCATTTCATCATATAGGTTTTTAGACAAACCATCCGCGAAGGCATAAGTCTTAGAGATATTAAGACCAATCTTTTGGGGATTACATTCCTTAATGATGCGGGCTAAACATTCAAACTGAGTTTCTGGTGGGCTTTGTTTGATAACATCCTTACCATCTGGTAATAATGCTTTACCATCTGACCAATTAGAACTCTTAGGGTTGGTCCATACTGCTTCATAATAATCATCAAGCCCAACGCCTGGCCGTGTTAAAGCCATCCGGCGAACTTTACCGTCTTCCTGTAGATGAAATACAAGGATCGTCGTTCTTCTGGCTGTCATCATTGATACTGGAACTAAAGTTGTAAGTACTGGATCTTCATTGTATTCGCGACAACAAACCACCCATAGATCAACCTCACTTCTTTTCATAATTTTTGGTAAAACTTCCGCAAAGCGAATCTTCAACCAACCATTACGAATCTTTTCTTGTTCACGATAGGAATAGATCTTGGAACTTAGTTCACTTGAACATACCGTATCCTTGATTAAAAAACTTTCACTTGATATTGTCATATTTCCTCCTAAATAATAAAATCGCCATGTTCCATGATTACCACTGATTGATTATCATAGGTAATACCAACTACTTTGAAATCATCAGTACCGATCATGAAATCATTGTGTGAAATTGCCGAATTAACTCCTTTTTGAAGTAATTCTTCTTTAGTCAAAGTTGTACCATCTTTGATACAACTGGGAAAACTTGAACCAAATGCTAAATGACTAGCCGCGTTTTCATCAATCAGACCATTAAAGAATATCTTGTTCATTTGATTGATTGGTGATTGCTTACTAACCAAAGCTACTTCACCTAAACGCCTTGTGCCATCATCTTTAAATAAGGCATCTTTGAGAAACTCTTCATTTTGCGATGCTTTACAATCGATCGCATAACCATCTTTAAAGGTAATACTGAAATCCGTTACCAGTTTTCCTGACATCATTAATGGTCGTGAAGCATACGCTATTCCATTAGCACTAAAACAATCAGGATCAGTAAATACTTCTTCAGTTGGCATATTAGCTACATAACTAACTTGGTGCTTACCTTGATTTAGTTCACCAGCACTATTCCAAATATGATCTTTGACAAGATCCATTGTAATATCCGTGCCTAATTCGCTAGTTAAATGTAATGATTTGAAATTATACTGATTTAGTATATCAGCTCTTCTCTTTAAAGCTTCGCTATGTTTTTTCCAATTATTTATAACATCCGTTTGATCATCGACTCTTACCATCTGACAAAGCGCATCTTCTAAGGCCTCATAGGCTTTCTCTTCGGCTAATTCTGGATAAACAGCCTTAGCCCAGTCTTTGGTAGCTACAGCTGTTCCTGTCCATTGTAGTGTACCCTGATGGATATATTTACGAATAACATTACGAACATCATTACTAGCAGCATTGATCGCTAATAACTTAGCCGTGTCTACATCTTGATTAAGCGTTGGATAACTACCCATTAACCCAATTTGACAAGCACCCTGACTCAGATAATATTCTAACTGTTGTTTCTTCCAATCAGGAACGGCTCTTAAAGTATCTACATCAGCGTTTAAACCTCTAATATGATTGATCTGCGGATCTTCAATAAAGACAATGACATCCTTCGCTTTAGCCTTAAAAGCTTCTTTAGTAACTTCTTGAGCCAACTCTAAAGCTTCTGGTATTGTTTGAATGATCAAATATTGACCTGGTTGAAGATTTACTCCAACTCTAATCAACATTAACGCATACTTCTGCCTTCTAATTTGATCCATTACTCACTCCTATTAGCTAGTTCTTCAAAGATCTTGGCTTTAATCTGATCTACTGCTTTAGTTACATCTTCTGTAGACACACAGTTTTTAAACAAAGGTGCTAGCTCCATATCCATTTTTGCTTTATTGAGTCGGTTTTGGATAGAAGCATGATCATCTTTATAGATCTCATTGATCTGTTTTTCTAAGTCTTCAAAACTCTTTGGCATAACAAAGAACGCTAAAGCATCTGGCATATTTAATTTAATTGGCCCAACTCCTTGTGCTTCAACTTCAATCAAAACATTCTTGCCCTGTTCAATCAAGAATTCAACTTGATTTTTAGGTGTACCATAATAGTAGCCATTGAATTCGGTATACTCTAGTAACTCTTTATCGCGAACTGCTTTCGCAAAGCCTTGATGAGTCACAAAGTAGTAATCAATACCATCAATTTCATTTTCTTTTTTAGGACGAGTCGTCATTGAAACTGAATAGAATAAGTTTAATGAACGATCACTCATAAGTGCTTCACGAATCGGACTTTTACCAACCGATGAAGCTCCCGATAAAATTACAACTAGGCCTTTATTCATATGTACCTCCTTATTTACAAGCACTGACAAAAGTAGTCAGTAACTTATATGTACGATCAAACGAAGCTAGATCAAGTTCTTCATCTGGTGTATGGATAAATTTACTCTTTGGTCCGATTGATACGATATCCATATCATCATACATTGCCTTAAATACACCACACTCTGTTCCACCATGAGCAGCGATCAAAACTAAATCTATATCATAGATATCCTTTACCACTTTCGCTAGCGTATCACGCATTGGTGAAACTTCTGAGTAGTTCCAGCCAGGATAGAAAGCATGAATCGAATAAGTGGCTTTAAATGCTTCACAAAGACAAGCTATCTCATTGATTAGATTATCAATTGAACTCTTTAGAGCTGATCTTATTGAAATGGCCAATTCTATTTCATCTTCTTTTGTCGTGACTACTCCAAGATTCAAGGAAGTTAAAGTCAAACCTTCAATAGCCATCGAACGGGCTTTAAAGCCATTCGGTAATAGATAGACCAGATCGATCACTTCTGAATTACATGCTGTGCTTAAACAGCGATCCGCTTTAGCTTGTTCACTAAAGTTAATCTTAAAACCAGCATCACTAAATGCTAATTCCGTTTTAATATTTACAGCACTGTCATTAAAATACTGTTCAAGAACCGCTTTAGGCGTACTTGAGACAAAGATAACATCGGCTTCACGCGGAATAGCGTTTTCTTTCAAACCGCCGTTGTAGCTAACCAAGGTAATATCAGCCCCTTTTAAGATAGCTTCTTTGATAAGACGAATAACTAGTTTGTTCGCATTCCCTTTTTCTTTATGGATCTCACCACCTGAGTGGCCACCAAGTAAGCCTAATACCGATAATTGATATGTAGGAAGATCATTTGCTTGCCAAGCAAGTTTTTTAACTACTCGATCACGACATCCACCAGCTGATGATAATAATGTGCTGGTTTCTCCTCCACCATCAAGTGATACCATCCGATGAGCAGATATATCTTTAGCTTTAAGATTCATCGCTCCATAAAGTCCTGTTTCTTCTTGAACCGTAAATACGCATTCTAGTGGTGGATGGGGAAGTTTAGGATCAGCTAAGATAGCCATCATATAAGCAACACCAGTACCATCATCTGCCCCAAGCGTTGTCTTATCAGCTCTTAAGATACCATCTTCAACTTTTAGTTTAAGTGGATCTTTCATAAAATCATGATCAGAATCCTTATTCTTCTCACAAACCATATCCATATGAGCTTGCAACATCAATGCCGGAGCTGTTTCGTATCCTACTGTCGCTGGCTTATAAATGATCACATTGTACATGTCATCTTGCATATACTTTAAGTTTAACTTTTTCGCAAACGCAACTAAATAATCACTTAATTCTTTCTCATTGTTAGAACCATGAGGGATCTTAGCGATCTCATTGAAGTAATAACATTGGGGTTTACTTAGATCAAATTCCATATTAATTAACCTCTTTCTCTTTATTAGTATATTTATCAATCCATGATGTTATCTCCAACAATCGTTTACTACGATGTTTGGGTTTACCACTACGCGATAACTCATGGTTTTCACCTTTGAAAGCCACAATCTTACTGTCAACACCACGACACTTTAAAACTGTATACATCTGCATCGCCTCTTGGATCAAGCAACGATAGTCTTCATAAGAATGAATGAATAAGGTTGGAGTACTAGCTAAATGAGCATATTTTAGTGGTGACATCTGCCATAATTGATCAGCACATTTATATGGATCATCAAAATCTTGTTCGATCACAAAATCAATACCATAATCACTAGCTGCTACCTCTGTGATCCAATTAGCGATGGATCTTTGACTTGCGGCACACACAAAGCGATCAGTATGACCAATGATCCAATTAGTCATGTAGCCACCATAGCTACCTCCTGTAACCGCCACTCTTTTTTGATCGATCATCGGGTAAGTTTTTAAGACTAGATCGGTAAAGTCCATGATATCTTCATAATCGATCGTCCCAAACTTTTGACGAAGATCAGCGTAGTCATTACCGCGTCCATCACTACCTCGCGGATTACAATAGAAAACAAAATAACCGCGACTAGCCCAATATTGCATTTCATGGAAATATAATTCACCATAAGCGGCTTTAGGACCACCATGAATATCTAAGATAGCGGGATAACTTTCATTTAGATCAAAATCCTTAGGTTTTAAGACCCAACCATAGACATCATGTGGTTTTTTACTTACACGTAATCGTTCAGGCTTAGCTACGTAATGATCACTCAAGACCGCTTCATTAAAACTAGAAACTTGGGTATATATCCCATCTTTTACTTCATACAATTCTTGCAATTTTTGATCATACATACCAATGATCAATATATGGTCCTTCCCCAAGGTAAAATCATCGACAGAGCCCTCTTTATCAATCAAGACAGCAAGTGCATGATCATTAAGTTTCAACAGCTCACTATGAGAGTCTTTAACACTGATAAAATATGGTTGTTGATCTTCACTCAGAAAACTCTTCAGTTTACCATAATGACAATCAGTTGAAACAGAATTATATAAGCCACCTTCATTATCTAACCATAATTCCATTTTACCATCAAACAAGCGATAAAATTTATTAGCTTCCATCGCTCCGTAATCTTTTCCATAAGTTCCCGCTACCATAATCTGATCTTGATAAAAAAATACTCTACCAATCTGCATATCGGTTTGGGAAAAGATTTCTCGCAATTTACCAGTGTTAATATTGTAAAGATATAGTTGTGACCATTTTCCCTTAAATGATCGATAATCAATCCCGCTGATCACGATCTGTTTATTGTCTGGTGTAATATCAAATGATTCTACATCTAAAGTAGGTAAAGATAAAGCTTTGATCACTAATGTCTTTTTATCGACTAAAAATAAATTATTTCTGAGTGAATTAATGTATCCAGCCCCATTGAAATAAAACGGGTATTCATCCATGACTTGATAGTCTTGGTTCTCTTTTAGTTCATCTTTTATTTTTTGTCGAGCAGTTTCATCTAATTCATGATAATCACTAAAACGGATATCAACCGTTGCTTGGATTAAATATTGCTCGGGTAATACTTTGATCGTATTTACTTTAAGTGGTAATTCAAAAGCTTTGGTCGCTTCACCACCATGGATGTTGATCCGATAGACAAGGGTTTTAAACTCATCATCATTTCCTTCGCGATTAGCGATAAAAAGGATATGTTCATCATCTTCCCAAACATAGTTTCCCTCTTTTTTACCACTTGTCAATTGACGACATTTACCATTTTCATATAACCAGATAAATTGGTCATAACCATTATCATCAATATTCACTTTACTTTTAACAAACGCGGCCACGGTCTTGGCTGGATTATAGTTAAGGTTAGCTAAAAAATGATAATCATAAAATAAGTCTTGTGTTATTGCTTTCATACTTGCTCCTTATATTAATGTGATCTCTGTTCTACCTTCTGCTAAATAACTTAACTTGCCATTGACAAAGATAACACTTTCTTCCGTGAAAAAGAAAACTTCTGAATCATATCCTTCGATATGACGTTTCGTATTTAATTCTAAAGCATAAGCTGTATTAGGATGGATCAACAGGTCTCCTTTAACTGGTTGTGGTTTTTGATCACTGAATAGACCAATCGTCGGACCAGCCGCATGACCATGAATGCCTAAGGGATGCGTATAAAGCATAGCTTTTATGCCTTCTTTTTCAGCTTGGGCAAGGGAAGCGGTAAAAACATCATTACCCGATATTCCCTCTTTATAATTAGAAGCAACTATATCCTGAAAACGATCGTTTTCTAACATTCCATCGATCAATACTTGTGGTACTTTCGTTTCATCATCTTTCAGGACATAAGCCAACCTTTGCGTATCGGTACATAAACCTAAATATGTTATCCCAAAATCACAATGAACTAAATCACCTTTTTCAATCTTGGTATCGGAACTATACATCCCTGATTTACGTTGAACATCAATTGTTGGTGGAAACCAAAAAGTCATTCCTAACTCATTAACCTTTTCTTTCATAAACCATTCAACATCATCACATGTAGTAACGCCTGGTTTAATGACATCTAAACTATAGGCTTGATCAATGATGCTTTTAGCAACTGCCATTACCTCTGGATAATATTTAAGTTCTGTTTCAGATCGAGTCTCCAGAAATCTTACGCCTAAAAGATCAGCTGATACAAATTTAGCTGTTAATGTGTTTGGTAATTTCTCCTTAAGCGTGTTAAATAACCCTACTGAAAGCCCATCACAATAAGCATAATCAGCCGAATAGTTTAAACCGATCGTTTGTGGGTTACATTTTTGTAGTAAATTTGTTAAAGCCACAAACTGATCTTCTTTATCTCTATTCCATGCTTGTGTGTAGAATTTATTGAGTTCACCATCAGCCATTCCCACATTAAAACAATTAACACGCTGATGATCATTATGTAATACCAAAATACTGATTCGTCTTGCTGTTGGAAAACCACTTGGTGTTAATACTTCAAAAATGGGATCTTCATTATATTCTTTACTAGGAATAAGCCAGACATCGATACCACACTCTTCCATTAAAGGTTGTAATACTTTTTCTAACCTTTCCTTTAAAATCGCATCTTTGATCTGATATTGTTCTTTTAAGCTTCTTACTTTCATTGTACCCCCCTATATGAAACAAGAGTGATAAAATATCACTCGGTTTATATTCTAATCAACATTAATTCTTGTTGAGGCTCGACCAGCCACTCAGACCCATCTTTAGTGATAACTACGTCTTCTTCAATTCCAATACGTCCCTCAGGGATCATGACTCCTGGCTCAAGGGTAAATACATTACCAACATCAAGTGGGGTATCTATAAGTTCTGTCCGATTATATCGGGGACGACGATTAGCTAAGATCGTGCCACCATCATGAGTGACATGTCCTACTTGATGACCCAAAGCGGCATTCCATGAATCATAGCCATTATCAACGACCATGTGTCTAGCTACTTGATCAACTTGAAAGCCAGTAACCCCCGGTCTTAAGAAATCCTTTGCTGCTTTGATAGCATCTCTTACCAAGTAAAACGCTTGTTTAACACTTTCTGGAGCATCAGTTTCATCATCTTTTAAAACATAATACATTCTTTGAAGATCACTACAATAACCATCTTTACTAACACCATAATCAATATTGATAACGTTACCCTTTACAAGTGGTGTATCCGTAATTCCACCATGTCCTTGTGGAACATTGGGATCGACCATGACACTAGGACATTGTGAAGCAGCCCAACTCATTCCATAACCATCCGCATAAGCAACTTCATGGAGAAAGTTGAAAATTTCAATAGATGTCATCCCTGGATGACAGATTGATGGTACTCTTCTTAGATATTCATCTGCTTTGATCGCACAGTCTTTGATCTTAGCAATCTGTGATGATGTTTTCATTCCTCTTACTTTAGAAATAATCGGGAACGCACTTACTAGTTCTCCTTTAAAATCTATGGAGGCTAGTACTTTATCCAACATCATCTTCATACCAACAGTCAAGCCATCACTACTAGCATCACTATTGGAAAAATTCAATGCTAATCTTTGTGGATCCAAATCCTTTAATACTTCTTTGATCGTTTCTTCCATAGTCGTCTTGTATTCGATAACTTCATCGATACCTTTGATCAAACGATATCCTTCGACATCTAAAGGAGAAACGATAGCAATGCACTTACTATTGGTAAAGATCAAGGTTGTAGCGATGATAAAATCCATATCACCTAAAACCGGTAAGATAGGCTCTGATCTCATGATCGTTTCGCGCCCTGTGATCAACCATGCATCAACGTTATTTTCTTTTATTACCTGATAGATCAGGGGTAATTTTTCTAAATCCATTTTCATGTGCTTGCTCCTTAAAAGATAAGAGCCTAAGCCATGGCTTAGGCTCTTAATTCATTAGTTTAAACTACTCAGCAAAGCTAGCATAAGCTAAGCTATAGCTGCCTTGTGGGTTGTAAAGAATACCTGTTGTTCCAGCTTTGATCAAGTAGATACTTGAATAACCAAACAATGGTACAGTGTAAGCTTGTTCTTGAACTAAGTATGTTTCAGCATCATGCAACATTTGAATACGAACTGCAGGATCTGTTTCACCTTGTGAAGCAAGAATCATTTCATCATAAGTAGCATCACCCCAAGAAACACCAGCTTGGTTCCATGATGTAGCCATATCAAGATATGTTGATACATCCATGTAGTCAGCTGACATAGCGTGACGTGCTAATTCAAATAAGCCATTAGTACGATCATCAAAGAACGTCCGAATTTCACCAGTCTTCAATGTAACTTCGATACCAACATTAGCCCATTGTTGTTGAATAACCTGAGCAACGATATCATGAGTTGCAGATTGGTTATAGTAATAAGTAAACTTCAATGGATTACTTGCATCATAACCAGCTTCAGCCAATAATGCTTTTGCAGCTTCTGGATCAGTCTTAACTAATACATTAGAAGCATCTTGTTCTTCACGGAAGTCACCAGTTGCACCAGCAAATCCCTTAGGAATAAAGCCAAACAATGGATAATATGTATCACCTGCATCTAATGCCAAGATGATATCATCACGATTGATTGCTAATTGTAAAGCTTTACGAACGTTAACATCCGCTAAAGCAGGTGCAGATTCTGAATAAGCATTAAACAATACGAAGTAGTTGATAACTGAATCAGTTATTACTAGTTCTTCTTTACCATCATAAATTGATGTAACATCAGTGTTTACGCTAGTTGCCATATCGATTTCACCATTTTGGAACGCTAATAATTGAGCATCCATATCTGGCATAACCTTAGCGACTATTGTATCGAATTTAACTTGATCAGCGAATGGGAAGAATTCATTTCTAACCATGATGATCTCTTCAGCACTGTCGATCTTTGTTGTTTGGAAAGGACCGTTAGTTGGTACTGTAGCATCAAGTGACCAAGTTGAATCGTGTTCAGTAGCAAATTCAGCACGTAACGGATAGAATACACCAGCCGTCATCAAGTTAACAAAGTAAACGGTCGGTTTCTCTAAAGTAACAACGATCGTCTTTTCATCAACTGCTTCAATACCGATATCAACCATGTCAGCAATATCAGCCATGGCTTCGCCATAAGCTTTCGCATTCTTTACATAATCAGTAATGAAATACGAGTAGTATGAATCAGCGGCACCCATGCCAACTGAACGTTTCATACCGAATACATAGTCTTCAGCAGTAACTTTTTCACCATCAGACCAGAAGTTCTCTTCGACTAATGTGAATGTGTAAACTAAACCATCATCGGATACTGTATAGCTTTCAACAGCGTCGTATACCAATGATCCGTCAGCTCCAATTGAGAATAACGGGAAATAAATCTGGTTTGTAATGGCAGATGTAACATTATCAGATCCTACTGCAGGGTCTAATACATCAGGTTCGCCACCGATCGCATACGTAAATGTGACTTCGGTAGGAGCTTCAGGCTCTTCATCTCCGCCGCCACATGCGACCAATGACAAACTCATCGCCAAAATTAGAGCAAATAAGCCAATTTTTTTAAATGCGTTTTTCATTTTCTTCCTCCTATTTTTCATATAAGAAACATGAAACTTGTCGGTTACCAACTTTTGTCATCTGCGGTGCTTCGCGACGGCATCTTTCAGTAGCCTTAGAACATCTTGTCGAGAACACACATCCTGTCGGGGGATTTATCGGACTTGGTATTTCTCCCTCGAGGACGATCCTCTTCTTCTCTTTTGCTATTTTAGGATCCGGTATTGGGATCGCCGACAACAGTGCTACGGTGTATGGATGAAGTGGACGATGATAGACTTCATTACTCGGTCCTACCTCCACCAAGTGCCCAAGATACATTACACCGATACGATCTGAGATGTGTTTAACCATCCCTAGATCATGGGCTATAAACAAATATGATAAACCCAATTTCTTTTGGATATCATCTAATAGATTGATGACCTGAGCTTGAATAGATACATCAAGCGCTGATATTGGCTCATCACAAACGATAAACTTAGGATCTAATGCCAAGGCTCGAGCAACTCCAATACGCTGTCTTTGTCCCCCCGAAAACTCAAAGGGATAACGACGAATATGGTCAGGTTTTAGACCAACGATCTTGATCAGATCCACAGCACGAGCTTCACGTTCAGCATCTGTTTCATAAATATTGTGAATGACCATCGGTTCTTTAATAATCTCACCAACTGTCATCCGCGGATTAAGTGAGGCATATGGATCTTGGAAGATCATTTGAACGTCTTTATGATATTCCTTTAAATCTTTTCCTTTGATCCTTGCTATATCGCGACCCTCAAATTCGATACTACCTGAATTAGGATCATACAATTTAACAATTGTTCTACCCAATGTTGTTTTACCACAGCCAGATTCTCCGACTAAGCCAAACGTCTCATTGCGCATAACTTCAAAACTTACATCATCTACTGCTTTGACAATCTGCTTTTTAGCAAATATACCCTTCGTAACATCAAAATATGTTTTTAAGTTTTTAACTTTTAAGATAGGATCAACGCTCATCTACTTCACCGCCTTTTCATGATTCAACCAACAGCGACATTGATGAGTCGGGCTAAATTCCGTTAGTTCCGGCATATGATCTTTACATATCCGCATTGCTTTTTCACATCTATCCACAAATGGACAGCCTTTTGGAGGATCTAATAGATCCGGTGGAGAACCAGGGATTGGATGTAATACTTCTTCATCATCATCCTCTGGATTAGCAACACAACTCAATAAGCCAAGAGTATATGGATGTTTTGGACTGTAGAAGATCTCATCATCAGTACCTGTTTCAACGATCTTACCACCATACATGATGGCTACCCGATCACATAACTTGGCAACTACACCTAAGTCATGAGTGATCATGATGATCGAAGAATCACTTTCTTCTCTTAAACTATCGATAAGCTCTAATACTTGAGCTTGGATCGTTACATCTAGGGCTGTTGTCGGTTCATCAGCGATGATCAGCTTTGGATTACAAGCTAAGGCAATCGCAATGATGATCCTTTGTCTCATTCCGCCTGAGAATTCAAAGGGATATTGATTAATCCGTTTCTCAGGAGATGGAATACCAACTTTTCTCATTAGTTCTAAAGCAATCTTACGAGCTTCAGTTTTTGATATATCCTTATGATTCATAAGTGGTTCGATCAACTGTGTCTCAACCTTAAGTACCTGATTTAAGAAAGTCATCGGATCTTGGAAGATCATCGTCATCGTATTACCACGAATCTTACGCATAAACTTATCATATTCTCTTTTATTTTTAAAATTCTTGGGAGAGATATCCTGTCCATCAAAAGTGATCGTACCTTCTGTTACGCGCCCGTTATCGGCAAGTAACCCCATCAGTGAAAACATCGTTTGTGATTTACCAGAACCAGATTCACCAACAATACCCAATACTTCCCCCTCTTTTAAAGATAAAGAGACATCTCTAACCGCTTGAACACTACCTTGTTCAGTCTTAAATTCCGTAGAGAGATTTTTAATTTCCAGTAATGCCATTAGTTCATCCCTCCATTATTTGGATCAAGCGCTTCTCCAAGACCATCACCAATAAAATTCAATGACAAGATGGTCAAACACATCGCTGTGATCGGCCAAATGATCTGAATTGGGTAAGTATGGATCAAACTACGCGCTTCACTAGCCAGCACACCCCAACTTGATTGAGGTTGAGAAATACCGATACCCAAGAAACTCAAGAAGGATTCTGTAAAGATCGCTTGTGGAACCATCATTGTTAAAGTAACAATGATCGGACCGATAGCATTAATGATCAAATGCTTCATCAATATTCTAATATCACTTGCCCCAATTACTTTAGCAGCCATCGCAAACTCTGTCTCTTTAAGAGACATAACCTGTGTTCGAACTTGTCGAGCCATATTGACCCAAGAAGTGATCGAAATCGCAATCAACATTGAAGTTAAGTTATTCCCAAAAACCATTAAGATTAAAATTACATACAGTAATCCTGGAACTGAATAGATAACATCGACAGTACGCATCATGATCATATCGACACGACCGCCTAAGTACCCAGAAACACCTCCATAAACAATTCCAATAACCATGTTGATCGCCGCTGATGCAAAGCCGATCGCTAATGATATACGAGCACCATACATAACACGAACAAAGATATCACGTCCTAGCTTATCAGTCCCAAATAAATGGTCCCAAGTAGGCAAAGCATTACGATTTTGCAAGTCTTGCATTTCATATGAATACTTAGATACTATTGGCGCAAAGATCGCAAATAAGATCATAAGCGTCACAAAAATTAGTCCAAACAAAGCTAATTTGTTCTTTTTAAATTTATTCCATGAATCCCGCATGAAAGTCTTACTTTGCATTGCAATAAATTCAGCATTTTTCTCACTGTCGTCTAATTTTTCAAACATATCATCAGTAAGATTTAAATCTTTAACGTTTGACATATGACACCTACTTTCCTAATTTAATCCTTGGATCAATAAGAGCCGCTGCGATATCACTTATGATATTCATGATGATAACGATCGCTCCTAAGAACAAGGTCAATCCCATGATCAGCGTATAATCTCGATTAATAACGCTGCTGGTAAACTCCATTCCCAAACCTGGGACAGAAAATAAGCTCTCAATAACAAAACTACCAGTGATCAAGAAGGCAAACATCGGTCCAGCGTATGTAACAACCGGTAACAAGGCATTCTTCAAACCATGTTTGATGATAATCCAAATTTCAGCTGTGCCTTTTGACTTAGCTAATACAATGTAATCCTTACTCATAACATCTCGTAAACTAGATCTGGTTAAACGAGTAATCGTTGATATTGGATTTAAAGATAAAGCCACGGCTGGTAATACATAATGTAATGGTGTTTTCAGTCCAACTAAAGGGAACCAACCTAACATAACACCAAATAAGATCATTGCTAAAATTGCTAAAAGGAAACTTGGTATTGAAACACCAATCGTCGCAAAAGTGGTGATCA
>CAYNYC010000033.1:0-15105 GCA_964401415.1 uncultured Erysipelotrichaceae bacterium
AAGCAGAAAAAACAGAAGTTGAAGAAACCAATAATAGTTCAATCAACAATGATGAAAATATAGCTATCAAAAAAGGGAAAAAAGAACGGAAAAAAGAAGTGGATATCGATAAAGATTTTGGCATGGAGTTTACGTCAATCGATAATGTTGATGTAGATGAAGTATATAAAGATCAAATAGATACTTCCGATAAAGGAGGTGACAAGAAATGAGTAACCGTAAAAAGATCGATCGTTTGGAATCCGAGGATAAGCTGGAACTAGCAGCGCGTATTGCTAAACAAAGTAAAAAAGTAGCTAATACATATGAAAGTATTGAAAGTTCATTTTTAAGGATCATTCGTTGGTTAAGTTCGTGGATTGATCGTTTCTTGTTTAATCAAAAATATAGCAAGATCGTTGCCTTTATGTTGGCGGTTATGTTGTATGTTGTTGTCAACATCAGTGATAATCCGCTTGGTACTATTTCACAATCTGGCTATGTCATTAATGAGATACCGATCACGGTAAGGGTTAATGAAGAAGTTTATGAAGTTAGTGGGTTACCACAAGCAGTATCAGCTAGTATTATTGGGGATGTCTCTGACATTTCGATGTTAAAGAACTCTAGTTCATATAAAGTAGTAGCGGATCTTACCGGCTTAGGTGAGGGTACACATGAGGTTGATCTAACAGCTACTGATTTCTCTTCCAGATTAAGTGTCACCATCAATCCATCTAAAGCAGTGGTAACGATTAAAAAGAAAGTCACATGGCGTTTCAATCTGAGTTATGATTTTGTCAATACTGATGAGATAGATGCTATGTATGTTTTGGGTGTACCAACGCTATCGACGACAGAAGTCATGGTCAAAGCGTCACAATCGACGATCGATCAGGTCGCGTATGTCAAAGCATTGATCGATGTTAAAGGTCAATCAAACAGCTTTATGACTGAAGCTAAATTAGCTGCTTATGATGCTAATGGTAATCGGGTTGATGTGGATCTTATTCCTTCAGTAGTATCAGCAAGCGTTCCCATTTCATCACCAAATAAAACGGTGGCGATCATGATCGAGCCAGTCGGTGATGTACCTAATAATATGGCAATTGATCAAATAACCTTGGATCATTCTTCGGTAACGTTGTATGGTCTTGATTCGGTATTAAATAAGATCAATGACATCAAGGTTCCTATTGATGCGACAACCCTAACCGAAAATTCTAGTTATACTGCACCGATCAATATTCCAAGTGGTGTAAACAAGGCGAGTGTAACCCGAGTGATCATGTCAGTCACCTTGGCTGAGCGCGTTAGTCGTGAAATCGTCAATGTACCAATCAATGTTTATAACAACACAAATGGATATAAATTCTCACTTAGTGAGGGCGAAGAAGTTGTAGCGAATGTCATTGTTTATGGAACGGCGTCTAATATCAATGCTTTATCAGCTGATGACATTAATGTATATCTAGATATGCAAAGTATTCAGCCTGGCACGCAGGAGATTAAATTAGCTGTTAGTGGTTCGAATTCATTGGTAACGTATGAATTAGTTGAGCCAATCATTACTTTGACCGTTATTGAATAGAAAGAGGAATTCATGGGTAAATATTTTGGTACAGATGGATTTAGAGGAAAAGCTAATAATACATTGATGGTTGAACAAGCATTTAAAGTTGGTCGCTATCTTGGTTATCATTTCAATAAAGATAAAACAAAAATCCTAATTGGTAAGGATACTCGACTTTCAGGTTCAATGCTGGAGGCGGCATTAGCTGCGGGGATTACCGCTAGTGGAACTAATGTTGAGCTATTAGGTGTATGTCCGACACCAGCTATCGCTTATTTAGTTAATGGTACAGATTATGCTTGTGGGGTAATGATCTCGGCCAGTCATAATCCCTATTATGATAATGGGATAAAAGTCTTTAGTCATAAAGGCATGAAACTGGAAGCGGCGATTGAGGAATTAATCGAAGCTTATGTAGATGATGAAGTGACAATTCCCTACGCTGCTGAAGATCATATTGGAGTCGTTAAGCATGTACCTGAGAAATTAGACCTTTATTTAGATTTCCTTCACAAACAATTTCAACTTGATCTAAGTAATTATCAAATCGTATGTGATCTAGCTAATGGTAGTGCGACAGCGACAGCTGTCAATCTATTAAAGCGTTTTAAGGCAAATCTTACCGTTATCGCTAATGAGCCAAACGGTTTGAATATCAATACTGAATGTGGTTCTACTCATCCTGAGCGTTTAATCCAAATCATGAAAGAGGGTCAATACGACCTTGGTTTGGCTTTTGATGGCGATGCTGATCGGTTGATCGCTGTTGATGATCAAGGGAGTATCATTGATGGTGATAAAGCTTTGTATATCTTGGGTAAACAAATGATCAAACAAGGTACATTAAAGGATAATACGATCGTTACCACGGTAATGGCTAATTTTGGGCTTTATCAATTATTTGATAAAGAAGGAATTGCTTATGAAAAGACAGCTGTTGGAGATAAATATGTTTATGATTGTATGGTAAAGAATGATTTTAAACTAGGTGGTGAACAATCAGGGCATATTATCTTTAAGGATCTTATGACAACAGGTGATGGCTTACTAACGGCGATGAAACTAATTGAAGCGATGGTTAGTTCAAAACAGAAAATAAGCGAATTAGCTGCGCCTTTGTATATCTATCCACAACTATTGATCAATGTCAAAGTTAAAGATAAAAATGATGTATTAAATGATCCGACGATCAATGAAGTGATCGCTAAGATTGAAACTTGTTTGAATAATGAAGGTCGAATCTTAGTTAGACCATCAGGGACTGAACCTTTAATTAGAGTCATGGTTGAAGCCAAGACAGATGCTTTATGTCATGAATACGTTTATCAGGTAGTAGATATGATTAAGGAGAAGGGGTTATAATAATACCCTTTTTTTGTTATTATTAAGGCGAGGTGATCTTCTTGAAACGTGTTATCTGTATCGTTGAAGATGAAAAAGATCTTAACGAACTAGTTAAAAGGTATTTAGAGAAGGAAGGGTATGATGTTAGATCATATCTTACTTATAATGATGCTTTAGCTCATGTAGAAGATGATGATGTTCATCTATGGATATTAGATATCATGTTAGATGATAAAAGTGGGTTTGAATTAATTGATGAGATCAAAAACAAGACTAGAGACATTCCAGTTATCTTTATGTCGGCTCGTGATAAAGAGTTTGATCGGATCATTGGTCTTGAGAAAGGTAGTGATGATTACATCACTAAACCATTCTCACCCAAGGAGTTAGTATTAAGGGTCAATAATATCATCAGAAGAGTTTATAAGGATTATCAAACAAACATGATCGTTGATGGTTATGAAGTAGATGAGATACAAAGAGTGGTTTATAATGGTGGCAAAGTAGTTGATCTTACAACGAAAGAGTTTGATCTATTAATGTTGTTTTCTCATAATCGAGGTACTGCTTTTTCACGTGAACAGATTTTACTCAAAGTCTGGGAAACAAATTACTATGGTTCAGATAGAGTGGTTGATGATACTTTAAGAAGACTTCGTCGTAAACTTCCAGCTTTGTCAATTCACACGATCTATGGCTTTGGATATCGCTTAGGTTAATATGAAAAAGATCAATATTTGGTTAAAAGAACTAACGCTGACTCAACAATTGATGAGTCTTATTCTAATATTTGTAGCGATCTTCGCGTCGTTTCTTTTTGTCTATCTTAATGGTAATATCAATAGTTTTGTTAGAAATCAAATGTTTATGATGTTACAAAGAACACAGATAAGTATCGTTTATAATTATAGTAGAAATCCAGAGAATGATATCTTATCGTTCGCTAATGATGCCAATATTGCTCACGCTATCTATTCTGATGGTTTGATCAGATATAGTAGTGCTTTTGATATCCGTGATGAAGCTTTCTTAATGATCATGAAATCAAACGCGGTAAATCAAAAAGAAATGACAAAAGATTATGTTTATAAAACCAATAGTGAATCAGAAATCCTATATTCAATATCTACGATAAATGATAAAACACGTTTGATCAGTATTGTGGTTAGCTCTTATCAAAATGAGTTTAAAAAGACATTAATAAACTCGGTCATTAGTATTACGGTATTAGTAGTAAGCGTCTTGTTTTTCTTATTAACGATCTGGGTCTTTTATTTGATCAGATCACTTAATCAGATCCGTCAATACATAAATAAACTTCGTAATAATGAAGAAGTTGATATTAATGTCGATCGTAAAGATGAAATAGGTGAATTAGGAACTGCTTTAGTAGCGATGAATAATGAATTAAAGCGACAAGAACAGATTAAAGAAGAACTTGTTCAAAATATATCGCATGATCTTAAAACACCAATCGCCACGATCAAATCGTATGGTGAAAGTATTAAAGATGGTATCTATCCATACGAAACACTTGAGAAAAGTGTTGATGTTATCATCGAACACGCTAGTCGCTTAGAGAAAAAAGTTCAAAGTTTACTTTTGTTAAATCGTGTAGGATATTTAGTAACTAGTCGCGATACCGGTGAAACGGATCTATATGAAGTGATTGAAAAGACGTTATTATCACTTAAAGTCATAAGGCCTGAGCTACAGATCATACGTGAACTTGAACACGCGAATTTCTATGGCAATGAAGAGCCGTGGCGTGTTGTAGTGGAAAACATCATGGATAACGCGCTGCGTTACGCTAAAACAAATATTAAGATCAAACTCACAAGCAATGAATTTAGTATTGAAAATGATGGCTCACAACTAACAAATGATATGATCGAAAGATTGTTTAAACCCTTTGAAAAAGGTAGTGATGGTCAGTTTGGGCTTGGGCTATCAATCGTTCATCGGATCGTTACGGCTTATGATTGTGAAGTTTATGCATATAATAGTTATGATGGAGTGGTCTTTAAGATAACCAAGAAGAATCCAACAAAACCAGACCAAAAGAAAAAAGAAGAAAAGAAGACAAAAGAAGCAAAGAAGAAATAGTAAAAAAAAGTAAATAGTTAATGATCACTATTTACTTTTTTGATGAGAAAACTCATTTAGTAATTTAATACCAATTGGGATCGATATCAGAAAGGTTAATAGATTAGCTAAGGGGATACCAATCTGAATAGCTGTTAATCCAAGGTATTGGGGTAAAAAGACAATGATTGGAATAAAGAAGAGACCTTGTTGACTAATTGATATAACGGTCGCATACAAACTCTTGCCAGTTGATTGACTAGTCATATTACAAGCTAGAGTCCAAGATAGTAAGGGCAATGATAACGCATAGAAACGTAGCGCGGTTGAACCGATAGCGATAACTTCGGGATCATTCTTTCTGAATATAGCTAAGATGCTAGGCGCAAAGATGAAGGCGATCGAAGATACGATCACAAAGATGATCGTAACGGTTTTGACAAAAAACCAGAAAGCTTGTTTAACTCGTTTATACTCTTTAGCCCCATAATTATAACCACATACTGGTTGATAACCTTGTCCCAAGCCTAAGCTGGTGGCGAAGATAAACATATAGATTCGAGAAACGATTGACATCGCCGCCACGGTTGGATCACCATAAAAGGCAGCTTGCGTATTTAGTAAGATATTGGCGATTGAAGCTAAACCTTGTCGATAGAAAGAAGGCATACCAACTTTAAAGATTTCGCCTAAAATTGTATGTTTGAAGCGAATACTTTTAAAACGAATCCTTACTAAACTCTTTTTACTATTGATCATATAAAATAGTATGGAGAAAGACACAAACTGGCTTATGATCGTAGCGATAGCGGCTCCAGCTGTTTCAAATCCTAAAGTAAAGATAAAGATTGGATCAAGGATGATGTTTAAAATACCACCAACAGTAATACCAATCATGGAGTAGAAAGCGTTACCTTGACCCCTGAGTAGATTATTTAAGGTAAAGGAGGCCGCCATGTATGGAGCTCCAAATAAGATCCATGATCCATATTGATAAGCATAAGGAAAGATCGTATCAGTAGCTCCTAATAGATTAATCAGATCATCTAAAAAGAATAAGCCAAAGATTGTCAATAAGCTTCCCATAAAGAGTGCTGAGAAAAAAGCAGTAGATGCTACTTGATCAGCTTCTTCCGTTTTTTTAGCTCCAAGATAGCGAGAGACCGTACTTCCTCCACCATTGCCAAATAAAAAACCGATAGCTTGGATCATGGTCATTAAAGGAAAGACAACGCCAACAGCTCCGGATGCGGCTGTACTTAGCTGTGATACAAAATAGGTGTCTGCCATATTATATATCGATGTTACTAACATAGCGATCACCGTCGGGATTGCCATTTTGATGATCAATTTATCAATTGGCTCATTGATCATCATGTGATGTTTTTGTTCTTGTTGTGTTTTGCTCATATAACCTAACTTTCTAAACTAATATGAGTTGTATTATAACTTAGTTTATTGTCTTAAAATATAACACATGTTACAATCTAAAAGATGAAAGAAAAAGAAAGTTTTGCTGGAATAGAAGAATTTCGGCGTCGATTAGAAACCAACAAAAAATCATTGAGCTTATTAAATGATATTGATTTAGTAAAAGTAATTCAAAAAGATGAAATAATCTATTTGCAAGATGATCATGCAGATACCTTTTATTATATCAAAAAGGGTAAGATAAAGACTTATGTTATCTTAAACAATGATGTTGAAAAACATCTAATCAATTATGATGAAGGTTCAGTTTTTGGGTTGGGTTCATTTTATACAAAAATGCCACGCTTTACATCAGCGATAGCAAGTGAAAAAAGTGAATTAGTTGTGATAACTCGTAGTATCCTAGATCAGTTAACCCTCAAATACCCAGAATTATATAAGGGTTTATTAGTGTTTTTGGCTCAAGACCTACAAATAATGGTAAGACAGGTTATTGCGGCTAGTGGTGACAGGGCGGACATAAGAATAGCACGCTATTTGCTAAGAGAGATAAGAAGGCATAAGATTACCACAGATCAAGATATAAACATCATAAAAGTTACACAAGATCAGGTTGCCAATCAATTTGGCTATTCGCGCGCAACGGCTAATCGCGTACTAAGAAATTTAGTTTTGAATAAACTAGTTAAGGTCGGTTATGGTTTCATTGAAGTAATAGATCAAGAAAGATTATATGAATATTGCCACACACAATAGAAAACCTATTCAATATAGTTAAATTATTAAAAATAATAAATAAACTAAATAATATTGTAAATAACATTATAGACGATCGCTAAAATAGAGATTGACGGAAAATATAGACAATGATAAAATCAAAATATGATAAAAACATGCACTAATTCTAGAAATGAAGAGAAGGCGATGAAATTAGTTAGCGCAATGGAGCATTTTGCCATGTTATCATCTACAACAACTTCATTAAAACTGGTTGATGATACAACTTATTCAATAATGACAAAGCCTATTGTTATTTCTGAAAATTCTATGGCTTAAGGATGTAGCAGTTAAACAGGAAATAGTATACTACCCAGAAACCTGTAGATTTTTGACTGAACACTATTAGCGAGGTTATTACTATGTTAAGACTATTTAAAAATACTATTGCTCCAATAAGATATAAGGAATGCTATGACGCTTATTGTGATGAAAGGAAATCAAATTCTACATCCAAAAGTTATTATTGCGATACTCAAGAATACAAAATTGATTTCTTGGTTAATCTATTCGCTTTTTCTTACAAATACGCTGTAGGATTTGGGATATTTTTGGATAATTTAATCAATAGGTACTTACATGTCAACTACAATAGTTTTATTTTGGAGGTTTTAGTTAGGGTAATAATAACGGTAGTTATCTCTTTTTTGATCGAAGCACTATCAATCAGAATGTTTATTAAAACTGCATATAAAGCAAAAATATAGGATGTGTTCAACTAATGGATCAATAGGGGTGAAACATAACATCGTATTGTCAAAAGAAAGCAGATACTACTAAGAGTACATTTTAAGCCTTATTCAATAGATTTTGAGTAAGGCTTTGTTTTGCGTTATTGATTAAAAATAATACAAAACCCTTCTTAAGTATGCTTGTTGGTTTGTAGAATGGAAATATTTGACTATTTACTGATGGTTGTAATGAAGTACCCTGAATGTTACAATCTGGTCATAATATAAATGAGAAACATGAAGGCTATCAAACAAGAAAATCATCTATGAACATTTATAATTTAAACAATGTTGGTTGATGTTATGATAACCGTAGTTAATGATAAACAGCCTGTGCTTATTTGAGTATTAATTGGAGGGGGAAAATGAATTATAATTCGTATTTAGAAACAACATACGCTTCTTGGTTAGGTAAATTGATTGGTATCCGTTTAGGTGCGCCAGTTGAAAACTGGACACACAGCATGATCAAAGAGAAGTATGGGGAAGTTAAAGACTACTTAGTTGATTATGATATCTTTGCGGCTGATGATGATAGTAATGGTCCGCTGTTTTTTGTAAGAGCGTTATTAGATCATGATCCACATAGCATTAAAGCAGAAGATATTGGAAATACGATCCTGAATTATCTACAAGAATATCATGGTTTCTTTTGGTGGGGTGGCGTAGGTATATCAACCGAACATACGGCTTATGAAAACCTGAAGAATGGTATTAAAGCTCCTTTAAGTGGTAGTAAAGAAACTAATGGGATTGTCTTAGCTGAACAGATTGGTGGTCAGATCTTTAGTGATTGTTGGGGTTATGTCAGTGGTAATGATCCTTTACTAGCTAAAGAGTTGGCGATCAAAGCGTCTTCAGTAACACATGATGGAAATGGCATTCAAGGTGCAATCTTTGTGGCTGTAGCGACATGTCTTGCTTATGAAATGGATGATAGTATCAAGATCATCAAAGCGACATTGGCGTATCTTGATCAAAACATGGAATATGCTCAAGTAGTAAATGATATCATCAGCTTCTATTATGAAAAACCAGGTGATTGGTATGAATGTTTAACTTATATTCATCAAAACTATGGTTATGATAAGTATCCTGGAGTATGTCATATCATTCCTAATACGGCAATCATGATCATGTCGATGTGCTATGGTAATAATGATCTATCAAAGACTTTGACCATGTTGTGTGAATGTGGTTGGGATACTGATTGTAATTGTGGTAATGTCGGAAGTATCTTAGGTGCAATGGTTGGTTTGGAAGGCATAGAAGAAAGATGGATCTTGCCACTTAATGATACGCTTAACTGTTCAAGTATGATTGGTTATCTTAATAATACGACGGTTTCTAATAGTACAAGATTGTTTACCGATCTTGCCTTTATCTTAAAGGGTCAAAAAGAAATGATCCCCGCATATGATCAATATGATTTCACTTTACCATACGCAACTAATGGCTTTAGAGCTGTAAATGCCTCATTAAAGACTGAATCAGATATGTTGTTGGTCCAATCACAACAGTTGATGGATCTTACAGTATATAAATATAGTTATTATCTACCTGGTACAATCTATGATACCCGATATGAGCCATCTTTTTCTCCGCTTCTTTATCCTGGTGAAACATTGTCTTTTACCCTTTATGCTAAGTCAAAGATCACTGTTTCGATGTTTGTTAAAGATAGTGAAGGTATTATCTATCAATCACATCCCCAAACGATCATTGATAGTGCTTTGATCAATTATCAGATACCGACAGATATTGAAGGCATTGTTTGTGAGTTTGGGATAATACAAACAGATGTTACAAGCTTAGATCATTGGTATATTTCAAAGGTTGAAATAAGTAAGGCTGCTCATTTTAAAACAAGCTTTAAAGACTACCCTATCGATCATTATGGCGATATATTTGGTGGGGGAACATTAGATAATATTCAAGGTTGGGTCGTTCATAGTGGTAGTTGGAACAGCACTAAAGAAGGACTTGTTGGCCACGCTGATGTAGGCTCACAAGCCCTTATAACAACCGGTGATCCAGACTTTTCAAACTGTTCGATCACTGTCCAAATTGAACCTAAACGGGGAACTGATCACTATCTAGTATTTAACTGTCATGGCAATATGTATTATCATGCATTGGGCTTTTGTGATGGTGGTATCAAACTTTATGAAAAAAATGTCAATGAAAAAACGCTTGCTTTCATACCGTTTAAATGGAATTTTCACAAAAAATACATATTGAAAACAACTATCAAGAATGGTATTATAAGAGCGATGATAAACGGCGACGATTTAAATATCGAAAACGCTTACATTAAAAGCGAGAATGGCATATTTGGTTTCCTATTAAAAGAGGATTCTGAGTGTCAAATTGATTGGCTTGAATTGGCTTGTCCAATTTAAATAGATAAAAGGAGAATAAAATGAAGAAATTGTTTAAACTTGCTGTAGTATTATTGTTAGCAATGACAATGTTCGGTTGCAGCGGCCAAGAAGGTGAAGAACAAGAACAACCAGAAGAAAAAGTATTTAAAGTTGCTGTCGTTCTTCCTTGGATTGGTGATCAGTCATATTTCGATACTGTTAATGCCGGAAGGTTATTAGTAGAGGAATATGAAAATGTAGAGACTACTTTGATCGAAGCTGGTGATGATACCAGTAAATGGGACAGCATCATGACTGATGTTGCTGAAGGTGGTTATGATTTAATCATCAGTGGTAACAATACTTATGAAGCTCATTTGTATACAGCTGCTGCTGCATATCCTGATCAATTGTTCTTCAACTTTGACTATACAAAGTCTGAAGATCTTCCAAACGTTTATTCTGTAACTTACGACACAGCTGAGTTAGGCTATGTTGCTGGAACATTGGCTTCCTTGATCACAACTTCTGACATGGAAAAAGCTAACCCAGAAAAAATGATCGGTGTTATCGTTGGTATGGATATTCCTGCTATGAACGAATTCATCGGTGGTTTCTGTCAAGTTGCTACTGAATTAGGTGTTCAAGTTGTTATCGGTTACCCAGAAAGCTTCACTGATGCTGCTAAGGGTAAAGAAATGTCACTTAATATGATCGAACAAGGCGTTGACGTTATTTGGCAAGTTGCTGGTGGCGTAGGCGTTGGTGTATTCGAAGCTGCTGCTGAAGCTGGTATTTATGCTCTAGGCGTTGACCAAGACCAATACGCTCAATTCATCGAAGCACAACCTGCATTAGCTGAAACAATCGTTGCTTCTATGGCTAAAAACTGTGACTTAGCTGTTAAAAGAGCTGTTGATTTCTTAATCGCTGGCGAATATCCTACTGGCGTTGAAACATTAGGTATTTCTGAAAATGGCGTTGGCTTAATTCAGAATGACTACTATTTGGAA
Source organism: uncultured Erysipelotrichaceae bacterium (assembly GCA_964401415.1). GTDB lineage: Bacteria > Bacillota_I > Bacilli_A > Erysipelotrichales > Erysipelotrichaceae > JAQUCI01. Next base: position 11,297 of record CAYNYC010000033.1, read on the forward strand.
CAAGTTCCTGAAGCTATCAGAACACAAGTTGATGAAGTTTTAGGTAGAGTTGCAAGTGGTGAAGTTGAAGTATTTAGTGTTTTAGCTAATCCTGATGGATGGGCTGCTGTTAAAGAAGCCGCTGTAGCTGCTAAATAAGCATAACAAAAAGTTTTATATGACAGTAATGCTCTATTGAACAATAGAGCATTACTTTTAATAGAGTAGGAGGAGAACCTTTGAGCGATATCATTTTGAAGCTTGATAACATTACTAAAATATATGGTAATGGGGTCGTCGCTAATAAAAATGTTAGTGTTGATCTAAAAAAAGGTGAGATCCATTCGATCGTAGGAGAGAATGGGGCTGGCAAATCAACACTGATGAAAATTATCTTTGGGATAGAAAATGCATCTAGTGGGACTATCACTTATAAGGGTAAGGAAGTACACTTTACAAATTCAATGGAAGCTATCCATGCTGGAATAGGCATGGTTCATCAACATTTTATGTTGATCCCATCTTTTACTGTAGTTCAAAGCATTATTTTAGGCATGGAACCAGTAAAACATGGTTTATTTCTTGATATGAAAAAGGCTATTTCACAAACGACAGAATTAGCCAAAAAATATAACTTTGATATTGACGTGACTAAGAAGATAGCTGATCTATCAGTTGGTGAAAAACAAAAAGTTGAAATCTTAAAGACTTTATATCGAGATGCGGAAATCATCATTCTTGATGAACCGACATCGGTATTAACTCCTCAAGAGACCGTTAACTTATTTAATGAATTACGAAAATTCAAAGATATGGGTCATACGATCGTCTTTATTTCTCATAAGCTGAATGAAGTAAAACAGATCAGTGATCGTATTACTATTATGCGTAATGGTGAAAGTCGCGGTACATATAATAATGCCGATATATCGATTGAGAAGATGACGGATCTAATCATCGATCGAGATTTAATAACAGATTATAGCCACCTACGTGAAGATTTCGGTGATATGACTAAGGTATTAGAGGTTGATAATTTATCGATTGAACGTAAAACGCGATTCTTACTAAAAGATGTTTCTTTTGCGCTTAAGCGTGGAGAGATATTTGGTGTAGCTGGAGTTCAGGGAAATGGACAAGCAGAACTTGTGCGCTGTATTACGGGGCTTATGGAACATACTAACGGTAAAATAATCTTATCTAATCAAGATATAAGTAAGGATTCGATTAAACAAAGAAGAGTTAAAGGAATAGCTTATATTCCTGAGGATCGAATGAGTGATGGTATCGCGGAGAAAGCATCAGTTAGTGATAATATCATTTCTACTTACTATGATCGTAAGGATATCAACTCAAAGTTCTTTATGCTTAATAAGAAGATCATGGCCGAAGCTGATCGCTTGATTAAGAAATTCTCGATTAAAACGCAGAGTGCAAAGGCAAAGATTGGTAGCTTATCTGGCGGTAATATTCAAAAAGTGGTAGTCGCTCGTGAGTATAATACTAATCCATCTTGTATGATCGCTGAGCAACCAACGCATGGTATTGATATTGGTAGTGCCGAATTTATTCATACTCAACTAATCGATATGCGTAATAAAGGTGCTGGTATCTTGCTAGTTAGTGCAGATCTTAGTGAAGTCATGAACTTATCTGATCGGATTATCGTCTTTTATGAAGGAGAGATCGTTGGTTACTTTAAGAATGTTAAAGATGTAACAGAAAACGAACTCGGTTTATATATGCTTGGCGTTAAACGTCAAACTCCAGAAGAGATCGGAGGGGCTTTAAATGACTAAGAAGAAAGTTAACAAGATATCACTGACAAATGAATTTGTCTTTGAGATCGTTAAGACCGTAATCTCGATCTTTATCGCTTTAGGCTTAACATTTATCGTTATCGCTTTACTATCTGATAATCCTGTAGGGCTATTTACTAAGTTACTAACGGCACCGTTAACAAAAGCTCGTTACTTTGGAAATGTTATTGAAATGATGATTCCAATCGCTTTCTCAGGATTAGCTGTTTCTTTATTATTTAGAACAGGATTGTTTAACCTTGGTATTGAAGGTATTTACTATATTGGTGGTGTTGTAACGGCTGCTGTAGCTTGTACGGCGATTGATAGTTACATCCTTCATCCAATCTTATCAATATTGATTCCAGCACTTGTTGGTGGTTTATTAATGTTGATTCCAGGTTATTTAAAAGCTAAATTCAATGCGAATGAATTGGTTGTTTCTTTGATGTTAAACTCGATCTACTTAGGTCTTGGTATCTTTATCATCAAGAACTATCTTCGTGGTATTGATACATCAGCTATCGCTTCTCCTGCTTTCCAAGAGACAGCGATGTTAGATTACATTATTCCTGGCACCAGAATAACGATTAGTTTAATCTTATTGTTATTATCGGTAGTATTTGTTTACATATTACTTTATAAGACAAGACTTGGTTATTCAATCCGTATGACAGGTACTAATATGAAGTTTGCCCTTTATTCAGGGATGAATGCTTTTACTTTATTCATGTTAGTTCACTTTATTTCGGGTTTTCTTGGCGGTATGGGAACATCCGTTGAGTTATTAAGCTTGTATGGACGATTCACTTGGATCGTTTTACCTGGACTTGGATTTAATGGTGCATTAATGGCCATGCTTGGTCGTAACAATCCAGTTGGAGTATTGATCTCAGCGTTTTTTATTAGTTATCTTGGTAAAGGAGCCGAAGTCATGGCTTTAGGTAGTGATGTACCAGTTGAGATCATGGCTATTATCCAAGCTGTATTAGTACTACTTGTTTCTTCGCAATATTTCTTACGTAAATGGCGTGAGCGTCAATTATTGAAGGAGGGTACGGCAAATGAACTTAGCTGATTTCTTTGCTTCCGTTTTAACGGCAAGCTTCGTATTTGTTATCATTCGTGTTGCTGTTCCACTTGTTTGTGCATCATTAAGTGCGTATACAGCTGGTATCAGTGGCCTAAATAACATCGCTGTTGAAGGTATTATGTTAATGTCGGCCTTAATGGCTGTGTTGGGTAGCTATTGGACTCAAAGTGCTTGGTTGGGCTTACTTATTGCTGTATTGACGGGTGTTGTCATGGCTTTGATGATCGCTCTATTCTCAATGAGACTAGGTGCTAATCCAATCTTAGTTGGTATTGCATTAAATACCTTTGCGACATCATTTTCCATCTTCTTATTATATTTATTTACTAAAAATAAAGGTTCAAGTGCTTCTTTAGCATCTAAGATATTACCAACAGTGGATATTCCATTAATTAAAGATATTCCGATATTAGGTAGGATTTTATCAGGGCATTATGTGATAACGTATATTGTTATCATTGCGATGATCTTAATTTATCTTTTGATCTATAAAACGCCTCTTGGTATGCGTATCAAAGCTGCTGGTTTAGATCAAGAAGCGGCTCGCTCTGTGGGTGTTAATGTTAATCGGGTACGTATTATCGCTCTTATCATTTCTGGAATGATCGGTGCTCTAGGTGGTGCTTATATCACAATGGGTTACATGTCGGTATTTGTTAAAAATATCATATCAGGTCGTGGTTGGATTGGTATTGCTGTAGCTGGTATGGCTGGCAGTAGTTTCCCAGTCTTGATCATTACAACGATGTTATTTTCGATATTCCAAGCCGTTACCAATATCTTCTTGTTGTATAATCTACCAAGTGAATTGATCAATACGATTCCATATGTTGCTGTCCTTGTCGGTATCATCATCTTCTCGATTACTGAAACAAGACGTCGTAAAAAAGGTGAACTTGATTAATGCGTAAAATATTGATCGATTGTGATCCAGGTCA
>CAYNYC010000034.1:0-14506 GCA_964401415.1 uncultured Erysipelotrichaceae bacterium
TGACCCGTACGGGATTCGAACCCGTGAATGCATGCGTGAAAGGCATGTGAGTTAAGCCGCTTCTCCAACGCGCCACATGGCGCCTAAAACAGGACTCGAACCTGTGACCAACCGGTTAACAGCCGGTTGCTCTACCAACTGAGCTATTTAGGCAAGTGCTTATAAAATATAACATGAGATAACGATTTTATCAAGTACTTTAAAGTCATTTTTTAAAAGAAACAATCCCACCTTAAATGATTAAACCCGAACTTTGATAGATCGATTTCTTGGTCTTTTTTTCTTATCATAGAGCCAAGTTGATAACCCAATCAAAAGATTAACACAATAAATGAGTGTTAAAGCAATCTTTAATCCTGATATTCCTTCAAAGAAATAGATGATCAAGATTAAAATAGTTAGTCCAACAACTCTACCAAAAGCAGTCATCATCTCACGACACGTTGTACGTCCAATAATATTCTCCGTTTCCATATAATCACTGATAATATTCATAACGATAATACTATAAGGAATCGACATAAACGCAAAGAACAGATTCGCTAAAGCACCATGACCAACCGCTCCCCAAAGACCTGGCAAAACAACTAACGAAATACCACTTAGAAAGATGCCAACTGTCCCAACCAAGAGAAACCTTAGTCGATTATTTTTTTGTACAATCTTACCAATAGTATAATTTGATAATGTAGCGATCAGCGCAAAAACAGCCAAAAGACGACCATATGCAGTTCCGTTTTCAACTGCTTGATAGATCAAGATCCCTGTTAATGACATAACAGCCGCATCACGAAAGCCCCAAAGAAATTGTGTTCTAACAACATAATTCCATTGCATATCAGATTTAACTTGTTTTAAGATATCAATTATCTTAAATGTTTGACGCTTTATTGGTGATTTAACTAAGGCAGATAACAAAGATATAACCCCAAATAGCACAATCACTACTCTAAACATGGAATAATACCCTTCGATTTCAATCGTGTGAGAAGCTAATATCTGAGCTGAAAATAGAGGGGCTAAGATTGTCGCAATATTAGTAACAGCTCCATTTAAACCAAGATAGTGACCCCTGGTTGCTGGTTTTGTGATCAATTGGTTCAAAGTGTTTAGGGATATCCAAAAGAAACCTTCACCACTACCCCAAATAAAAGCGATGCTATATACATACAACATATTATCCGCAACTCTTTCTTGTAATGCTAATAAGATAAAAACAGAAAGAGTAATACAGATAAGTCCAATCGTCAATGTGTGAGACATTCTTAAACGATAAGAAAGTTTAGCTGAAATAAAAGCGACCACACCTAAAATACCTAAACGGATTAGTTGATAAACATTCAAGATAATATATGAATTAGTATAGTCAAAAAGATATACATTAATAAAGGTCGTGGCCATTGTGGCTGCCAGTGTATATATCGCTGTAATCGTTAAAACAATCTTTTCATCTTTAGAAAATTTCATATGGATTCTCCGCTACCAAATGATATTAGCACAATCGCCAATAAATACAATAGAAAAGAACAATTTTTAAATTATCTCATCATGAACAACATTGGTTAGATTAACGACCCATTTCTCTTTTTTAACTAAATAGAATGAAAAAGCCATTTTTAATAGATCAGTAGATTGACCAATTAGATAAAGAGCAATGATTGGTAGTGAAGTATAATACGCAAATAAACCCACAATCGGTAAATTAATTAACCACATATATAGTGAATCCATCGCCATGGTAGATTTCATATCTCCACCAGCCCTTAGGATAAAATAACACTCTGTATTGATCATATATACCCAAAACATCACACTCATGATCCTGAGTGCTGTAGTAGCTATATAACGAGCTTCATCAGATATATTGTATAAGTTTGGAATAATAAAAGAAGACACAAACATCAATACACCAAAGACAACCGCCAAGATAAAACTAAAACCCAATAACCCATAAGCATTATCCCGTGCTTCATCTAAATTATTACCACCAAGTGGTTGTGAGATCAATATTGTCGAAGCAACAGCCATACCACCAAATAAGACAAAGAACAGGTCGCCGATCGTATTAGCGATCGAATAACCAGATAAAACTTCCGATCCGCGTGTTGCATAGAATTTAAATAGTGTAGCCATTCCTCCTGACCAAAGTAATTCATTGATCCCTAAAGGAGTTGCCTTAGCTATGATCGTTTTAACTAAACGTTTTGAGATCTTAAATAGATCTTTAACTCTTGTCGCAAACGGAAAGTGACGCTTGATCACTGTATATAAGAATAAAGCTGCTTCAATAAATCGAGCTATTACCGTCGCATAAGCTGCTCCCTTAACACCCATAGCAGGAACACCAAAGTGACCAAAGATAAATATATAGTTAAGGATACCGTTAATGACTACCGCCGTTACACTTATCCTTAAGGGGATATGTGACTCGCCAATTGATCGCATGGAACTCGATACAGCTAATGATAAAGCCATAAACATAAATGTCCAAGCAGCTATTCGAATATAATCGACACCTAAAGCGATAACGTTGATATCAGCCGTAAAAAATCTAATGATCTGCTCAGGAAACAGAATCGCTAAAAAGAAAGCAACGATCGCGAAAAGATATGCGACGATCAAAGCGAATCTAAATGATTGTTTCATGTGTTCTTCGTCTTTAGCACCAAAAAATTGGGCAATATAAATAGATGATGCCGCTAAAACGCCATTAGTCGCAAAGATTGCGATCATATAAAAACGATTGACTGCGGCTACTGCACCTAAAGCTGCATCGCCAAGTTGACCAATCATTAAATTATCCAATAAATTCACAGAACTAGTTGCTAATTGCTGTAACATCAATGGTAAAGCAACAGCTATGACTAGTTTATAGAATTCTTTATCTCTAATGTATTTCTTTAACCCTTTATGTACCATAATTCCTCCAAGCAGCTTACTAATTCTACCACATTCATTATGTTACATAAACATTATAAATTCTCAAATGTGATATTTGTGATATATAGTAAGTAAACCATCCATCAATAAATGCTCATCGTAGATAAATTCATTCATTTTAGAAGTAATAAAGCGACTATACCCACCAGTTAATACTTTCGTAGCTTTCATTTCTAGCTCCGCTTCAATAGCTAATACTAAACCTTTGACCTGATAGATAGTCCCATATAGAAGTCCCGCTTGCATGGAAGTTATTGTATCAGAATTGATTAATTTCTCAGGTAATTCCATTTTAATCTGTGGTAAATGGGGGATCATGATCTCGGTAGCCTTTTGAGCAATACTAACGCCAGGAATGATCAATCCACCTTTAAAACTAAGCTCAGTATCGATTACACTGATCTTAGTAGCTGTACCAAGATCAGCCACAATGATCGGTGTTTGATATTTACTTAGTGCGCCATATGTTGTAGCGATCAAATCGGCGCCCAACTCATTACGATCGTGCAAATCAATCTTAAGATCACTAACAAGTGCACTATTAACGATCATCCCGTCCTTTTTATACAGATTTCTTAGAATATCGATCAAATGATCAGTGATCACTGGAACAACTGATGATATAACATAATCATCAATATCCGGATATCGATCATAAATTCTATTAAAGAAATCAATATAGTATTGATCTATCTTTTCTCGAATAGTATCTAAACGATCACTAAAGATGATCACATCACCTTTATAGATAGCGACGCTAACATTTGTATTTCCAGCATCAACGATAAGAATCATAGTAACCTCCAATATTGTGCTACCAAAAATATATACCGATATCTAATTTATTACAAGTTAAGATAAAAGATCGATCAATTGACTTTCCTGATTAAACAGTGTCTCATTAAGGGGATCATTCGCTACAAAAAGCTGAATTTCACCAAGTTTATCAGCCTTAATCAAATAAGTAAGATACTTTTTATCCACAGCTAGATTTATTAAATAAACAGACTCACTATCATTACCCGTTATATCTTCGCCACTTTTATTCCTCAAACCAATGATCTTGACATTCTTCATTAGCCAATCTACAATCGGTGCTTGATTTCGCACTGGTAAACTAACATAAAGATCCACATATTGATCAAGCATCAGTAATCCTTGTAAATTTTTAAGACGATCGCTGTTTAGCGAAAAGATTACTTCATTTTCATCTAAGCGATATTTACTAAAACTAGCTCTTTCTTGATCATTCATTAACATCACTTCATCAATGATCATGTTGGGATAAAGTGTAGTATTACTTCTTGCGAATTGTTTATGTAATTGATGTTTATCATTAATCATCGTTTCATGATAAAGCCAAGCTGGTATCTTTCTTTTTTCCACTTTATCAATAGCTATTTCTTCAAATGGGTAAATGATATCAGTGATAAAATAGACTTCTTTAACCTTATAACAATAATTAAAAACTAGTATAAAAAGAAAACAGAAAATGAAGATCATTATTCCAATTAAGACTATTTTTTGTTTTTTCATAATCATCCTTTCATTTAATGATTATAAATTTAGTAAACAAGTCCTAAAAAAAGGATACCGAAGTATCCTTAATATTCCACTTTCATCATATTACCATCATTATCTGGTACTGAATTTAAGTATTCGGCAATAGCTTGACGAGCATCGGGTTTTGATGGCCGACATAATTTTACTGTCTTAGCATCTGCTGTACATAAAGCCTCCGCAAAAGCATTACAACCAGGATAACCACAACTTCCGCAATCCAAGCCAGGCAACATCTTGCGAACTTCTTCAATGCGTTCATCAACTTTCACATAGAACACTTGTGAAGCAACAGCCAATAAAAGCCCCATAACTAAACCAAGTATTGTCATCATTAATATAGCATTTAACATCTATTCATCCTCCGTTTGATGTGTAGGGTTTTTATAACAATGCGTTATCGCACAGCCCTCACACGCCGCTTGCATACTCTCACAGCCCTCTGGAACTGGAGTCTTCATATTCATATAATAAGATAGTGCTAAGATCCCCCCCAGGGAAAGTCCAACACCAACAGCGACCATCATTAGACTAATCCTGCCAATCCACTAAAAGCGATAGCCATTAAAGCTGCCACGATCAAAGCGACCGGATTTCCCTTAAAGGCTTTAGGAATAGGAGCGATATCTAATTTTTCACGAATATAAGAGAAGATGATCAAAACAAGCATGAAGCCAAATGGGACAGCTATCGAATAAGTGATCATTTCCATAAAATCATAACCAGATGTTATATTAGCTAAAGCTACATAAAGGACAGCACAATTAGTTGTGATCAGCGGTAAATAAATACCCAACGATTTATACAAAGAAGGTGAATACTTTTTAATAAACATTTCCGTAAACTGTACAAAAGAGGCAATAACTAAAATAAATGAGATCAAATTCATATATTCAATATCTAAAGGATCTAAAACAAAGTGATACAAAAGATAAGATAATATCGAAGCTCCCAAGATAACAAACATAACCGCTAAACCCATTCCGATAGCTGAATCTTTCTTACGAGATACACCTAAGAAAGGACAGATGCCTAAGAATTGAGATAAAACGATATTATTGATCAAAATAGCTGATATCGCTAATGTAAGTAAGTTTTCCATTATTTAACCCCCTTAGGCTTCGATGGTTTGCGTAGGTTCAAAGCCGAAACAGCCGCCGCGATCAATGCGAAAGTCAAGAAAGCACCAACTGCTTGTGTAAACAAACCAATCGCATACTCAGCTGGAATGATCTGAATTTCAAAAATCATCTCACCCGTAAATGGGTTAGACAGATTAAGTAATCCTGTTCCTAACACTTGTCTTACAAAAGACATAATGATTAACCCAAATGTATACCCTAAGCCTTTTCCTAAACCATCAACAGCGCTTTCAATCACTGTATGTTTACTCGCGAAAGCTTCAGCTCTACCAAGAATGATACAGTTAACAACGATCAATGGGATAAATACACCCAAAGCTGTATTTAATGTTGGAGCATAAGCTTTGATCAACAGCTCAGAGCTTTTAACCAAAGTTGAGATAATTACGATATATACAGGAATACGAATTTCCGTTGGTGTTATCTTACGTAACATTGAAACTAGTATATTAGATAAGATCAAGACGATCGTAACGGTAACGCCCATTCCCAATGCATTATTTAAAGAAGTCGTTATCGCTAAGACCGAACATAAGCCCAAATACAAGGCAAATACCGGATTCTCTTTGATAAAGCCAGCTTTGAAGTTTTCCCACATTTCTTTCGCCACTTTAGTTACCTCCTAAACTTTTATTAAGTTCAAAAGCTGCTGTAATTCCTTTTGCGACACTTTCCGAGGTGATCGTAGCACCACTGATCAGTGGTATTTCGGCATCTACGGCAACACCTTGCATACTGTCGATGTAATCTTGTTCAGCAACCTTCATTCCATAACCTGGTGTATCATTGACTGATATGACCGCAAAACCATCGATCTTATCGTCTTTGATCGCTACCAAGTAACTAACATAATCTTTATAACCATAGACACTTACTTTATAGATATAAGCGCCATTGTCAACTTTAAACACTTTTTCAAGTAAGCCACTTTCATCATCAAATGTGACTTCTTCAAAAGCACCACTTGGATATATTTTAACTAAGTTCTCTTTTTCCGAAGCGATCGCCATTTCATTGATTCGCTCATAAGTCATATCATTAACAAACGCTAGTACTCCGCCAGCAATCGCACTGATCACTGCCAAGAAACAAGCTAAGTATATTATTTTTTTCATGGCTTACCTCCTAATTCCCTAGGTCGTTCATTACTAAATAAACGGCCGCAGCGGTTGACATGCTCGTGTATGTAGCTCCCGACAACAGATCAACCTCTTGTTGAAGATCACTTAGATCCATGTCTTGATAAGTTGTTAGATACTCTTCATCATCTACCTTATCACCAATTCCTGGAGTATCACCAAAGGCACTAAACGCAACACTTACTAACTTCATTTCAGCAGTATTAACAACTACTTCAAATTGGTTATCAGTATAAGTATAGTAATCATCAGTCGCGTACAATTCACCATATCCTGGCATCTTAACGATATAAGTCGTTAGATCTCCACTAGCATCTTTGGATACTATCTCACCAACATATTCATCAAACTGGGCATCACTTAGTGATACTTGTTTTAAAGATAAAGCTGGTTTTTCAGGAATGATCACAGCATTGGGATCTTTCGCTGTCAGCATTTGTCCAATACCAAACATTAACAATATCCCAGATAATCCTAAGATCACAATATTACGCATATTCTTTGATTGTAATTTAAGTTGCTGACCATCAGTTAAGCCTTCGATCAACGGTGTTAACATATTCATGATCAAAATGGAGAATAAGACACCCTCAGGTAGATTCGCTTTCAATCTGATCAATATCGTAATAATAGCCGCACCCATCGCAAAGATGATACGACCACTCATGCTAGTCGGACTGGTAACCGGATCGGTGAGCATAAAGACAGCTCCAAATACGGCACCACCTGTCAATATGTGAAATAGTGGATACCAAACAACAGCTTGACGAGAAACACCAACAACCGCTGCTAAAACAAACAAAGTACCTAAATAGGCAACCGGTATCCGCCAATCAATTGCTTTACGTAATACCAAATAAACACCAACCAATAATAAGACAAGTGTGCTTGTTTCACCCAATGCTCCAGCGTATGTTCCAACGAAAAGATTTGAAAGACCACCAAAGCCTGATAAGAATGTTTCTCCAACAGCTCCATCAGTGATAAGCCATCCATAAGTACTCATCGTGCTTGTTGGGGTAGCTCCTGTCACAAAGTCAACGGCTACTGCTGATGTAAAACCACTTAAAACAACTGCTCTTCCAACTCCCGCTGGGTTAAAGATATTATAGCCAAAGCCACCAAATACCAGTTTGCCAAATAAGATCGCAAATACTGAACCGATAGCTAAAGCATAGATGCTCACATTAACTTGACACATCAAGGCCAAAATTAATCCCGTTACCCACGGAAAGGAAACAGCTAAGTTTTCCTTAACTTTCTGTTTGGTTAGTAAAAACCATACTACTTCTGTTAAAACACTACCACCAACTGCAACAGCTAGTACTAAAACAATTCTTAAAGCATATTCTGTTCCATATTGCATATAGTTATATACGATCGCAAATAACGCCACAGCAAATAATGCTAGCGTTACATCCATCATAATATCTTGCGTACTACGCTTGTCACGATAATTCGGAGCAGGTTTACTGATAAATTTCATTTTTCGACCCTCCTATTTCTTCTTCGCCATAATTAGGCGTTTAGCGCGACGTACACCTTCTGTAACTTCCAAACGGGAAGGACAAACATAGGTACACATTCCACACTCAATACAGTCCATAGCATTAAGCTTGACTAGTGTCTCAACATCTCTTGCTTTTTCATATTCATTGATCCGTACTGGTTGAATTGCTGCCGGACATGTATCAGAACATCTTCCACAACGTAAACAAGCAATACTTGGATATTTAACTGGTTTTAAGACAGTAATGGCATTGGTTGATGGAGTAATGACATAAGTGTCATTTGGCATCGTCTTACCCATCATTGGACCACCGGCGATAACAGAAACTTCCTCAGCTGTATAACCACCTAGTGCTTCAATCACCTGTGATACAGGTGTTCCAACTCTTACTCTAACATTAGCTGGACTTTTGATCGCATCACCACTTACGGTAACTAATTTCTCAACGATCGGTTTGCCTTCTAACAAAGCATCCGCAAAACAGATCGCCGTTGTGGAGTTATTGACAACAATACCAACTTCTCCTGGCAAGCGGTCATATCTTTTCTTAAATACTTGATAGATAACGGTTCTTTCCCAACCCATTGGATAGACATCGGGTACTAAAGCAACCCGCATATCTTTATGATCAGCGATTGCTTTATTCACTAAAGCAATAAGATCTTTCTTGCTTTCTTTAATAGCTATAACAACCTCTTTGGCTTGAGCCATCTTTTTCATAGCTAATGATCCAACGATCATCTTATCAAGATTTTCGATCATATTACGATAATCAGCTGTAATATATGGTTCACACTCAACCGCGTTGATCAGTATTGTTTCAATATCTTTGGCAAACTTGTATTTGATATAAGCTGGGAAACCAGCTCCACCACAACCAACGATCCCCGCATTCATCATGAAATCAATCAATTCTTCAACTGATGCTTTTTCAGGATCAAGCGGTTTAATTGCATCATCCAATTCATATTGAAAATCATTGTCAATGACCAAATGGTCAACTGGTCTTAACATGTCATGCATGTTTTTTACAACCTTAACAACTGTTCCAGATACTGATGAAAATATCGGAATGATCATTTTATCGTTACGTATAGCAATCTTTGTACCGACTTTTACTTTATCGTTCTCTTTAACTAAAACTTCAAGTTCCATTGATCCGTAACAAACCAAAGGAATCAATACTTGCTTATCAGGACGTACTTCAACTACATCATGATGATCAGTTAAATCTTTATGACCATCTAAGTGTTGTTGCATCGGTCCGACTAAAAGCGACATCCAATCCACCTCTTTCTTTGCCAGTAAATAATACACATAAGTTTGATTTATTTCAAATTTTTTCCTATATGATAATAAATCATAAATTAATTATATCACAAAACTATTTTAAGCAAATTATCAATAGTAAATAACACAACATATTTATTGTTAAATATAGTCTTATGCTATAATAGCGATGGTGATAAATATGAAAAAACTACTCATTATCTTATTAGTGGCTATCAATCTAGTTGCTTGTAGCCCCAAAGACGAGTTAAATCAATACAAAGAAACAACCTTCAATGCCGGTTTTGATACCATCTTTACCTTGATCGGGTACACAAGGACCCAGGAAGAATTCGATGAATATTTCCAACTAATGCAAAGTATGACTTATGAATACCATAAGCTTTTTGATAAATATCATGATTATGAAGGACTTAATAATATAAAAACGATCAATAATCAAGCTGGTATTGCCCCAGTATATGTTGATCAAAAGATTATCGATCTGTTACTAATGGCTAAAGAATATTATGACATAACTGATGGCTATTTTGATATAACCTTGGGTGCGGTCTTAAAGCAATGGCATGATTGCCGTAAACAAGCAGAGATCAATGGTTTTGGTTGTGTACCAAGTGAAGAATCATTACAACAAGCAAGTCAACATACTGGTTGGGAATTAATACAGATAGATACCACTGACAATACGGTCTATATCACTGATCATAAAGCTTCCATAGATGTAGGCGGAATCGCTAAAGGCTATACTGTCGAGATGGTTGCCTTAGCCCTTGAACAAGCTGGGCTTAGCTATGGTGCTATTGATGGTGGTGGCAATATTCGAACGATCAACAGTAAGCCAAACAATGAAGCATTCACCGTTGGAATCACCGACCCTGACAATCGTGGTGGAGCCAGTGTTGATATCTTAAAATTCGAACTAACCTATTCTTTTGTGACTAGTGGTGATTACGAACGATACTATCTTGATGAATATGGTAATCGTTACCATCATATTATCGATCCCTTCACCTTGTACCCATCGGTTTCAGCCCGCTCTGTAACTATTATCTACCCTGATAGTGCCGTAGCTGATATCTTATCAACTGCTTGTTATATTATGGATTATGATACCGCCATGCAGTTTATCAAAGAATTGAATGATGATGATTTAAGCGTCATTTGGTTATATAATGATAATGATCATCCCGATGTCATAGATGGTAAAACGATTAACAATTATTTCGAGATCATCTATGGTAATGTTATTACCGAAAACAAGTAAAAGAAAGTCAGGCGTTATATGGATAAAAAGATCTATTCATTTGGCTATTTCACTTCTTTATCTTTGATCGTATTCATTAGTTTAATATTTATTGAAATATTGTTTAGACTATTTAGTCCTTTTGAATTAATGTCGTTCACTTTTATAAGAATAATTGGATTTACTTTAGCTATGTCGATGATGATTGGATTCATCTTATCTTTCATGCCGTTTTCTAAAGGGCGTAAAATACTAGCTTTTGTTTTGTTTTTATTAACCACGTATGTTTTCTTACAACAAACTTTTTATAATTATCTATCACGCTATATAACCTTACAAGATTCCACTTATGGTGTTGATAAAGTCATCGCTTTTGCGTTTGATTTTATCATGTCAATCAATCTTATCCATTTTGTCTATTTTGTTCCATGGATCTTAATGGTAACGGTAATGAAATATTTACATCATCCAGCTAATCACTTTAAACTATTACCAGTGATGATCAGCTTTGTTTTAGTCCTTATCTTTCATGTTGGTTCAATCTGTTTATTATTTGTGAATGTTTCTGCTCAACAGTTAAATAACCCTTATACCGTTTATCAAAAGGTAGAACATAGTAGTGAGGCTATCAATCAGGTTGGTATATTGCGTTTTATGTTTAGAGATGTCATTAATTTTATGATGCCCTCAAAACAGATTACGATCATTGCTGAAACTCCTGATGATCCAGAAATACCGATTATCATTGAGACAGACTACACCAGAAAGATCAATGATGATAAATGGCAAGCATTGATCACTGCTGAAACCAATGATGAAATGTTGGTCATTGATAACTACCTTATCAATCAAGCGATCAATCCTAAAAATGAATTCACTGGTGTCTTTAAAGATAAGAATCTTATCTTGATCATGGTAGAAGCTTTTGATTATATGGCTATCGATCAACAGCTAACACCTACATTATATAAGATAGCTAATGAAGGTTGGTTATTTGATCAATTTTATTCACCTCAATACTCTTGCGCTACCGGACAATCAGAGTTTTCTGGTCTGTTAGGATTAATACCAGAGCCTGCTAAATGTACGGTCAATAATTTTTCAGGAAACGACTATTATGGAGCTCTCTTTAATTTGTTTAATCAAGCTGATTATTATTCTTCATCATATCACAATTGGACAGATCAATATTATGATCGCTTATCTCTTCATAAAAATATGTATTCTGATCATTATTACAACTATGATGAGTTACCGATCAAAACGATCCAAGGTTGGCAAAGTGACGCAGAATTGTTTGAACTAGCTTTGCCTTATTTTGTGGATAATGATAAATTTTTCTCCTTTATCATCACATCAAGCACTCACTTTCCTTACGATGTTAAAAGCACCTTAGGCGATCGATATCTAAATGAAATCAACGCCGTTCATCCTGATTATCCAATTGAAGTAAAAAGATACATTTCAAAAGCGATGGAACTTGATAAAGGAATAGCTTATATGATCGAATATTTCAGTGATAAAGATCAATTAGACGATACAGTGTTTGTTTTATATAGTGATCATCACCCCTTAAGAATGGATACGGATAATTTTGAAAGCTATAGTTATCAAGACATTGATCGAAGTACCATTTATGGAAAATCCAAGACCCCATTCATCATCTACAATTCAGGTGTGGAGCCAATGCTGAATCATCTTCCCATCTCGCCTATTGATATCTTACCCACAATCGCTAATCTCTTTGATCTAGACCATGATCCTCGCTTATATTCTGGTCAAGATTACTTTAATGATAGTGATAAACTCGTCTATTTCAGTAATGGTAGTTGGCTGAACGAAGATGGTTATTATGATGCTAGTTTAGCTAAGTTCGTCCCTTACGAAAATAACCATGATATTGATCTTGAATATCTAAGTGATATCAACGTAAAGGTAAAGAATGTCTTCAATATTGCAAGACTAATCTATCGTAACGATTATTTTCATAAACGTCATGAGATAGTATTCCCCAGTTTAAACACAAACAACTAAAAAGGCGGCCGTTTGAGGGTGCGTCTTAGGGATTTATAATCCCGGAAAAATATCGGCATAGTTTGGTATATATGTACCGGCTATGCCGATTTTTCTTGTTCCTGTGTGGTTGCGATTGTTGGTGGCGTGAACTCGCCTATACAGTTCCAGATGATTTTGATGCGCTGTACTCGTCTGCCATCGATGCGTTCTGTTTTGTAAACGATGATTCTCTCGATGAACTCGCGTATCATCTCCGCTGTGAGCTCATGAACATCCGTGTACTTCCGCACAATGGTGAGGAACTGGTCAACATTCAGCGCACTTTCGTGCTCGGCGGTCATAGTGCTTTTCAGCTCCACCACACGGCTTTCCAGGGTATGCTGCTCTCCCTCGTAGCTGGCGGTCATCTTGGCAAAACGCTCGTCGGAAATCTTGCCGGACAGGTTATCCTCGTAAAGCCGCTGGATAATATCGTCCAGCTTGGATATACGCGCTTGTGACTGCTCCAGCTCTCGTTTGCTGTCCCGGAGGCTCTTGTCGAGGTCTGCCCTTGACTTGGATGTCACCATCTGCACGAACTCGCTTTCACGCTCACACGCAAACGCCGTTATCTGACGAATACCGTCAAGGAGCGCCTCCTCGACCACCACATTCCGTATCTGATGCGAACTGCAGCCGCCCTTGATTTTCCGATAGGATGCGCAGACGAAATACTCTTTATCGTGCTCCCAGCCGCGTCCGCGCACCTGGTACAACTTGGCACCGCAGTCGGCACAGAACAGCATCCCTGAGAGAGGTGGCATTTCACCCATCGGCGTTACACGCCGCCTGCCATCCCGTATTTTCTGTACCACCTCGAACACCGACTGCTTGATAATCGCCTCGTGGGTATTTTCGAAAATCTGCCACTCGGACGGGTCGTTCTTGAGCTGCTTTTTGTTCTTGTAGGACTTGCGGTAGGTTTTGAAGTTTACCGTATGCCCCAGATATTCCTGCCGAGAAAGCATATGCACGATGGTGCTGCCGCGCCAGATATAATCATCATCGTGACCTCTGTTGTCTGGAATAGCTACACCAATCGCTTTGGCGTGTGCAGTGGGATTCATTATGTGCCTTTTGCTGAACTTTTTGGCAATCTGCGTCGGTCCGTAGCCGTCCATGCACAAGTGAAACGCCTGACGCACCACCTCTGCGGCTTCCTCGTCAATGACCCAGTGCGTTTTGTCCTCTGGGTCTTTGATGTAGCCGTAGGGAGGATTCGTACAGAGAGGTTTGCCGTTTTGCCCTTTCGCCTTGAACACAGCGCGTATTTTCTTGCTGGTGTCCTTGGCGTACCATTCGTTGATGATGTTGAGAAATGGCGTAAAATCGCTGTCCTGCTGATTGGCGCTGTCTACGCCGTTGTTGATGGCGATGAAACGGATGTCAGAACCGGGAAAGAACACTTCCGTGTAGTATCCGACTTTGAGGTAGTCTCTACCGAGACGGCTCATGTCTTTGATGATGATTGTGCCGATGACGCCTTCCTCAGCAAACGCAATGAGGCGCTGCCAGTCAGGGCGGTCGAAGTTCGTGCCACTGTATCCGTCATCAACGAAAAACTGCGTGTTTCCGAATCCGTTGTCGTCAGCGTACTTTTGGAGTATGGCTTTTTGATTCTTAATGC
>CAYNYC010000035.1:0-14346 GCA_964401415.1 uncultured Erysipelotrichaceae bacterium
TAATGGTCGCTTGTTTTTTACCTTAGAAAAGACAAATAGCGAACTGTACAGTCTTGATCTAAACACTGAAGCTTTAAGACTGGTTAGTGATAAGTTCACTAACATGTTGATCTCATCATTTGTGGTAAATGTTGATGAGCTTTATATGATCGTCTTTGATGGCGATAGCAATATCTATCGTTTAAATAGTAAAGAGCAGATAGAGTACTTAAAAACAATCGATAATGATCGAATATGGTCAATTCATTTCGATAACGAAAACTATCTCCTTGAACTGGATAAAGGTTATTATTTGGGACGGATCAATAAACTATCTCAAAGGTCTCTTCTTCCTTAATGTTTAGCTCTTTGATTGAATAGTCTTCAATTACGATCCAACGGCTTTTATGGATGAGATGGTTCAATAATTGATCGATCGCTGATTGTTCACCTTGAACTTCCATCTCAACATTACTATTGACCATATTTCTGATCCAACCTGTTAGATGTAAGTTTTTAGCTATGTTTGTGGCAGTATAGCGAAAACCAACTCCTTGAACTTGACCACTAAAAACTATGTAATATCTTTTCATATTTATATGATACAATAATAAACATAGATTAGACAATGATCTTGAATTGAAGGAAACAAAACTATGGAATTACTAGAAATCATTAAGGTTATCATATTAGGCATAATTCAAAGCATCACTGAATGGTTGCCAATAAGTAGTACTGGTCATATGTTGTTGTTTGATGGATTGATACCACTTAAAGTTACCGCTGAGTTTAAAGAAGTTTTCTTAGTCTTGATTCAGCTGGGTTCAATACTTGCTGTTGTCGTTTTGTACTTTAATAGACTAAATCCATTTAGTAAGAAATATAAGATCGTTGAAAAAAAGCGCATATTGACGATCTGGGGCAAGGTTTTGATTGGATCGATACCAGCTGGTATTATTGGCGTTTTGTTTAATGACGTTATTGACGCTTTATTCTATGATAATGTCTTGATCATCGCTATGGCTTTGATAATCTATGGAATACTATTCATTTTGATCGAAGATCGTAATAAAGAAAGACAACCGAAGGTTAGTGATCTAAATGATCTAAGTTATCTTGATGCGTTCAAGATTGGTTGTTTTCAAATGTTAGCGCTAATTCCTGGAACATCTCGTTCTGGTTCAACTATCTTAGGTTCAATGTTATTAGGTGTCAGTCGTTACGTGGCCGCTGAATTCTCTTTTTTCTTAGCTGTTCCAGCGATGGCAGGTGCTAGCTTGATCAAAGTAGTTAAATTTGGTTGGAATTTTACAGGAAGTGAATTAACGATCTTGGCTTTAGGTATGGCAATTGCTTTTGTCGGATCTATCATTGTTATTCGATTCTTACTGGATTATGTTAGAAGGCATGATTTTAAGATGTTTGGTTATTATCGTATCGTTCTTGGTATCATTGTTGTGGTTTGGTATTTCATCATATAAATTCTTAAAGAAGGTATTATTATCTTCTTTTTTATTAGTTATGTATTTTATGGACAGTTAATAAAGATATGCTTAAAATGAAATTAGTAGAGAATTGATCAAATATTATTGACAAATGTGGTGATTGTGATACTTTTAGTATTATGTTTTATTTATGAATCAAGCAGATCTTATACACTCAATGAAAATCATTTAGTGTTTTAAAAGGGGAAGAGGTGCAACTATGACTAAGTATATCTTTGTGACCGGTGGAGTTGTTTCAGGACTTGGTAAAGGGATAACTGCCGCTTCATTAGGAAGCCTATTAAAGGCTAAGGGGCTAAAGGTCGCAGCTCTTAAATTTGATCCTTATATGAATGTTGATCCAGGAACAATGAGCCCATATCAACATGGCGAAGTTTTTGTGACCGATGATGGTTCAGAGACTGATCTGGATTTAGGCCATTACGAAAGATTCATTGATGAAAACCTCAATCGTTATTCAAACCTAACATCAGGCAGAGTTTATTGGAACGTTTTGAATAAAGAAAGAAACGGGGAGTATTTAGGACAAACGGTACAGATTATTCCTCATATTACAAACGAAATTAAAGACTATATCGCAAAAGCTATTGATGCTAGTCATCCCGATGTTTTAATCACTGAAATCGGAGGAACAATTGGCGATATTGAAAGTCAACCATTTATTGAAGCAATTCGCCAGACTGCAATAGAAGTAGGAAGGGCGAATTGTCTTTTTGTTCATGTAACATTAATTCCTTATTTGTCATTTTCACAAGAACATAAGTCAAAACCGACCCAACATTCGGTTAAGGAAATGCAATCACTTGGTTTAAATCCTGATATCATCATTGCTCGAAGTGATAAAGTGCTGAATAAAGAAGTAATTGATAAGATAGCGATGTTTAGTAATATTGATAATGACTGTGTTATTGAAAACATTACTTTACCAAGTTTATATCAAGCTCCATTAATGTTGCATCATAATGGTTTTGATCGTGTAGTCAGTAGAAAACTAGGTTTAGGTGATAATGAACCTGATCTTTCATCATGGTTAAAGTTAGCTGATAACATCGCTAAAAGTCAAACAAAGCTAAGGATTGCGATCGTTGGCAAATATGTAAAGTTGCATGATGCATATCTATCAGTTGCGGAAGCATTAGTGCATGCTGGCTATCAACAACGTTTTAAGGTTGAAATAGAATGGGTTGATAGTGAACTAGTAACTGAAGATAATGTCAAAGAGAAATTAGCTAATATTGATGGCATAATTGTTCCTGGTGGTTTTGGTTATCGTGGTATTGAAGGAATGATCACTACATGTTGTTATGCTCGAATAAACGATATTCCATTTCTTGGAATTTGTTTAGGTATGCAAGTTGCGGTTATTGAGTTTGCGCGTAATGTCTGTAATCTTGAAAAGGCCAATTCCGGCGAGTTTTCTAGCAATAATCCGTATAATGTTATTGACCTTATGCCTGATCAAATGGGTAACATTCCCAAAGGTGGAACAATGCGTTTAGGTAGTTATCCATGCTACATCAAGAAGAACACAAAGATGTATGAAGCCTATGGACAAGATGTTATAAATGAAAGACATCGTCATCGTTATGAGTTTAATAATGATTTTCGTGATATATTAATTAGTAAGGGACTGTTAATTAGTGGAGCATCAAAAGATGATGTGATCGTTGAAACGATTGAGCTAAAAGATAAGAAATTCTTTGTGGCTGTACAATTCCACCCAGAATTTAAAAGTCGACCCAATAATGCTCATCCATTGTTTTATCAATTAGTAAAACATGCAGCTTTGAAGTAAATCATGAATAACGGAGGATAAAATGGAAAAGAAATATCAAGATATAAATAAAGAATTAATGACTTTTATAGATAAGACGCCTAATGCCTATAATTGTGTTGTAAATATTAGCGAACTTTTATTAGCTAATGGATTTAAAGAATTGACTGAAAAAGAAGACTGGCAATTGCAAAAAGGAAGTAAGTATTTTGTGATCAGGAATGACTCATCGATCATTGCTTTCAAATTTAATGATCCAAAAATTGAAAACGGTTTTAATATTGTAGCCTCTCATGGTGATTCACCGAGTTTTTCACTCAAACCAGGTGAGGAAATCGTTGATAATGGCTACTTAAAGCTTAATACTAATGGGTATGGTGGTGTTATTTTGTATTCATGGTTAGATCGTCCACTATCACTAGCTGGTCGTGTTATTTTGAAAAAAGATGGCAAATTTAAAACGGAAATTATCAATATCGATAAAGATTTATTAGTTATACCTAGCCAAGCTATCCATCTAAATAGAGAAGTAAATGATCGTAATAATCTCAATCCACAAGTTGATCTATTACCAATAATGGGATTAACTGATAAACCTGGAAAATTGAAAGAGTTAATAACGGATATGTTTTCGGGCTATGAACTATGTGATTACGACCTTTATCTGTATACACGTCAAAAAGCAACGTATAGTGGGATCAATCATGAATTTATCGTATCGCCTCGTCTTGATAATCTTGCTTGTGCTTTCACTTCATTAAAGGCATTTATAGAAACAGATGATCAAAAGACCAATCAAGTGTACTGCTGTTTTGATAATGAAGAAATTGGTAGTCTAACACAAGGTGGTGCTGATTCAACATTTTTAAGTGACATCTTAAATCGAATTTGTTTAGCAGAATCGATCAGTATCTATCCAGCGCTTAGTAAATCAATGTTAGTTAGTGCTGATAATGGACATGCTTTACATCCTAATGCTGCTGTTAAAAGTGATCTTACTAACAAAGTAAAACTAAATGGGGGTGTTGTGATCAAACATCATGTCAATTATACAACTAATGCTTTAAGTTCAAGTATCTTTAAAGATATCTGTATAAAAGCTGGTGTTAACCATCAAGATTATACATGTCGTTCTGATCTACGCAATGGTGCAACATTGGGAGGCATTAGTTTAAGTCATGTTAGTGTGACATCGGTTGATATTGGATTACCGCAATTAGCTATGCATTCTGCTGTTGAAACAATGGGTTCACAAGATGCCCAGGCGATGTTTGAAGCATTAAAATTATTCTATTGTTCAATCATTGACAAAGCATAGTATAAATAGATCATAATTTGCTATAACTAAAAAATATATCAAATTTTTACAAGTTACTATATAATATAGGAAGTAATAAGGAATATTTGGTTATTTTATAACGATTATGTTTATTTTGAGCATTTGCATTTATCTTTTAAACTAAAGGATATGGTGGTAAAATAAACTTAGTATGGTGAATCATGAAAAAAAGTAGAGGTATGACGTTAATAGAGATAGTTATAGCTTTAGCAATCTTTGGAATGATTACAGTAGCAATCTATCCAGCGTTTTTAGTCTTGGCAAAAATGAATCTATTATCAAAAGCAAACCTATCATCAAATTATATAGCTCAAGATGTAAGCGAAACATTATTTTATTATAGTCAATCACTGGCAAATGATGAACTGATCGGTGAATTGGTCAGTGATCAGGGTTTTACTATTGATTCTCATGTTGATCAAATTTATACACTTTCAAAAACTGAAGATAATTTTCAGATTACTATCGTGATTACTTTCTCATCTCCAACTGCTGAATTCGTTACGACGGTGGTCAATGTAGCTTCTTTAAATCAAGCTATTGCCGGACAAAACAGTCAGATCGAATCAATTTTAAGTTTTGGAGCATGATATGAAAAAAAATATAAAAGGCTTTACTTTAATCGAATTGATCATTGTCATAGCACTTATAACGATCATCTCAGCAGGCGTGGTTGGTATTGTGGTCTTTTCAACGGACTTTTTTAAATCTGAGAATTCAGATATCATTAGGCAAGAAAATGTCAGAATCGTAACAGTTAATTTTGAGAAAGACATCCGCAAATCAAATCAGGAAGTAATACAAGCTGATGGATGCGTCAATGTTAACGCTGTTGAGTATTGTTTGACTAATAATATTATCTATCGAGATGGTCTCCAATTGGCTAAAAACATCTCGCTTTTTGAGATAGACATAGCCGGTGATGGTAGTTTTTTAGATTTATTGGTTGTATCTACTCCCAACGATGAGGGTAGTGAAGTCTCAGCTGAAACCAGAATTTATTTAAGGAAAGGTGATTGAGAATGAGAATACTAAAAAATAAAAATGGTATGGCTCTTATTACTGTTATGATCATCTTTTTGGTCTTAACAGTTCTGCTTGGTGCTTTGGTTGTCTTAACTCACAATAATCTTAACCAATCTATGAAAACAGAAGAACATACTACAGCTTATTATACAGCTGAGGCTGGTATGACTAAAGTTGTTACCGAGTTTGAAGATCATATAGCAGCTCTTTCTCAACAATCACCAGCGTTGAGTGTCCAAGCTTTTATCACTGCTGTTGAAAGTTATGTTACTACAAATAATTACCAACAAGTAGTTTTATCAGAGAATAATGATATAACACCGTATGCAGATGTTAACCTAGCTTATAATGGTATTGTTGATGATACCTATCATAGCTATGTGATCACTTCTACTGGTTACTTTGGTAGGTATGATCGTACTTTAGTTACCACCTATAATTTTGACTACAGTATTAGTAGTGATGGTTCAGGCTTTGTGATCGATAAAGCGGTCATGGTTAATTCGACCTTTGAATTATCAGGTAGCTCTCAAGTAATCGGAGCTCCTATATCAACTTATTCAACCAGTTCTGACGCGATTACTTTGGGTTGGTCAACTAGTGTACCAGCGATCGAATTAGATCCATCGTTGTTTGATGCCTCAGGGGATCTTATTGACACGGATATCTTTAGTAATACAAGTAACATCAATCATACGATAACCGAAGGGGGACTAGATGCGGTAGATCCACTTGATGAAGTGCATGAGTTCCCACCTATCGTTATGCCTACTTATCCCAACAAGGCTACACTCGCTAGATTACCTGAATACTCTATTTTAAGACCATGGGGTAGCTACTATCAACTGATTCAAAGTGATGGTAGTTTGATTCAGTCAGATTGGAACATTGGTGGAACTGTCTATGATATTCCAACAACTTCATCATGGTATTATGTACCTACCTTTAGTATAACGGCAGGAAACACTGATAATTATTTTACAATCAATGTCGGAGATACAGACAAATATCTTGTTGTTGATAAGTTAAACTTAGATGGATATTTTAAGATCATTGGTAATGGCTCTTTGACGATTTATGTGACGGGGAATACTCCAGAAACAGCTTTAAAAAGTGATAGTAATCGCATAACACTAGGGTTCACAAGCAGTACACCAGTTGGGGCAGTTGAAAGTCCAGAAAAATTAGTTGTTTACGTAGATCCGATATTTTATAAATCGGGTAAGAATACTTATCCGGTAACCTTATCAGTGGGTGGCTCAGCGGTTTATAATATGTCGTTGATGGCTGCAAATCTCAATCTTTCTATAGGAGGTAGTGCAGCTTTTAATGGTTACGTTGTGACAGGTGGCGAAACAGTAAGTATATCCGGTTCATCAGGAGCGACAGTGACACTTTACTATGCACCAAATGCTGATGTTTATGTCTCTGGGTCCGGTTATGTTAATGGGGCGATCATTGGTGATACCTTCAGTGGTTCTGGTAATGTTAGAGTTAGATACGATGATGTAGCATTTGAGAATTTTCCGTTTATGGTTATGGATCCAATAACGGGTGGTAGTGGAGTAGATACACCAGTATTATTAGTAGTTCGCGGGATGACGATTGAACAATAGGGGTGATAGTTATGAAAACATATAGTGTTACAGTTCTTGACGACAAAGGGAAGACAATCAAGGATATTTACCATTCAGAATCAGAACAAGATCTAATTCAGGCGGTGAAAGCGAAACAGTTATACTTACTCGAATATTCGGAACAAAGCATCGTAGCGGATACTGTAAGTAGATTAAAACTAAAGAGTGTCGTAATTTTTTGTCGTCAACTTGGTACGATGATCAATGCTGGTATTCCAATTATTCAAGCGTTGGAAATGTTACGTAACAAGGCTGATAATACCAAATCTTATCGCATATTTAATCGTTTGTATGAAGATGTTCAAAAGGGAAATTCATTATCTAAATCAATGGAAATGCAAAAGGGCGCTTTTCCTAGTTTGTTAATAAACATGGTCATTGCTGGAGAATTAGGTGGTACACTTGATGGAAGCTTAATGAGGATGGCTAATCACTATGAGAAAGAATTAAAGATTAATAGTAAAATTAGGGCTTCAAGTCTTTACCCGATAATTTTGGGTATAGTTTCACTTGCGGTAATTTTATTGTTAGTCCTTTTTGTTTTACCGACGATCACGGCAATGTTTGCGGCAGAAGACATGCCTTGGTCAACTAAGATCATTTTAGGATTCAGCTATTTTATTATTGATAATTGGATTAGTATTCTAATAGTATTGATATTGTTGTTTGTGGCTATTAAGTTAAGTTTGAATATTAGATCAGTGAAAGTCAGCTTTGATAAGCTTAAGTTGTTCTTTCCGATCATTGGTAAACTTAATCAAACCATTTATTCTGCTCGATGTGCTCGAGCGTTATCATCGTTATATTCAAGCGGTGTTCAAACAATCGATATGTTAGAGACGACTAGTCAAGTCTTAAATAATGCTTATTTAGAAGAAGTGTTTGTTGATGTTATCATGGATGTAAGTAAAGGAGAATTGATCTCTAAATCAATCAGTGATACTGGATCATTTGATCCGATGTTATCATCAATGATTTATATTGGCGAGGAGTCAGGCTCACTTGGTGATATCTTAAATAGTACAGCTGATTATTTTGATAACGAAGCAGATACCGCTTTACAACGTATGGTATCTTTAATGGAGCCGTTAATGATTGTCGTATTAGGTATTATCATCGGATTTATCGTTATTTCGATAATTCAACCAATCTTTCAGATGTATGAATCGATTGGTTAATATAAAAAAAGGGGGGATTTATATGGCACTTGCAATTGAAGTGGGCCGTAGTAGTGTTTACTTAGTCCAAGCAAAAGTGAGAAAAGGGAAGATCGTCATTAAGAAAAAAGAATCTTTTGATTTTCCCGAAGAGTGGATATCCGATAAAGGGATAACCAATGTTGAAGCGTTCAGGGAATTGTTAAGTGATACATTGAAAAAGGATAGTTTTAATGATAAAGATGTTTATCTTTGTATAAACAACTCATCAATCATCTATCGTGAATTAGTCGTTCCAAGGATTGAAGAAAAAAGATTACCATTATTGGTAAGAAGTGAAATGATGAGTGTCTTAAATCTAACTCCAGATTATGTTATGGATTACAGGATATTGGAAGAGGTATCGGAGAATGAACGCTCACTTTATCGGATACTAGCTGTGGCGATCCAAGACAAAGCTTTGGAAACTTATATCGGGGTTTTAAAAGATTGTAAGTTAAAGATAAAGTCAATCGATTCAGCGACTAATGCCATAATTAAACTATCAAGTGATCTTGATATATTCACGGATAATCAACAATTGATATTGGCAGATATTGCTAATAATCATCTACGTTTGTATTTGTTTGAAAATGGTGAGTATTCATTATCTCGTAATAATCGGTTGATCGTTTTTAACGAAGAAAGCGAAGAATCTTTTGTTAATAGTATCGTTGATAATATCAATAAAATGGTTCAGTTTTCTTATACGCGATACGAAGGTCAAAACGCCAAAAAGATTGTTTTAACAGGACTAGATAATATTTTACCTGTGATCAAAGATCGTATCAATGAAGAGCTAATGATACCCTGCGAAATTCTTGATAAACCACGTTATATCGAATCAGAAGTAGAATACCAACAGCGTTATATTAATGCGGTCGGTACATTGATAAGGAAGTGATATGATGAAAAAGACAGACATGAATCTTTATGAAAGTTATCTTGATGAACAAAAGGCGGTAGCTAGTAAAACCTCTCCAGTTCGTATCTATTTAGCGATTATCGTATTTTCCATTTTGATATTAGGGGCATTTGGGATAAAACTGTTTGTGGACAATGCCGTTGTTAAGAATAAGATCAAAGATATCGAAGCTTATGTTAATGATCCTTCAAACAAAGAAAAGATTACTGAAGTTAATGATATTCAACAGAAAATTGTTGCTTTAGCTGATATTGAGGTAAAAGTCACTTCAATAAAGGAAGTTCTTGATCAAATACCAAGATATGATTCAGAAATATTAGATATCTTATATTATGAAAGACCAAGTGATATCCGATACACTTCTTTAACATATGAAGAGAACACTGTTTATGTTGAATTTGCTTCCTATAAACCATCATCAGCATCTAATTATGCACTAAGCCTTCAACATACAAATCTGTTTGCGGATGTATCATATGAAGGTTATGGATATGATACTGATTATGGATTATACCGAGGCGTTATAAGGTGTATGTTGAAAGGAGGTAATTAAGATGAAAGGAGTATCGAAAAGAGAAGCCTTCCTGCTATTTTTTGTAAGCTTTATTGGCATAGCAGCAGCGATGTATATGTTTTTACTAAAACCAATGTCAACGGATCTTAATGCCAACAAGCAAAAATTAAGTGATCTTGAAAGTCAACAGGCGGTCTTAAAAGCAACATTGCCTAATATTGAAAGTTTAAGGAATAAACTTAATACTAGTTTTGAAGAAGTTGTTACATCAATGAATGAAATTGAACAACCTATCAATGAAGCTGAATTTGAGCGCTGGGTATTACCATTGACAACTAAATACAATATGAAAGTATTGGAGACAAGTTTTAGTGAACCTGAAGTTGTAACACCAGTGGCGCTTACTGAGTTTCCAGCAGAGTATGATTATAAGATTAAGGAACTTGTTGATACATATCATAATAAAATTGGTAAAACCGAGGTTTTACCAACAAGTGATATTAATTTGTTATTATCAAGACATCTATTTGTAGTTAGTACTACATATGCTAGATATCTCTACTTTTTAGATGAAGTTACTAACTGGGATACATCAATATTTATCTCATATTCATCATATGATTTCTTAGAAAGTGTGGCTACGTTTGAATTTAGTGTCTATTCAATCGAACAACTACAAGAACTAAATAAGATTGATTATACAGGTGAATATAGTGCCTCAGGTACAGGATCTGGTAGTTCAAGTGATGTAGCTCATCCAGACCTTGGAAAATAATCAACTAAATAAGGTAAGATACCAATTAAATATTTGATTACCATAAAGATAGGCAAAGTAGATACCAAGACATAGAAAAGGACCAAAAGCCATTTGTGAACCGCGTTCTTTCTGCTTAGTAACTAATAAGCCCATTGCCACGATACCACCTAAGACTACAGCGATAAAGAAGGCTACTAAGGTTGCTTTATATCCTAACAGTAAACCACTAACAGCCATCAGTTTGATATCTCCACCACCTATACCACCGGTTAAATAAGCGATCACGTAAAGTGGAATGCTAATGATGAAAAAACCAATCACATGTTCGATCATCGGTACAGGTGTAATGAATAGATAGGTGATCGCTAAGCCAAGGATCATGATATGAAAGCGATCATAGATATCCATGGTATCAATATCGATCATAGTAATGATGATCAAAATAGTTGTTAGAATAAGACCGATCGCTAGGTTAAAGTTTAATCCAAATGTTTGATACATCAAATAAAAACACACTGCTGTTAATAATTCAATCAAAGGATAGCGCAAACTTATTGGGTGATGACATTTACGACATTTACCACCTAATATAAGATAACTGATGATTGGAATTAGATCATATGCTTTGATTGGTGTTTGACAGTTGGTGCAATGAGAAGAACCATGAACGATCGATTCATGACGTGGCAAGCGATAGATAACAACATTTAAGAATGAACCAAAAATTGCGCCTAGCGTAAAGATCAAAAAAGAGTAGTATAGTTGCATAGTTTACCTCTATGTTTCGATTATAAAACATTTTATAGGTATTGCAAGGAGGAATGCGTAATGAAAATTGTCAGACTGGGTGAAATACTGGTTGAAGAAGGAGTAATAACCCAAGAGCAGCTAGAAGAAGCTTTAGCTAAACAAAAAATTGTAAAGAAAAGACTCGGTACTGTCATCATGGAGTTGGGGTATGCGGATGAAAAGGATACCCTGAGAGCATTAGCTAAAAGATTACAGATCGAGTATCTTGAAGCTCCGCTTTTTAGTGTTGAATTAGATGTTGTTAAGTTAGTACCAGAGGGCTTAGCACGAAAATATAGTATCGTACCGATCAATATTAAAGCCGGTGCTCTTACTATCGCTACAAACGATCCTTTGGATTATGTTTGTTTGGAAGATGTTAGTATGATAACTGGCTTAGAGGTAAAGACCGTATTATCGCCATCATCAGAAATAGAAAAAGCGATCAATCGGGTTTATTCCAAACATTCAGCCGACAATATCATTCGTGATATAAAAGATGAATATAAAGACAGTGATGATGTCCTTAATATGGAAGATATTATGGATGAAGACATGGCTGAAAGAGTTGGTTCATCACCAATAGTCAAACTAGTTAATAGTTTGATATTAGATGCTTACCAACAGAATGCTAGTGATATACATATTGAGCCACAAGAGGATATCACAAGAATTCGTTTTAGAGTAGATGGAGATCTCCAATTATACAATGAAGTTAGTAGTGAGATCCATCAACATATCTCAACGCGAATTAAGATCGTTAGTGGGATGAATATTGCTGAGAAACGTATTCCTCAAGATGGTAGTTTTCAATTTAAGAGTGAGTTCTTAGTTGTTGATATCCGTGTTTCAGCGCTACCTACACCTTATGGTGAAAAAATTGTTATGCGTTTATTAGGAGCTGATCGTAATATATCTTATGAATTGAGTTCTTTAGGTTTATCAGAACAAACCAGAGAAACAATTGCGAAAGTATTACATTTACCTCATGGTATCTTATTAGTTTCAGGTCCAACTGGTAGTGGTAAGACAACCACTTTATATTCGATGTTATCACAATTAGCCGATGTGAAAAAAGCAATCATTACGATTGAAGATCCAATTGAACGTAAGTTTAACGGTATCACTCAAGTACAAGTTAATCCACGAGCTGGTTTAACCTTTGCGGGTGGATTAAGATCAATCTTAAGACAAGACCCTGATACAATTATGATTGGTGAGATCCGTGATAGTGAAACGGCTCAGATTGCGATTAGAGCCGCTATCACAGGCCATTTTGTTTTATCAACTATTCATACCAATGATGCTTTATCAACGGTTGAAAGACTTGTGGATATGGGTGTAGAGCCATATTTAGTCGCATCATCAGTTAAATGTGTTATGTCTCAACGATTAGTTAAAAAAATCTGTCCTTATTGTAAAGAAAAATATGAAGTTGAACAAGCCGATAATCTATTATTACAGACAGAACTTAAAACTGCCCATCGTGGTAAGGGATGTTCACATTGTAATAATACTGGTTATACAGGTAGAACAGCTGTCTTTGAAATCGTATTGATCGATGCTAATCTACAAAGAATGATCTCTAATAAAGCTGGAATCGAGAAGATGTTAAGTTATGTGACCGAACAAAAGACCAGAATGTTAAGAGATGAAGTATTAGAACTAATCAATGCCGGTATAACAAGTGTTGAAGAAGGAATAAGGATCCTATATACATTAGATTAAAGATTGGAGGCTGTATGTTTAAAGAAATATTACTTTATGCCCATAATAATGATTGTTCAGACATTCATTTAGTGGTTGGCAAACAACCAACAGTTCGTAAAGTTGGTGAATTAATCAGGTTAGATCTACCTAAGATGCAAGAATCAGAAGTTTATGATCTAATCGTTAACTTATTGAGTCCTCAACAACTTATTCTTTTCAATAATGGTAATGATATTGATACAGCATACTCTGATGAGTTAAATAATCGTTATCGGTTGAATATTTATCGTCAAAATGAAAGATATGCGATCGCTATGCGTCTTTTGAAAAATGAAATTCCAACGATCGATAAACTTGAGTTGCCAGAAATGTTTAAGAATTTAGCCGTACTACCGCGAGGATTGATCTTAGTAACTGGTCCCACTGGTAGTGGTAAATCTACTACTTTGGCAGCCATGATCAATCATGTCAATCAAAACAAAGCCAAACACATCCTAACACTTGAAGATCCAATCGAATATCTTCATCCATCAGAAAAATCAATGGTAAATCAAAGAGAGATTGGAAGAGATGTACAGAGTTTTCAAGCTGCTTTAAAAAGTGCGATGCGTGAAGATCCTGATGTTATCTTAGTAGGTGAAATGCGTGATCATGAAACGATCAGTTTAGCTTTAACAGCCGCCGAGACAGGCCATTTAGTCTTCTCAACTCTTCATACAACGGGAGCGGCCAATACAATCGATCGTATCATTGATGTTTTCCCACCTCATCAACAAGCGCAAATTCGTACTCAATTATCCGGAGTACTAAAAGCGGTTATCTCACAAGCCCTTGTACCAGATTTCACCAACCATAAACGCTTAGCAGCGTTTGAGATCATGTTAATGACTGATGCGATCGCTAATCTAATTAGAGAAAACAAAGTCTTCCAAATAGAGACCGTTATCCAAACTAGTGCCCGCATTGGCATGCAGACACTTGACTCGCACTTAGTAAGACTGATCAAGGATCAAATGATCACTCGTGAAACAGCTTATGAATACTGTAAAAACCAAGATAATATCAATAAATTATTGACGATGAGCAATTATTAATATTAATTATTGTTGACTAAATAAAATCTTTGATGTTTAATTATCATAGGAGGATTATTATGAAGAAAAAATTATCCAAAAAGGGGTTCACCTTAATTGAA
>CAYNYC010000036.1:0-10227 GCA_964401415.1 uncultured Erysipelotrichaceae bacterium
TAATTTAGTTGGTTATGCTGGTGTTCGACAAGATATTACTTATAAAAAAGCATTGGAAGTTGGCTCAATATTATTGATATTACTAATGTCCAACTAACAGAATCAAATCTTGTTAAAATAAACATCAGATTGAAATATATAATTTACCTTACAGGTAAATTAATAATTGCTATAAATAATTTCGAATGCTATAATATATTTACCTTACAGGTAAATATGATAAGAGGTGAAGATTTGCACATAGTATACAAAAATAAGAAGCTTGAAAAGCAATGCACAGATGCGAGTGAAGCCGAAAAGAAACATGGGTCCCAGATGGCTGAGAAAATTCATCAAAGAATAGATCAGATTAAAGCAGCTGAATCAGTTGAATTCTTACTGCGATTCAAAATAGGTGGTTGTCATCTTCTCAAAGGGAAGAGACAAGATCAATATGCTATGTATTTAATTCACCCACATCGTCTGGTTTTTAGAAAACATGAAAGTGATGATAGTGTTGTATTTATTATAGAGATAATTGATTATCATTAATAATATTTACAAACAGGAGGTAAGAAGATATGATCAGAAACAAAAAAATAATTGCTACGCCACCAGGAGCTACAATAAAAGAACAGCTTATTAATAGAAAAATGAGTCAGAAAGAGTTCGCATTACGGATGGATATGTCTGAAAAACATATCAGTAAGCTTATTAATGGAGAAGTACAATTAACGATTGATATGGCACTGCGCCTTGAAGTTGTACTAGGAGTCCCGGTACAGTTTTGGCTTAATTTAGAATCTATATATCGGGAGAAGATAGCCAAGATAAATGCTGAAAGCGAAATGGAAACAGATATAGCGATCGCTAAATTGTTTCCTTATAATGAAATGACAAAAAATGGTTGGGTAGCTAAAACAAATAAAGATATTGACAGAGTACTCAATTTACGTAAGTATTTTGAGGTTGTTAAACTAGGTTTAATCAAAGACACTTTAGTACTAAAAATTGCTTGTAGAAAACTGGGCAATAATGAGAGTACAGATTATTCATTATTAGCTTGGGCACAAAAAGCTAAATATGAGGCAAGGCAAATTGAAACCAAACCAGTAAACATAGAAAAAATTCCAGAAATAATAATGGATATACGTAAAATGACCAAGGAAGAACCAAGTGTCTTTTGTGATAAGTTGATATCATTATTAGCCGATTATGGTATTGCAGTGATTTTTCTACCTCATATTAAAGGTTCATTTCTGCATGGAGCAACATTCTATGATGGTAATAAAATAGTAATGGGACTTACTGTGCGAGGCAAAGATGCAGATCGTTTTTGGTTTAGTCTCTATCATGAACTTGCTCATATTGTTTATGGACATATCAGTGAAAAATGTGTCATAAGCGATGAAGAAGAAAAGATTGCTGATGAATATGCACAAGATGTACTTATTCCAAAAGATCGTTTTGAACAGTTTGTTGTAGAAGAAGATTTTTCTAGAGAAGCTATTAAAAAGTTCGCAAATGATCAAGGTATTGATGAGGGTATCGTGGTTGGTAGGTTACAAAAAGAAAGATATATTAAATATGATAGGTACAATGATCTAAAATCTAAATATATAATTGAGTGAATTAGATAGATCGAATTTTAATTAGATGGTTATATAAGCAAATGGAATGATTATTAACTATAAGTCAAATGTTTGTCTCTCCCCTTCAAATGAAGTATAATCTTGGTATTAAGGATGGTATATATGTATCAAGCGGTAATATTTGATTTAGACGGTACACTACTCGACACAATCCATGATCTAGCTAAAGCTGGTAATTATGCGCTGATAGAGATGGGGTTACCGATTCATAGTGTTGATAAGTATAAACAAATGGTTGGTTATGGTAAACAAAAGATGATCGATAATCTATTACCTGATTGTTGTAAGTCTGGTGCTAGGGTTGCGGATAAGCTATTTGATAGTTACTATAATCACCACATGTTAGATAACACCAAGGAATACTTGGGTATTAGTGATGTCTTAAAAGGACTTAAAGCTAAAAAGATTAAACTTGGGGTATTGACTAATAAACCTCATGATTTTGCGACTAAGATCGTTGAACATTATTTCCCGGGTCTTTTTGATATGGTCTTTGGTATGGAAAAGGATTCAGTGGTTAAGCCTGACCCCCATATCTTATTAAACATGATAAGTGATCTTAAAGTAGATAATTCAGAAGTATTATATGTTGGTGATTCTGATGTAGATATCTTAACTGGTAAAAATGCGCTAGTTGATACGCTTAGTGTTTCATGGGGCTTTAGAGATAAAAAACAACTTAGTGCTTTACAGCCTACTTATTTGATTGATGAAGTAAAACAGCTAACTGATATTATCTTAGGTAGGTGAACCTATGTTATTTGATACGATATGTGCCATAAGTACTCCTTTACAAGAGGGGGCGATCGGTATTGTGCGCTTAAGTGGTACTGAGGCGATCAGTATCGCTGATCAGATCTTTACGAAAGATTTAGTGAAAGTTGAATCACATACCATTACTTATGGCTACATCATTGAAGACCAACAATTGATCGATGAAGTATTGATCAGTGTTTTTAGGGCACCTAAGTCTTATACTTGTGAAGATGTTGTGGAGATAAGCTGCCATGGCTCGGTTTATATCATTCGTAAGATCCTGTCTTTGTGTATCACTCATGGAGCGCGTTTAGCGCTACCTGGTGAGTTTACCCAAAGAGCTTTTCTTAATGGTCGTATTGACTTAAGTCAAGCTGAGTCAGTTAATGATATTGTCTTATCTAAATCAGCTAATCAAGCCAAACTAGCTATTAAAGGAATTCGTGGTAGTGTAACTCGACTACTTGAACCACTGATTCAAAAGATGTTAGATATTATCGCTAATATTGAAGTTAATATTGATTATCCTGAATATGAGGATATTAAACAGATAAGTGATGAGATGGTCTTACCGGCTTTAAAGACGTGGGGTGATGAGCTTGATATCATCATTAAACAGGCTGAAAACGGTCGAATCATCAATACAGGCATTAAGACGGTCATTGTGGGAGAACCTAATGTAGGTAAGTCTAGTTTATTAAACGCGCTTCTAGAGGAAGATAAAGCGATTGTGACGGATATTCCAGGAACCACAAGAGATTTAGTGGAAGGAATCATCCAACTTGACCATATAACCCTTAATTTGATCGATACGGCAGGACTTAGAGAAACTGAGGACGTTATTGAAAGAATTGGGATTGATAAGACTAAAAAGGCGATTGATGAGGCCGATCTTGTGATTATTGTTTTAGATGCGACGAAAGCGGTCAATGAATATGAAAAACAACTGATCAATATGACTAAGGATAAAAAACAATTGATCGTTTATAATAAAGCTGATCTAGCTGGTTTTAGTAACCAGTTATCAATCAGTGCTTTAAATAAGGATATTAAACCATTGATTCAAGCGATAGAACAGATGTTTGCGACCCAGATCATGGTCATTGATGAGGATATCTTAAATAATGAAAGACAGATTGCTTTAGCTAAACAAGCAAGACTCTCTATTACACAAGCCATTCAAGCACTACATGATGAGATGGAACTAGATATTGTTTTGATCGATATTGAGAAAGCTTACTTTTATCTTAAATCAATCTTAGGTACCATTAATGATGGTGATTTACTAGATACCTTGTTTAGTAACTTCTGTTTGGGGAAATAATATGGAAAATAGACTTGGATGGATTGATTCACATGCTCATCTTTGTGAAGAAAGCTTTAATGAAGATATTGATGAGGTCATACAAAGAGCGAAAGAGGCCAATATCACGCGGATATTGGTCATTACCTGTGGTCTTGATCAGGTAGAAAGAGCCCTTCAGCTTAAACAAGACTATGATATCATCGACTTAGCGATTGGCTTACATCCTGAAGAGGCCAATGAAGTAGATGATGTTATGTTAGAAAGATTAGATAAGTTATTAGCTAGTAAACAATTTATCGCGGTTGGTGAGATAGGCTTAGATCATTATTGGCGTAAAGATAATAAAGATAAACAAAGGGAAGTATTTATGGCTCAGATCGCTTTAGCTAATAAACATGAATTGCCCATCTTAGTTCACTCACGTGAAGCGAGTCAGGATACTTATCAAACATTAAAAGAGAATCCAGTTAAGCGTAAAGGGATCATGCATTGTTATAGCGGATCTATTGAGATGGCTCAGGAATACATCAAGCTTGGCTATTATATCTCTTTGGCGGGACCTGTGACTTTTAAAAACGCGGTTACACCAGTTGAAGTCGCTCAACATATTGGGATAGAGCATCTATTTATTGAAACCGATAGTCCTTTTATGGCCCCTGTACCAAAGCGTGGTAAACGTAATGAATCCTCTTATGTAGCTTATGTTGGTGAAAAGATCGCTAGTCTTAAAGAAATAGAAAATGAGGAATTTATCAAACAAATGAATATTAACTATCAAACCCTGTTTGGGTCATATGTTTGACAAGGCTTATTTCGTTGTGCTAAAATGCATCAGTCTTGAGGAAAGGAGACAATTATGCAAAAGATGAAGCTGAAATTAATAGCGATCCTATTGATTCTAGGCTTAATTGGATGTACTAATCGCTCGGAAAATGATAATGATATCATCTTCCAAACACTTTCAACTCAGATATTAACAAACGGGTCTTTAATCGCCTCAGTCGAACCATTTACGTTTGAAACGGTTGTTGAAGAAACGGTACTCGCTAAACAGAAAACAGTGTATCGTCAGCCAGAAAATACATCTAGCGGATATTACTGGATAGCTAATAAAGTAAGTAATGGTTCACCTAAAAAGGAATTGAACTATTACCGAATAACCTATGATATGTTTGGTAATCTCTTATCTAAAACGTTAATACCTGAATCAACTGAAATAGTGGACGCCGAACCCACTATTTACGAATATTACGGGGAGCCGGAAATCGGTGCAGTATTCTTTCCTAGTAATATTTGGCGCTATGGTGCCGACTGTGGAGGCTGTTATCCTGTCGATGGTGTTGCCAGAACATCAAGTGGGATCTCATTCAGTAACACCAGCGTAAGACAGGCCGACGGCAGTTGGGAAGAAGGCATAACCTATGAGGGTTATTACTTACTTGCTAGCTCCACCAAATTGCCAATCTGTACCATCGTTGAAATTGAAGATCATACCTTCAGCGGTGAGGGCTTAGAACCCGGTGTACCATTTCAAGCGATCATAGGTGATCGTGGGGTACCGGAAAATACTCTAGACCTATTTGTAGGATCAGAGAAATATATCAATCGTGTAAAAATGTTGGGTAAACAACATCCTAAGGTAACGATCATTGGTTTCGGCACAAAAACAACTAACGCCAGTGGTCAAACCGTTTGCCAAGTTAATTAGTACAACAATTAAGAAACTATCGCCTGCGCGATAGTTTTTTAGTTTAACCACTGCAAGGATATGTTAAAATTAAGTTATGGAAATAAAAGAAACGATCGTTGTTGAAGGTAAGAGTGATGTGATCAAACTTAGTAACTTTATCAAAGCTAATTTTATCATTACTAATGGTACCCATTTATCAAAGACAACGTTAGAATTGATAAGAAAAGCTCAAGCAACTAGCGGTGTGATCATCTTTACAGATCCTGATCACCCAGGTACTTATATACGCAATAAGATCAATGAAGCAGTTTCAGGCTGTAAGAATGCTTTTATCATCGCTGATGATGCTCGTGATAAACATAAGGTTGGGGTGGAACACGCGGATCAAGAAACGATCATGAAGGCTCTAGCCACGCTTGTTACTTATGAAAAACATCCTGAGCGCTTTGATCTTGAACAATTACGTAATTTAGGATTGATAGGTAGCGCTAAAAGTAATAGACTAAGAAGGTATGTTGGCGCTAAGTTAAGCATCGGTCATTGTAATGGCAAAACTTTCTTGAAACGCTTAAACATGTTAGATATCGATTATGACTTAGTCAAAGAGTTAGTCCAACAAGGAGTAAGTGATGAGTAAAGAGATAGCTACTATCGCCAAAACAAAAGCAATCATGGATAAATTCAAACTATATCCAAACAAAGGCTATGGGCAGAATTTTATCATTGAACCACGCATTGTCCAAAAGATCGCAGCGGAAAGCTTTCTTGATCAAAACACAGCGGTTATTGAAATAGGTCCTGGTATTGGAGCTTTGACTGAACAATTAGCCCTTATCGCCAATGAAGTACTGGCCTTTGAAATTGATAAAAAACTAATCGGTGTCTTAGAAGAGACCTTGAGTGCATATCATAATATAACGGTCTTAAATGAAGACTTCTTAGAGTGCCAATTAGTAAAACATTTTGATGATTTAAGTAAACGTAATAAAGCGGTAGTGGTCGTAGCCAATCTACCTTACTATATAACAACCCCGATCATCTTTAAGATCATTGAGAGTATGATCGATGTTAAAGCGATGACGTTGATGGTTCAAAAAGAGATCGCTGACCGTTTTTTAGCTAAACCAAATACGAAGGACTATAATGCCTTGTCCGTTATCTTACAGTATCTATATCAGATGGAGGTGATCATGAAAGTATCACCCTTTGTCTTTATCCCAAAGCCGGCTGTCGATTCGGTCGTGATCCGTTTAGTACCCCAACAACGTAAAAAGCTCCAACAGGAAAAAGATTTTTTCTTACTAGTTAAAGCTTGTTTTAATCAAAGAAGAAAGACGATCAATAATAACTTAAAAGGTTATCTTAATGATCAAACTAAAGTTGATGAGTTATTACAAAAAGCGGATATCGCTAAAGAGCGACGTGCTGAAAGCTTGAGTATGAGTGATTTCTTAAAGCTTTATGAGGTAATGTATGAAGGTTAAAGCGTACGCTAAATTGAATCTATGTCTTAATGTAGTGGAAAGATTACCGGATGGTTATCATGATCTTAATATGATCATGGTACCGATCGATCTTTTTGATACGATCGATCTCAGTTTCGATATTAAGACAACGATTCAAGCTAATCGACGATATTTACCAAATGATGAACGTAATACGATCATTAAAGTGATCAATGGCTTAAGAGCGATCTATGGTTTTAATGATCAGTTTCAGATCAAGTTAACTAAAAACATTCCATCACAAGCCGGTCTTGGTGGTGGTAGTGCTGATGCGGCCATTGTGATCAAGACACTAAACGCTTTACTTGATCTAAAGATGACTCAAACTGAAATGATGGACTTTGGTAAAAGTATTGGGGCTGATGTACCTTTTTGCATCATTAATAAACCCGCTTATGTAAGTGGTATTGGTGAGAAGATTGAACCCTTTGACTTTGAGTGTCCGTTTTATCTTTTCTTAGTAAAACCACATAAAGGGGTATCGACTAAACTGGCTTTTGAGAATTTAGATTATGAAAAACTCACACACCCTAACGCTAAAAGATTAAAAGATGAACTGATAGCTTGTGATTATGATGGTATTATAGCTAATATGGGTAATGATCTTGAACAAAGCGCCTTAAAGCTTGTGCCAGAAATTGGTAAGTTAAAGAGTGAATTACTCGACTTTGGCTTTGATCACGCCTTAATGTCAGGAAGTGGATCGACAGTCTTTGCGATCACAACCCAAGTAGAATTGATCGATAGAGCGGTTTATGCCTTCCAAAGAAAATACCCATTTGTGAAAAAGTCAAAGATCATTGATATTTAAGCACTATTAGTCTGTAATTTTGTTAAAATATAAAGGGGGATATTATGAGATCAGCTATTATACTGGCGGCCGGTAAAGGGACGCGCATGAAATCTAGTTTAGTTAAACCAATGCATAAGGTATTGGATAAACCAATGGTTGAACATATCGTGGATAATCTTAAGAAGATCAATGTTGATAAGATCGTTACGATCATTGGCTATAAAGCAGAAGATGTCCAAAAACATTTACAAGATAAAACAGAATACGCGATTCAAACAGAAGTAAATGGAACAGGCAAAGCTGTCAGTTATGCTCAACAGTTAAAAGATGTTGGTGGATATACATTAGTCATTAATGGTGATTGTCCATTGATCCAACCAGAAACCTTCGAAATGATGTTTGATGAAGTAAAGGATTGTGGAATGGTCGTATTATCGGCGATCTTGGATGATCCAAAAGCCTATGGTCGTATTGTTAGAGATGATTATGAAAACTTTGTTAAGATCGTGGAAGCGAAAGATTGTGACGTTAATCAACTTAAGATCAAAGAGATCAATACGGGTATCTATGCCTTTGATAATAAGTTGTTGTTTGAATACGTGGAACTGATCAAAAATGATAACGCTCAAAAAGAATATTATATAACGGATTTAGTTGATATCATTGCAAGTCATAAGCATCGAGTTAAAGCGGTCGCGATCAAAAATCCTTTTGAAGCGATGGGCATCAATGACCGCATTGAATTATATCAAGCTTCAAAATGGCTTCAAAGAAAGATCAATTATGATTGGATGCGTAATGGTGTAAGTATCATTGAACCAGAAATGACCTTTATTGGAAGTGATGTGGTAATAGGTGAAGATACCATTATCTATCCTAATACCTTTATTGAAGGTAAGACAGTAATTGGTAGTGGTAATATCATAAGAACTGGTTGTTATTTCTTTAATGCGCGAATTGGTAATGATAATGATATCGATAATGCTCGGATCACTGATAGTTCTATCGGTAATAAGGTAAGACTTGGCCCATGGATCCATTTAAGAAATAATTGTATCATTCATGATGGAAATCGCTTAGGTAATTTTGTGGAGTTTAAGAATACAGAGTTTGGTGGTCATAGTAATTGTGCGCATTTAACTTATTGTGGTGATGCGACGATTGGGAAAAATGTTAATATTGGATGTGGCATGGTCACGGTCAATTATGATGGTGTCAATAAATGGCATACTACGATCGAAGATGATGTCTTCATTGGTTGTAATGTTAATCTGATCGCTCCGGTTACCGTTAAACAAAAAGCGGTCGTAGCGGCTGGGACAACGGTAACGTGTGATGTTGAAGAAGGCGATATGGCTATCGGCCGTGTTCGCCAAGAGAATAAAAAAGGATATGGGATCAAATACATGGATAAGGAGAAAATTACGAAATGAATCATTCAATAATCGTCTTTGCATTATCAAGTAGTATCGAACTAGCTGATGAGATATGTAATTACCTAAATATCACCCGCGGTAAATGTAAGATCAATAAGTTCGCTGATGGGGAAATCTTGGTTGAACCTGAAGAATCAGTTAGAGGTAAACATGTATTTCTTGTTCAGTCCACCTGTAATCCTGTTTCAGATAATGTTATGGAGTTACTGATCGCTCTTGATGCATGTCGCAGAGCATCAGCGGCGGCGATAACCTGTGTAATTCCCTACTTTGGTTATGCTCGTCAAGATCGTAAATCAAGAGCTCGTCAACCGATCACCGCGCGATTAATGGCCGATATGTTAGAAGTAGCTGGTGCTAATCGGGTAGTTACGATCGATCTTCATGCTCCTCAGATCCAAGGGTTCTTTAAGATCCCTAATGATGATCTATCGGCGGTATCCCTGTTTGGTCAATACTTTAGAGCTAAACATCTTGATGGAGAGCTGGTGGTGGTATCACCTGACCATGGTGGAGCGACTAGAGCTCGTAAACTAGCGGAGTGTTTACCTAATTCAACGGTGGCGATCATTGATAAGCGCCGCATGAAAGCCAACGTGGCTGAATCGATCAACTTGATCGGTGATGTAGATAATAAAATAGCGATCGTGATCGATGATATCATCGATACTGGCGGATCGCTACTTGGTGGTATTAGAATGTTACATGATAAGGGCGCTAAGGAAGTTTATTGTTGTTGTACGCATGGTGTATTATCATTAAATGCGATGGATAATATCCGTAGTGCACCAGTTAAGGAAATGCTACTGACAAATACGATAGCGCTATCACCAGAAAAGAAAGATCCGAAGATCAAAGTCTTATCCATTGCTTATATGTTAGCTAAGACAATTGAGGCAATTCATAAAGAAACACCAGTAAGTAATATCTACGATATGTTTAATGATTAGTAATATCAATAAAATCTTTAAGAGTCAAGGCGTATAAATAAGCCTTGATTTTTAATTGGGGATAAATGGTCGCGATAGCTTTTTGATATAAAGCTAATTGCTTTTGATAACGATCGATCAGATCACTAGCACTAACATTACGATCAGTCTTAAAGTCAAT
>CAYNYC010000036.1:10327-14112 GCA_964401415.1 uncultured Erysipelotrichaceae bacterium
CTCATTAACAATGATCAGTTGATAAAGATGATCAGGGATATTAAGTAATGCTTGGTTGATCCAAGTTGTATAATTTCGATGGTTAAAACTAGTTAAAGTCAATGGATTGATTTCAGTTGGTAGATGATCAATGATGTATAGACGATCTTGAGCTCTGGTTAAAGCGACGTATAAAACACGTATGCGCTCTTCTAAGTCTTCTTTACGCTCATACTCCTTGATTGCCAGGGAAATTAAGTTAGGTCTATTTAAGCGATATGGGCGATCACTTACAGGTAGCCCAAAGCCGATATCAGTACTAACCTTTATCAAGCTTGAACTTTGATTGTTAGTTTTAACCCGATCAATACTAAAGAAGAAGACGTGTTGAAATTGTAATCCCTTAGATTGATGAATAGTCATGATCTTAACGGCGTCATCATCTTCACTGATCGCCATCGCTTCATTTA
Organism: uncultured Erysipelotrichaceae bacterium; assembly: GCA_964401415.1. Taxonomy (GTDB): domain Bacteria; phylum Bacillota_I; class Bacilli_A; order Erysipelotrichales; family Erysipelotrichaceae; genus JAQUCI01. The sequence goes on from CAYNYC010000036.1 coordinate 10,777, forward strand.
GATCTTTGGTTTGTAAAGTATCAACTAAACGCAAGAAATCAGTAATACTACCAGATGTTTTTTGGTATTGAGCGATCGTTTCAAATAATAGATCAATATTGGCTTTTTGTTGTTGATTATTTAATAACTCATAATAATCATTGATCAATAAGAGCTTACTTACTAATTCATATAAAGTAACTTCCGCTTTTAGGTTGATCGTTGTTTGAATATCTTGGTAGATATTTAAGTATTGATCGTTTAATGACTTTAAAAGATTACGATCGTTTATGATTAATTTAGCAAGTTGATCATCAGTAAAGCTATAAAAAGAAACTAAGACACTAAGCAGGGCTGTTTGATCATTCGGATCATCAATCAAGCGTAGATAATTTAATAAAGCTAAAACACCACGCGACTTAAATAATCCCGCCGAGCCTTTACCATAGACAGGGATATTCCTTCTTTCAAGTTCAATACGGATCGTATCCTTGATCAAATGGGTCGTGACTAAGACACAGATGTTAGAGTAAGGAACGTGTTTTACATCATGTAACTCTTTGATCTTATAAGCGATATAATCAGCTTTGACCTGTTTATTGTCACGTTTTTTATCTTCATCTTCTGGTAGATCTAACATATGGATCTCTACCGGTGTGGTATCGACTGTTTGATCATCAGTACCATAAACACCAGCATCAGTGAGCAAGTAACGATTGTTTAAGCCTTCCACATTCATGAGTTGATCAAATAAAGCATTGTTAAAATCAATGATCGATTTTTTTGATCGATAATTATTACTTAAGTAAATTACTTCATCATTATTACCTGGGTAATCGATCAATGCCTGCATGATCGCTGGTCTTGCTTTACGAAAGCGATAGATAGATTGTTTAATATCTCCAACTTTGAAGACATTATTACCACGACTGATCAGATTAATGATCGTATCTTGAATAGTATTAGTATCTTGATATTCATCCACTAAGATATCACTAAAGTGGGTGGCTAATTCTTGGGCGACAAACGCGTTATTTGATCTTAAGATAGCTAGGGCATAACGTTCCATATCATCAAAGTCCATTAGTTTATTATCTAACTTTAGTGCTTGATAGATACCAATGTAATCCTTAGTTAGTTTGATCAAGACTGATGCGGCAGGATACAGGTCACTTAGATCTTTTAAGAAGACGTCTTGAGTAAACAAGCTACCACAAATATCTTGGAAAGCTTTTTCTGCGTTTCTCAAAGGTTCTGTTCCTGGTGCGCCTTTGTTAAGTGTGATTTTCATCTGAACATTAACTTGGTATTGAGTTAAGTATTGAGGGTAATTTCTTTGTCTGATCGATTCAGCGATAAGTTGAGCATGTTGGATCCGCATAGTGATCGCCAATAAGCTTTCATTATCATCGACTAAGCTCTGTAGCTGTTTTAAAGCATCTAAGTAGATCGTAAAGTTTGTTTGGATCATCTGCCAAAAGATATCAGTGATCGCTGGTGTCAGTTTATTTAGATTATCTTTAACTTCATAATTGGTTAAGCACTTATCTAACCACAAGATATGATCGCCTGTCGCAAGAGCCGCATTGGCTAGTTCGATGATCGTCGCTTTAATGATGCTTAGTTGAACATCATTACCATTATTTAAACGATACAATTCATAAAAACTATTTGTATCAAAAAGTGCTTCATTGATAGCTTTATCAACGGCTAGATTTTGATAGTATTGAGCCATTGTGGGATCTAAGATATTAGCGGTAACGGCTTTATCAAGCTGTAAGACGTAGTAATAGTTTTTTATGATATAAAGACAGAAAGAATGGATCGTTGAAATATTAGCGCTAGCTAAAAGTGCTAACTGTTTTTGTAGGTAAGCAGTAGGTTGATCAAGGTAGGCTTTAGCTAAGCTCTTTGTTAGTCTTTTTTTGATCTCACTAGCCGCGGCTTCAGTAAAAGTGATCGCTAAGATGTTTTCAACACTGATCTGATCATCAATGATCCTTTTTGTTAAGCGCGCGATCAAAACGGCTGTTTTACCAGCACCAGCACCAGCACTAACAGTGATATTTTTACCAGTAAGCTCAATCGCTAAGGCTTGTTGTTTACTCCATGGCATCATCATCACCAGCACTTTCTTGTTCATCATCTGTGTTTTGATAGTAGCGACAAATCCCCAAGAAGGCACAATACTTACAAGCTTCCTTTTCAGGAGCGGGAGCTATCACTCCATTTAACAGTTCAGTAGCTAATTGTTGATAATTCGCTTTTAGGATACCTTTATAATTTTCTCTTTCTTTGGCTTTCTTATCGTTAGCTTTTTGATTTATGAAACTCCATCCGCTTAGTTGGCGTTCTTTTAGATAAAAAAGATACCAGTCAGTCGGATCAAATATACTTAACTCGTGTTTACGTCGATCAAATTTCATGGATTCAACAGGGGTTCTATTATTATTAAGTGATAAGTAATAAGCACCTTCTGGTTGTAATGCCATCTTTTCTTCGATCAACCATAAATAGGTCAATAATTGAAGTTGTTGACCATTTCTAACCTTGCTGATGTTAAGGGTATGAGAAGATGATTTATAATCAATGACGCGATAAGTATCTGTAGTTGTATCAATTCGATCAATGATGCCGTTGAGTTTAATGATGATATCATCGAGGGTGATCTCTTCTTTAAAGCGATGCTCAACCAATAATGGTTTGAATTCAGCATTACCCTCAAGTTTTTTGAGATCTTTAAGATAACGTTTGATCATATCAGTAAAGTTAAGTTTTAATAATTCAATCAACGCAAGATGATAAGGATAAATCTGAAGTAGTTGAGCAAAGGCATCATCTATGATGATCTGGATATCATTATCGTGGGCTTTGGTATAGTCTTCATGATACTCACTAACAAGTTTTTGCATAACATAATGTAGAATGATGCCAAGCTTGGCACTATTGATCGAAAGATCAAAAGACTGCGTCTTTAGTCCTGATTGGACAAAGTATTGATAAGGACAATTAAAGTATCTTTCAAATGATGAGATAGAACCAGTTAAGGTATTATCATCAAAGAAAAGTTGTTTACTTAGTTTTGGATCAAGCTTGTGGATCACATAAGGTAGATCATCATTTTCCATAAGTGGCCAATCAATAAACTTTACATCAAGGTTCTTTTTTAGATATTCTTCCAACTCAAAAGAAATCTTTTTGATCTTACCAGCGAAGTCACCGTACGCATAAGAAACGATCAATTGTTCGCAATAGTTAAAACAACACTCAAGCTGTGATAGTGCAAAGCGATATCGTTGATCTTTGGAGGGATAGTTAAGTTTACTATGATATTTTTCATCCATGATACCTGTATGG
>CAYNYC010000037.1:0-13769 GCA_964401415.1 uncultured Erysipelotrichaceae bacterium
TAGATGTGATCGTTAATCGTTTGAAACATAAATATAAAGTTGAGATTGAGCTATTAGAGCCAAAAGTGCAGTATCGTGAAACGATAAAAGGTAAAGCAGAAGTCCAAGGAAAGCATAAAAAACAAAGTGGTGGAGCTGGCCAATTTGGTGATGTATGGGTTCGTTTTGAACCTTGTGATTCTGAAGAGATGGTCTTCTCTGAAGCCGTATTTGGTGGAGCTGTACCACGCCAATATTTCCCAGCAGTTGAATCAGGTTTACGCGAGTGTATGCAAAAGGGAATATTAGCGGGTTATAAAGTGGTTGGTGTTAAAGCAACACTGTATGATGGCTCATATCATCCAGTTGACTCCAAGGAAATAGCTTTTAAATCAGCGGCAAGACTCGCTTATAAAGCTGGTATGCCAAAGGCTCATCCGATCCTGCTTGAACCAATTGGTAAGTGTAGTGTTTGGATTCCTGATGAATACACTGGCACAGTTATTGGTGACTTTAACAAAAGACGTGGTATCATTATGGGGATGGATCTACTAGATGATGGTGCGCAATGTATTAACGCAGAAGTTCCGTTGGCTGAAATGCAGAAATATGCGACAGAACTAAGATCAATGACTCAAGGAAGAGGCAGTTTCACACTAGAGTTTGATCGATATGAACCCGCTCCTCAACCGATAGCCGATAAAGTTATCGCTGAAGCAGCGCGTCACAAGGAAGCTGAGGAGGAGGATTAATCCTCTTCCTGCTTTATATAAAAAAGGGAGGAATTATATGGCTACTTATCATGATTTATTTAAAGTTGGGAAAGAGTACTTAAATAAAGTACGCGAAAGCCAACAAGAATCAATTCAAGAAGCTGCTAAGCTGATGGGTGATTGTATGCTTGATAATGGATTAGTCCAATTATTTGGTGTTGACCACAATCATGCTTTTACGATGGAACTATTCTATCGTGCAGGAGGTTTAATGCCTTATCACGGTTTTAATCTACGTGATCTGGTTGTAAGAGGAAAGGTTAGTAAAGAAGAGGCGGATGATCCGAATTTTACACGTCGCAGCGATATCATCGATATGATGTGGGATATGTATAATGTATTACCTAACGATATTTTTATTATCGCTAGTGATTTAGGTAATGAAGGTTGTGTCATTGATATGGCACTGAAAGTTAAAAATAAAGGTCATAAACTGATCGTAGTGACTTCACTTGCCGAAGCTAAGAAAGTATCAGCTAAGCATCCTTCAGGGAAAAAATTATTTGAATTAGCTGATTTAGTTATTGATAGTTGTGTTTCAAATCCTGATGTTGTTATTGAAGTAGCGGATAAAGCTAAGATCAATCAAATGGCCACATTGACTGGTAACACCATCGCGCAAATGTTAACAGCAGAAACTTACAAGTATCTTGTTGAAGCTGGACACGAGGCTCCAGTATTATTAAGCGCAAACGTTAGTGGAGCTGATGTCCATAATCGCGAGATCTCAGATAAATATCTGGGTAGATGGAATGCGTAGGAGGAAAACATGACAAAAATAAATATGAACTATTTTTATGACGAACTAATAAAGATTTTAGATACTCTAGAAACAGAACAAGGTCCCAATATCGTAAAAGCCGCCGAAATCTGTGCTGAAACGATGATGAATGGTGGAGTTGTACATGTGTTTGGATCTGGACATTCAGTTGGTGTTGGCTTAGAACTACGCAATCGTGTGGGTTCTTTAGTCCCTTTTCATCATATTAGAACTGACGATTTTGTGATCAAAGGCTATACAACATTGGAGGATTTCAAAAACCCTAATGATATCTTTGAAAGAAGGTCGGGTATATCGCAAAAAATGTATGATATGTATAGCGTTCAAGATAAAGATGCTTTTATCATTATATCTAATTCTGGAATCAATGGCTTAGTCATCGATATGGCATTAAAAGCTAAAGAAGAAGGACAAAAGATTATCGTTATGACAAGCATGCAACATACAACGGCTGAAAATAGTCGTCATCCAAGTGGTAAGAAACTCTATCAATTAGGTGATGTTGTGATCGATAACTGTGGGCCTCAAGGTGATGCTTTAATTGAAACAGGTAGGATCGAAAAGATTTGTTCTATTTCCAGTATTACTGGGGCTTTCATTGCTCAGTCTTTGACAACCGAAATTTGTCGTATTATGGAAGAAAACGATTATGATTTGCCAGTTTTGCTGGGTCCTGAAGTTAAAGGTTATGAAGAACATAATCTTGCACTTAAAAGACGCTACGCTAGATGTGAATAATGAACAGATTACTAGATTATCCAAGTAGTGTAATACGACAACTTAGTAAAGTAGAAATCTTAGAAGCAATCGCTAACAGTGAAGGGCGGATCATGATGGCTGAAACCATCGGTACCACGCAACCAATGTTAGGGAATATTAGTAATGCTGAATTCGTTGCTAGTTTAGGGGTTGAATTGATCAACCTTAATGTCTTCGATGTATTAGATCCTGTTGTCAATGGTTTACCTAATAAAAAGGAATTGATCACGCAAATATCTGATCTTACTGGTTGTATAGTTGGTATAAATCTTGAACCAGTTAATGAGGACATTGAAAATGATCAAACGGATAATATTTGGGCTATGTCAAAAGGGCGTTTAGCAAGTATTGAAAACGCTACAACGGCTTTACAAATGGGCGTTAGATTTATTACATTAACTGGTAATCCAGGAGTCAAGGTAGATAATGCCACGATCAATGCATCATTAAAGAAGATATCGGCTATATATCATGATGATCTTATCTTAATAGCCGGCAAGATGCATGCTTCTGGAATCAAAACAGAAGCCAACACCGGTATCATCACCAAAGCGGATATTGATAGCTTTGTTGAAAACGGTGCAGACATTATTTTACTACCAGCTGTTGGAACAGTACCTGGGATAACGCTAGATTATGTTCATGATCTGATCGATCATATTCATTCATTAAATAAATTAGCATTAACAGCCATTGGCACTTCCCAAGAAGGATCAGATGTCTCAACAATCAAACAGATTGCTTTGATGTGTAAAATGGCTGGAGCGGATATTCATCATATTGGTGATGCTGGTTATCTTGGCATGGCTTTACCGGAGAATATCTTTGCTTATTCAGTGGCGATCAGAGGCATTAGACATACATATCGTCGAATGGCGATGTCCATAAAACGCTAAAACATCTCGGATTGCCGAGATGTTTTTCTATTCTTGAATATGTTCTAAGCCACCTTCAAACAGAATCTTTATATGATCATCCGCTAATGAGTAAAATACGACTTTGCCTTCACGGCGACTTCTTACAAGTTTGGATTCTCTTAACACCTTAAGTTGATGAGAAATAGCTGATTTTGACATATGTAGTAGAGCTCCAAGATCACAAACGCACATTTCATGTTTATCAAGAGCACATATAATACTGATACGTGTCTTATCTCCTAGTATCTTATAAAAGTCACTTAGAGCAATAAGGTCATTCTCTGATGACATCATTGTCTTAACTTTTTCTAAAATTTCAGGATGTATGACTTCACAATTATGATTGATGATACTTTTATCCATGATGTATCTCCTTATTGATTAATTCCCTATTTGTATATAACTTAATACTATTTTATCATATTAAGTCAATAGGCTATAAATGCATGATGAGGTATTGACAAATGAATATGTATTCAACTATAATCGTTATAGTTGAACCACTGTTCAACTGATATGAGGTGGAGATATGAAGAAAACATATTTATTAGATGGGCTTGATTGTGCTAGCTGTGCTATAAAAATTGAAAAGGCTATCAACAAGCTTGATGGTGTTAATAATGCTACTTTAAGTTTTGCAACCACAAAACTAATTATGGATATCGATGAAAATGTCGTTGAGCATGTCGAGCAATTGATTAATGAGACAATAAACAAATATGAACCCCAAGTTCAAATGAAGAAGCGCTAATAATGAACTTAAAGAAGATACTAAGCCAAAGAAATGCTGGACGCATTATCACTGGAAGTATTATTTATATTATAGCTTTATTGCCACTTTTCACTAATCAAAACATTGATTTTATTCTTTATATCGTAGCCTATTTGATCATTGGTTATGATATTATGATTAAAGCGTTTAAGAATATTATTCATGGTCAACTTTTTGATGAAAGCTTTCTAATGAGCATCGCTACAATTGGTGCATTTTTGATAAACGAATATGCTGAAGGTGTAGCGGTAATGCTGTTTTATCAGGTTGGTGAATTATTTCAGTCTTTGGCTGTGGCTAGATCTCGCCGATCGATAGCGCAATTGATGGATATAAGACCCGATCATGCAAATCTCTTATTTAACGATAAGATCATTGTTAAAGACCCTGAGGACATTATGATTAATGATATTATATTGATTAGACCTCAAGAGAAGATTCCGTTAGATGCGATCATTATTGAAGGGTCTTCAACGATCGATACATCAACATTGACTGGTGAATCATTACCTAAAGAAGTTACAGTAGATGATGAAATATTAAGTGGATGTATAAATATTAATGGAGTGATCAAGGCAAAAGTCACAAAAGTATTTAACGAGTCAACTGTTAATAAGATATTAGATCTTGTTGAAAATGCTGAAAGTAAAAAAGCTAAGACCGAAGCTTATATTACAAAATTTGCTCGTTACTATACACCAATTGTAGTATTATTAGCTTTACTTTTAGCGTTTGTGCCAACAATCTTATTTGGCTGGTCAACTTTCAGTGTATGGTCATATCGAGCTTTGATCTTTCTTGTTGTTTCATGTCCATGTGCTTTAGTTATTTCAATACCTCTTAGTTTCTTCGGGGGAATTGGTGGAGCATCACGGAATGGCATTTTGATTAAGGGTGGTAACTATTTAGAAGTTTTGGCAAAAACGAAAACTGTTGTTTTTGATAAGACTGGAACTTTAACTAAAGGAGATTTTGTTGTAAAGGATATAATGGCGCATACCATTAGTCAAAACGATCTATTAATGTATGCGGCTCATGCAGAAGCTTATTCCAATCATCCAATAGCTAACTCTATCAAAAAAGCATATACTAAACCAATTGATGAAAGATTGATCGGTAATGTTAAAGAAGTCGCAGGCAATGGTTTAGTCGCGGAAATCGCAAACCATCATATCGCGATTGGTAACGCTTCATTTATATCAACTGTTGATCTTCAATTCCAAGAAAAGAAGGATACAATTGATAACATTGTCTATATAGCAGTAGATCAAAAATATGCTGGTTATATTACGATTGCCGATCAAATAAAAGAAGACGCTTATCAAACAATCAAAGGTCTTCATGAATTGGGAATCAATAAAACAGTTATGTTAACTGGCGATATCAAGACAATTGGCGAACAGATAGCTAGCAAACTAGAAATAGACGAAGTTTATTCAAAACTATTACCTAACGACAAACTACAGATTATGGAAGAAATGATGTCCAAACGCTTGAAGGATGAAGTTATCATTTATGTTGGTGATGGTATTAATGATGCACCAGTGCTTGCTCGCGCTGATGTTGGTATTGCTATGGGTGGATTAGGTTCAGATGCAGCTATTGAAGCAGCTGATGTTGTACTAATGCTTGATGAACCGATAAAGATAATAACCGCTATAAAGATTGCTCGGAAAACTATTCAAATTGTCAAACAGAATATTATTTTAGCGTTATCGGTAAAAGGTGGTGTCATGTTACTGGGAGCTTTTGGCTTAACAAGTATGTGGGCAGCGGTCTTTGCGGATGTTGGAGTAACTATTATAGCAGTACTGAACGCTATCCGACTTTTATCATTGATCAAAAAATAAAAAACCCGTTAGGGTTTTTTATATTACCTTTAAGAATACTAAGACAGCTACGATCGCTCCAGCACCACAATATACTCTAATTAACCAATTGATTATATCAAACACCCAACCAATTAGCCATAGATTGCCAATCAACCCAAATAAAACACTAGATACGACAATTACTATAAAATATATCAACATCGTTATGATCAAATTACTAACATCTTTTACATTTGCTGAATAGGGAAACAATTTCTTTAAATTCATACAAACCTCCTCATGTAATAATAAGATAAGGCTATATCAAATCATTGTCAAGTTTATTAAAAGCCATGAGTTATAAACAAAAAAGAATATCGTATTGTATATAACAAATAGTGTATAATTACAATGAGGAAATTTTATGAATAATATCTATATAATAGGTGGAGCTAACATCGATATTCAAGGTATAACTAAAACTGATATTCGCTTGTATGATTCCAATATCGGGAAAATAAATTATAGTTATGGAGGAGTTGGCAGAAACATCGCTGATAATCTAGCACAACTAGGACATCCAATTTATTTTATTACCGTCTTTAGTAAAGATGCTTTTGGTCAACAGCTGATGGATAATTGTCATAAAAGAAAGATTGATATATCCTTAAGCATTATAAGTGAAACGGCAGCTTCGTCAACTTATTTAGCAATCCTTGATGATAATCATGATATGCTGGTTGGAGTAGCTGATATGGATATTTTAAAATTGCTTAATGAGCATCATATTAATGAACTGCTTTTAAAGATTGATAAGAATGATATGGTTGTATTAGATACCAATCTTGAAAAACAGATCATAAATCACATCTTAACTAGTGTATCGTGTCCTGTCTTTGTAGATCCAATCTCAACCACTAAAGCTGAAAAACTTCGTGATGAACTGAAACATATTACAATGCTAAAACCCAATCGCTTAGAAGCAGAAAGTTTGTGTGGATTTAAGATAATTGATGCGACAACCGGTTATCAAGCTTTAGATTTCTTTTTAAGTCATGGTATTAAAGAAATTGTTATTACTCTAGGTAAAGATGGAATATTAGCAAGTGATAATGAAGAGTATTTATGGGCTCATATACCAATAACAGAAATAGTATGTGCGACTGGTGCAGGTGATGCCTTTATTGCTGGATATATCGATGGATACAAACGTAAAGAAGCCCTAAGACAAAGAATAATTAGAGCATCAGTAATGTCAGAGTTGACTTTAGCAACCCAAAAAACGGTAAGTAATGATATAGATGTTGATATGATCAATGAAATGATTCATGATTATCCGATCATATTTGAAGAATTATAAGAAAAGAGGAAGAATATGTACGAAAAATGTGTAGAACTATTAAGATCAAGAGGAGTTAAAATTGATGATATCGTTATGTGTGTAGCGTATCTTCAAAAAGGATTTGATGTTTCAACAAAAGAAGCGATGACAGAAGCTGTGGAAAATGTAATCCATAAACGGGAAGTACAACATGCGATAATTACAGGTATTTATTTAGATCAAGCCACAGAGCGTAAAGAAATATTGGATGCTGATCTATATAATATATTGGCTAATGATTATTCGCTTTATGGAGTAGATGAAGTATTAGCTTATGGAATTTGTAATCTTTATGGTTCTATCGCCTTAACTAATTTTGGTTATATTGATAAAGATAAACCATGTATCATTAAAGAATTAAATTCTAAGATGGATGGTGTATGTAATACCTTTTTAGATGATATCGTAGGAGCGATCGCAGCTGCGGCCGCTAGTCGCATCGCTCATGGGATAAAGGTTATATGAAAAAAAGCTTACTAATATGGTTATTTGTGATAGTACTTTTTGGTTGTTCAGCCGACAAAAATGTTTTAGGTAATGTAATTGATATAGATCCGACAACGATAATGAGTAAAATGGATGATAAAGAAGATTTCTTTTTACTTGTAACTTTATCAACTTGTCCTGTTTGTGCTGAATATCAAAAAGTGATCGACGAGTTAGTTGTTAATTATGCTGTTGATGTTTACCATATCGTGATTGATAAGTATGAAGGTGAATACGATAAATTATCAGATGAATATTTGAACAATTTAACTGATGCCCCAGATTCATTTTTTATCATTAATGGCGAAATAGTAAAAGAGAAAGTTGGTTTTGTGCAGTATCGTGACCTAACAGCGTTACTAAAGGAGTTCGAATTTGTTAAATAAGAGAATTGATGAAGCAATTACTAAAAATGAATTGGTAAGTAAACTAAGACAACTTGGGATAAAAGAAAAAATGGTTTTAGAAACCCATATCGCACTTAGTTCTTTTGGATATGTAATTGGTGGTGCCCAAGCTGTCGTTGATGCTTTAATTGAGGCGGTTGGATTTGAGGGAACACTGATCATGCCTATGCAAGATGCTTATAACTGCGATCCAACTATTTGGGATGCGCCGATTATCGATCATCATTTACATCAAACCATTCGCGATAATATCCCCGCTTTTAATCGCAAAGAATCAGATGGCGTTGAAATGGGATCGGTCGTTGAGAATTTTCGCCGACGTGATGGAGTGATCGTATCAAACAATCCGTCATTAGCTTATGTGGCAAGAGGCCGATACGCTAAATTGATATGTGATCGTCAATCCTTACATTTTTCACTGGGTGAGGAGTCACCAATAGCACGTATGTATGAACTTAATGCTTATGTCTTAATGATCGGTGTACCTTATAGTAAGTGTACTTGTTTACATTTATCAGAGTATCGTAGTAATTATCGACCTATCGTATTACAAGGTGCTGCGGTTGAGATCAAAGGAAAAAGAGTATGGAAAAAATATCTCGATATTGATCTTAACAGTCAAATATTTAATCAAATAGGTCATAAAATGGAAGAAGTAATAGATATGAAGTCAATAATGATTGGTCATGCAGAAGCGAAACTATTCGCTCTTGATGAAGCCATTGATTTTGCGGTCGATTATCTACAAAAAAAGTAGAGCTTATCATAGTTCTACTTTTTAAATGTTTATTGTATTACTTCAATGTCTCTATTAATCGTTCAAGATAATACATATCTAATTGATCAAAATTGGTTAGTTTTGGTGAGTCAATATCTAAGACCCATACAATCTTGTTATCCTTTATTATTGGAACGACAATCTCACTTTTAGAGGCACTATCGCATGCAATATGATCACTAAATAGACTAACATCATCGACAATGATTGTTTGTTTGCTAGAAACAGCCTTTTGACATACACCTTTACCTTTTGGTAACCGCGTACAAGCTACTTTACCTTGAAAGGGGCCTAAGATCAATTCTTCGTTTTCTAAACGATAAAAACCTACCCAATTAACATTGTCCTGATAAAACTCTTTAAGTAAAGCAGAGATGTTAGCTAACTGAGCGATCTTATCACTTTCGCTTTGAATCAGTTGTGCAGCTTGCGCTAATAAAAGTTGATAAGCCTCATGTCTATCTTGTGGATATAATGTTTCTTTATGCATATGATCACCTTCTATACAATATCATAATTTGTGATATAATTAAAGCGTGAACAGGGGAGCCTAAAGGCTGAGATGTCAATAAGACAAAACCCTCATCACCTGATCTAGTTAAAGCTAGCGTAGGGAGTTTCAGTTTCCTTACGCCTCACAAGAAAGAGGTGTTTTTTTATGAAAACCAAGAATATCGTATTTGTTGCTCTGTATTTATCCGCATTTTTTGTTTTAGATTACATCACTCAATTAGTACCGTTTCTTCAAATGCCGATGGGTGGGTCTATTGGAATTAGTGTTATCGCTTTATTATTAGCTTCTTATCATTTAGGATATAAATATGGAATCATCACTGGTTTATTGTCAATTTTGATCCAATATCTAACAGGCGGCGTCTATATTCAACATCCAATGCAGTTTTTATTAGAATATCCGATCGCTTTTGGTATATATGGGTTAGCTGTTTTAATACCCCAGACAAAACTAAAAAATATAAAGATCTATTGGGGTATAGTAATTACTAACCTTGTTCGGATGGCTTGTCATATTATTGCCGGAGCTGTTTATTGGAAGGCTACCTGGTGGGGATCAATAGCTTACAATGCTCCTTATATGTTAATGACATTATTAGTGAGCTTGATCGTAGTCCCGATTGTCATCCAAAGAATCAATATACAAAAATAAAGGAGAAGAATATGATATTGATCGCATACGCTAGTAAGTATGGTGGAACTCGTATTTGTGCTGAGACGCTGAAAGAACGCTTCTTAGGAGTCGATGTTGAAATTTATGATCTTGAACACGATAAGATTGACCTGTCTTCTTATGATAAAGTCATCATCGGAGCCCCAGTCTTTGCAGGTAAGATCTATAGTCCACTAACAACGTTTTGTACAAATCATAAAAATGAACTATTAAGTAAAAAACTAGGGCTATTTATTTGTGGTTGTGCACCAGAAAAATTTGATGAAGATCAACTTAACAAAGCTTATGATGCACAGTTACTAAAACATGCAGTTGTAAAGGTTAGACTCGGATTTGTTGTTGATCCTACTAAGCTGAATGTCTTTACCCGCTTTATCATGAAAAAGATAACTGGTAGTGCTGCTTATCAAAAGAAGATCGAAAATGAGGCAATTGAAAAGATTTATCATGCAATCATGATTGACTAAATATTATTTAAGAATCATTCAAATCAATGAATGATTTTTTTGTTAGCAAGCTAACAGTAAGTAAAGGCCTTGGATTATCATTAGACAAGCAATATATATATGATTATAATGATTCTATGATAAAACAAATAAATCCAACCGAATATACCGAAATTCTTATTCAAAGCTACAAACATGATGGTAGCTTACATCGAACATGGTCAAAAGGTTTAGTTGTTCATGTCGATGATGAAAAAATTGTCGCTATCACTAATAAAGCATCAGTAATTGAAGCTGATGGTCGCAGATGGGTCACACGTGAACCAGCTGTGTATTTTCTTTATACCCATAAATGGTATAACGTGATCGCTATGATCAGAAAAGATGGTTTATATTTTTATTGTAATTTAGCTTCTCCTAGTATCTATGACGAAGAAGCTCTTAAAAATATTGATTATGATCTTGATATCAAAGTGTTTCCAGATTATCACTATACTATCTTAGATAAAGAAGAATATCGACGACATCAGAAGAATATGCAATATCCACTTATTATTAAAGAGATATTGGAAGATACTGTAAATAAGTTACAAGAAATGATCAAACAACACGCTAATCCTTTTGATAAAGAGGTTGTTTATCAATATTATCAAAGGTATTTAGACTGGCTAAATAAAGGGATTTAGGTCAAATTTAGAACAAATATTAAAATACACTAACTTTTTATAAATACTATGTTGCAAAACAACATAGGTAGTGATATAGTATAGCCATAAGGAGGATTATTCCTATGAATCTTATGGACGTAACACTAGAAAACTGCATAGCATCACAATTAACATCAGCAGAATTGATAAATGAAGGATCTATTGAAAGAGTAGCTCAAAAATATCAAAAGTCTGAGATCATAACCAAAAAAAGAGAAACTAAAATCTATCGTACTCAGATTATTTTATCCGCAACACTGATGGCTTTAGCACAAATATGGAGACTACAAAGATAAAGAAAGGAAGATATCATGAATGCTCAATTTAAAAAGGGTGCTTTAGAACTTTGTGTTTTATCACAATTAGCGATTAAAGATCAATATGGTTATGAGCTGACTGAAGCTATCTCCAAAGAACTGACGGTAGCGACTGGAACCTTATATCTTATCTTAAGAAGAATGAAGGAAGAAGAATATGTTGATACATATTTGGTCGAATCTTCTGAAGGTCCAGCTCGTAAGTATTATAAGTTATCAAAAAAAGGTAGTGATTATCAAGTTCAATTAAAAAATGAATGGTTAGACTTCGTTAAAAAAGTCGCTGTTCTCATTTAAAGGGAGGAAATAAATGAATAGACAAGAGTATATGGCTGCCCTAGAGAAAGCTCTAGCACCCTATGATGATGAACTAAGAAAAGAGATTATGGATGACTTTGAAGATCACTTTGTTTATGGACTTAGATCAGGACATAGTGAGGAAGAGATAATTACATCACTAGGTTCAATTGATGAAGTATTACGCAATATTGATGAGCCAATCGTCCATGTTGAAAAAGAGAAACAACAATCATTGATCAAATCAACTTCAATCAGAAATGTTGTAGTAGATACGCAAGGGGCGGGTGTTGATATTAATATAATTAAAAGTAGTGATCAGGATGTTCATTATGAATATGAACAATCTAGTAGTTATTTCAATACAAGACAAAGCGATATCAATGTAAATCGAATAATTAAAGAAGATACCTTATATATAATGTTAGATAAGGGAAGCAATGATAATAAACTGATCAATCTATTCTTAGCTGGTTCATTAAGTGTGAGTGTACCGAAAGGGATTGCCTCTTTAAAGATTATTGGTAAACAAGGTGATATCGACATTATTGATCTCGATATTGGTCATTTGGAAGCATCAACTATTAGTGGCGATATCTCTTTAAACAGTATTAAAACGATCAAGACGATGTTACAGACAACCAATGGTGATATCGATATTGATGATTGTGTTGGTGATATAACTACTAAAACAGTTAATGGTGATGTTGAAGTAAATGATAGTAAAGCAAAAGTTATCATTATCAATAGTAGTAATGGCGATGTCTCATTATCATCAAAAGTCGAAGAGTTAGCTGTAAAAAGCTCCAATGGTGATATTGATCTTGCGGTTGATGATCAGATCAAGAAGATGTTTATTGAAACTATGTCAGGTGACATTAGTCTATCAGTAGCAAAGAAAGTCACATTTAGTGGTTGTATCGAAAGCTTAAGAGGTGATATCGATATTGATGTTGACTTTCCGTACATGGTCAAAAGAAACTGTTATACATTTACCGAGGGTTCTACATCGGTTGATATTAGAACACTAAATGGGGATATCGCTGTTGATCAAAATGGTGAAACAAGCAAACATCATTCAAATGAAGGAATTAAAGAAGGACTTGAACAAGCGATAAAAGTATTACGTGGTCTTGGAAATTTGGAAGATTTAGTCAATAAAGATGAACTGGATAAACTAAAGGATTTGATGGCGGAAGTCAAAATTGATATTAAAAAGAAAAAATAATATAAAAACAAGTTTACAATGACCCAGATTGTGTTACAATTCTAAGCAGAAACGCTTGGAGGTCATTTGTGAGATCAGTATATATATTATTAACTAAATCAAACACATATTTTTCTAAATTTATACATCATATGACTGCCGATGAGTTTACTCATTCATCAATATCGTTAGATCGTGATCTACGTCGTGTATATAGTTTTGGTCGCTTAAACCCAAGATTGATGTGGCCCGCGGGGTTTGTTAAAGAAGATGTCAGAGCTGGTTTATTTAAAAATAGTGAAAATAATAACTGTTGCTTATTTGAGTTGATCGTTAGTGATGA
This sequence comes from uncultured Erysipelotrichaceae bacterium, assembly GCA_964401415.1. GTDB lineage: Bacteria > Bacillota_I > Bacilli_A > Erysipelotrichales > Erysipelotrichaceae > JAQUCI01. The sequence continues at coordinate 13,348 of CAYNYC010000037.1, forward strand.
AGTTTATGATCGAATTCAAATCGAGATAGAATTAATGGAAAAAGAAGCTGATAAGTATCGTTATAGTTTAGCTGGTGCTGTTTATTGTAAATTAAATAGAGAGTATCATAAAGAGTATAAATACTTCTGCTCTGAGTTTGTTAGTGACGTCTTAGCTAAAAGCGGAGCACTTGATCTACCTAAAGCTACAAGCTTGATGAGACCAGTTGATTTCTGCGAAATCCAAGACTTAAATATGTTATATCGAGGCGAGTTAAAATATTGCATTCAATAAGGACCTAGAATTAGGTCTTTGTTTTATTTTAGGCAGATAAGTTGTTATATCAAAAAAAGAGAAAAAGAGTGTTCAAAACGGTTGACAGTGAGCCAAAAGGTAGGCTATAATGAGCGAGCTGCCAAAAAGGAAGAGCCGCGAAAATAAG
>CAYNYC010000038.1:0-13478 GCA_964401415.1 uncultured Erysipelotrichaceae bacterium
TCTTTTTATGCGTCTGTGATAACATAAATTTGAAAGGATGTGATACTTTTGAATAGAAGTAAAGTAGTTATAGTAGGCACCGGTTTTGTTGGTATGTCTTATGCATATGCCCTCGTCAATCAAGGGACCATCGAAGATTTGGTCTTAATCGATGTTAATGAAGAGAAAGCACTAGGTGAAGCCATGGATTTAAACCATGGATTAGCTTTTGCTCCAAGGAAGATGTCAATTAAAGCAGGCACGTATGACGACTGTAAAGACGCTGACTTAGTTGTAATTACAGCTGGTGTTTCTCAAAAACCAGATGAAACTAGAATTGACTTGTTAAATAGAAATGCCTTAATCATCGAAAGTGTGACTAAAAACATTATGTCTTCTGGCTTTGATGGTATTTTATTGGTTGCCTCTAACCCGGTTGATATCTTGACCTATATTGCCCAAAAAGCTTCCGGTTTACCAACAAGTAAAGTCCTTGGTAGTGGAACTAGTTTAGATACCGCAAGGTTAAGATATGAAATATCCAATTATATTCATATTGACGCTAGAAATATCCATGCTTATATTATGGGAGAACATGGCGACACTGAGTTTGTATGTTGGTCAAAGGCGTATGTGGGTGCTAAGCCAATGTTAGATGTCATTGAGTCTATGAAAGAGATCGAATTTAAAGACTTAGATCAGATTTATATTAAAGTAAGAGACGCAGCTAAAGAGATCATCAAACGAAAAGTATCTACTTATTACGGCGTCGGAATGGCTCTAGTGAGAATCACTCAAGCCATATTCAATAATGAAAACAGTATCTTACCAGTATCGGTTTATAATGGTGGTGTATATGATATTGAACCAGATTTGTATATAGGACTACCTGCTGTATTAAATCGCGATGGTGTTCATCATGTCGTTCATTTGAAACTAAACGAAGATGAACAACAAAAACTAGCATATTCAGCTAATCATTTAAAATCCAATTTAGATAGTATAAAACGTTAATAAACGAGTGCCAACATAAAAGATGGCACTCGTTTTTCTTTCTGCATCTAATGGACATTTATCTGTGCACAATTACCAGTTGCAATCTTTTTCATATATAAGTGCTCACAATAACTCGGTTGTGAGCACTTCAATTGCTATAAATATTATTGCTTATATAATTAAATTAGAAGTAATTATATATTAACTAAATAAAGGAGGAATTATATATGCTTAAAATTGGAATTATTATAGGAAGTACCCGTCCTGGTCGTGTTGGTGAATCCGTAGCGAAGTGGACGCATGATCTTGCATCAAAACGCACCGATGCTGAGTTTGAACTGATCGATATAATTGATTATGACTTACCACTTCTAGATGAACCTACACCAGCTGTTTATCAAAACTACACAAAGGAACATACAAAAGTATGGTCTAAGAAAATTGCTGAGATGGATGGATTTATCTTTGTAACACCAGAATACAATCATGGTGTAAGTGGAGCATTTAAAAATGCCATAGACTTCTTAAATGTCGAATGGAACAACAAAGCAGTTGGCTTTGTAAGTTACGGTAGTGCAATGGGAGTACGGGCTGTTGAGAACCTACGGGTTATCGTGGCAGAACTACAAATGGCTGATGTCCAAAAAGGTGTTCAATTATCCTTGTTTACCGACTTTGTGGACTTTAGTGAATTCAAACCTCATCCAATGCATGAAGACATCCTAAGTTCAATGTTGGATCAATTGGTCGCTTGGACTACAGTCTTAAAACCATTACGTAAGTAATCAACAAAGGGTAGATTAAGTTTATCTACCCCTTTTTTATTGCTAAATTTAGCTTATTATTACCATTATTTGAAATAATAGATCTCTTAATTTATGTACATTATTTAAGATCAGCTTTGTCTGATATTTTCTTTATCAATTTAAAGAATAATGCCGATTAAAGCACCAGCGAGAATTAACCATGTTGAATTGATCTTTGTCTTGATCAAGATAGCTGCGCTTATGATAAAGATCAGGATACTTTCCCATCCTAATAGTGTAGCCATACCTAGTTTTATCGTTACTGAAGCCATTAAAGCAATTGAAGCCGCATTAAGTCCATCTAATAAGATTGATAAGATTGGATTCTTACGTAACTTCTCAAACCAAGGAAATACAAGTCCAACAAGTAAGAATGAAGGTAAGAATATGCCAACAGTAGCTGCGATAGCTCCTGATAATCCGGCTATTGTATAACCAATAAATGTCGCTGTCGTAAAGACAGGACCAGGTGTGAATTGACCTACTGCTACTGCATCTAGTAATGTTTGAGCTGTAATCGCCCCATATCTAATAACAAACTCTGTTTCTAAAAATGATAGAAGCACATACCCACTTCCATATAGAACAGAACCAATTTTTAAGAAAACTAAGAAGACCATTAACCAAGACATTGGTTCAACAACATAAAGTTTTTTCTTTGGTAGTTTCTTGATGATCAGATATGTCGCTGAACCAATTAATATTAAGGGAATTTCACTTAAACCAAAAAATGATAAAGCTAGTACCGCTAAAAATATTAATGCTTTTTCAAATGATGATAAGATACTTTTTGATAAGCGAAATAAAGCTTGGATAACAATGGCCAGGATCACTGGTTTCACACCATCAAATATGCCTGCGACCATAGGAATGGACCCATAGTTTACGTATATATACGCAAATACTAATACCACGGCAACCGCAGGAAGAATAAAACTAAGCCCCGCAATGATCAAACCAATTACACCTCCGCGATGATAACCGATCAAAATAGCCATTTCTGTTGAATTAGGACCTGGTATTAAGCTTGTAAATCCATACATATCTATAAAACGTTCTTTGCTCATCCACTTTCGTTTAGTTACCACTTCATCTTCCATCATGGCGACATGCGCTGCTGGACCACCAAAGGCAAATATGCCCAACTTAGCGAATACCTTGAATATCTCAAACTTTACATTTTCCATATACATCTCCTATTAGTCAATATTATGTTGATCACGTTTCAGAAGTTAATTCTGTGACGAAATGTCGTAACTCTACAAGGGTTTGTTGACCATGAGTTGTGATATGGTATAGTATTCTTCTTTTCCCTTCATGCACAACCTCTTCACTAGTTAACAACCCATCTTTTTCTAAACTGTGCAGCAGTGGATATAATGTACCAAAAGACATATCGTATCCATGTCGTTTCAATTCTTCCATCATCCAAGAACCATATATGGGTTCTTCTTGAGCATGATGAAGAATATGTAAACTAATAAAGGCATTAAGAAGTTTGCGTTTTAATGGATTTTTCATAATATCACTTTCCGTTATCGAATATCGATATTATAGTTTATATTATTGTATAGTTCAAAACATATGCCTTGATCTATATAGATAAAAGAATTAACAATTCAATTAGATGATCACACAAATAAAAACAGTAAAGTGTAACTATTATTGCTCTTTACTGTTTTCTTTGTCTATCAATATATTCCTTTATTTCTCTAGCTATCTCACTTTGCGTATTTTTGATCATCACCGTATTCTCATCTTGAGTCGCAGTAACAACACTACCCTTGAAGACATCCTCATTGATAATATCAAAGCGAATATAACCATTTTCAGTGTTAGATCCTTCTTCAATTATGACATTAGCGATATCCATAAACAAAATTGTCTTTGTTCCTTTTAGTCCATGAATCAAAAAAGCAATCGGACCTTTACGCTCTAGCACTACTTTATCTTCATAAACAAACAGTTCACCATTTACTCCTTGTAGTTCAAATAATGCTTTTCCTGTTTTCTCTTTTTCTAGATATTTCATTTCTTGCTCTTTTCTAATTATGAAATGTAGGTATTGTTAATTGGTATATATTTATCCTTATTGTAAACTATATAACAGCTTGTGTAAATTTGACATTATCCAATATCATTACTATTACCAAGATAATAAGCCTTGTCTTTTTTTGTATTGACAAGGCTATGTTCATAACCTATACTAAGTAAGTGCTTACTTACATAAGGAGATATATGGAAAACACAAAACGCTTATCATCTACTGCTCGTAAAGAACAGATCATTCAAGCTTCTTTGACTGTCTTTATTGAAAAAGGATACAGTGCCACAACAACGGCAGAACTAGCCAAAGCAGCCGGTGTTTCAGAAGTAACTCTATTTCGTCATTTTTCTTCTAAACAAGAAATCTTTCAGGCAGGAATTGAGCCAATCTTATTTGAATCACTAACTAATGATATGCCTTTGATTGAAGGAAAGATCAGTTTAGATGAATTAACTAACTTGTTGTATAAACGTATCACATTCATAGCTCAACATCGTGGTATCATCAAACTTATCTTAAATGAACATCTGCTTAATCAAACAGAGGTAAATATCATTCAAAAAATGGCTATCACTTTTGGTAAGTTATTAAGTACCTATCAACTAGATTATGATGATAATTTCATCATCCGCTTGTTTATGGGTTCCTTTTTATCCTTCCTCTATTTACCAGTGGAAGATGATATCTCTATCAAAACTTACGCCACTGAACTGGCCAACATGATTCTAGGAAGGAATTAGTAATGAATAAAATATTTAATTATTTAGGTTCTCTGATCGAGAGAAAACCTTTTAAGTCGCTCTTATTGACGTTAATGGTAGTAGCGGTAATGATCGCTGGCGCCAGTCAACTTAGATTAGCAACTGGTAATGAAACCTTAGTTCAAGTTGATAATCCTGTCTATATATCTAATCAAGCCATGGAAGATAGCTTTGGCGGAGATGCTGTTTTGATCTTATTTGAAGCTAATGATCAAGATGACTTACTAAGTGTTGAAAATATTCGTAAGATGTATGAAATACAAGAACGATTAACTTATGAAGAAAACATTTTTAGTGTAATTAGTCCTGCAACGGTTGTTAATCAGATCAGCTTAAAACAAGCAAAGATGATCATTGATAATGTTGAGACAATGAGCACTGGCTTAGATACTATGGGTATCAAGATGCAAGATCTTGGTCAAGCATTATTAGCTAAAGATATCAAAGATCCACAAGAGATGTTAGCTAAACTAGATGATCTAAATGAAATAAGTGCTAAGTTCAGTGAACTAGCCAATGGGCAAACGCAAATGAGTGCGGGCGTTGCCCAATTAGAAACTGGTCTTTATCAAGTATCTGATGGTTTAAGTAGTGTGGCAGATCAGTTAAGCACCTTAGCACAAAATCAAACAACTGGTCCTTTACAGACTAACCTATTGATGATCGCTAGTAATTTAGAGAGTACATCAACTGGTATCTATACTATGGGAGCTAATACCCAAAATATCCAAGATGGCACAACAGCGACAGCTGGTGCCCTAGATACCATTGGTGCCACTTTAAGTAATGAATTAGAAGGCATGAAAGATAGTTTAAAAGACGCCATTTCACCAGCTGAACTTAAAGCGATGGCTGAAGGTTTTGTGAGTATGGGAGCTAATCTACAAGAAATCAGCTCAGGCCTTAATACTTTCCAGGTTAAAAGCACAATGATGGAAGCTACCGTCCCTAGTTTAACTAGTGAAATGGAGCTTGTCTTATATGAAGATGGTATCCTGCGCTTAGCGTTTGATGATGTCGTGATCAGTGATACTCAAGCAATGATGATGGTTAAACTAAATGGAAATCTAAGTGATACCGAAAAAGAACGTTTAACCAACTTAATCATCACCAGTGTTGAAGATGCTGAATTTACCACCATTACTCCAACTATTTCTGGTAAGACTGTTTTGGATATCGCTTTACACACTGAAATGAAAGCCAGCATGATGACCATGGTAGCTTTAGCTGTTTTGATCATGTTTGGGGTCCTTGTGTTAGTATTTAAAGTTAAGTGGCGGATGTTAAGCCTTGGTGTTATCTTTGTGTCGGTTATCGCCACACTTGGCTTTATGAGTTGGATCAATGTTCCAGTCACAATGGTATCAATGGCGGTCTTTCCCATCTTGATTGGTTTAGGTATTGATTATTCGATCCAATTCCACAATCGCTTCCAAGAAGAACAAAATGTACAAACAACTGTTAGTCATATAGGCAAAGCAGTAGCGATCGCTGTCTTTGCGACGGTCTTAGGCTTTATATCCCTTTACGCCTCACCTGTTCCAATGATCCAAGACTTTGGTAAGATGCTTACTATTGGAGTCATTGTTAGTTTCTTAGGTAGTATCTTCTTACTCTTACCCATTATTCAAATTGGTAAGCTAAATGATAAGCCAACTAAAAAGAAGATTTCTCAAACATCATCTAACTCATACCTTGATCGTTTCTTTAATGGTTTAACAAAACTTACTTTAAAACTATCGATTCCCATCTTACTTATCGTTGTGTCCATTGCTGGATATGGTATGTATGTGGATAATCAAGTAGGTGTTGAAACCGATATTGAAACATTCATGCCCCAAGATCTACCAGCCTTAATTGACATCCATACCATTCGTGATGCGATTCAAACAACCGATCAGATCGCTATCTATCTTAAAGATGATAATATTTTAGATCAAACCAATATAACTTGGATTGATGAGAAAGTTCAAACACTACAAAACAAGTATCCTAATGAGATCGTTAGTATAAAATCTTTAACTAGTCTATTAACGACACTTGGCTCAGGAAGTACTACGACTTATGATGAACAATTATCATTAATAGATGATCTACCAGCATCACAAAGAGCTATGTTTATTAACCCTGAACAAGATGAAAGCCTAATCTTATTAAACATAAAACATCTATCAACTGATGAAGCGAAAACTTTAATTCATAATTTAGAAGCTGATTTAGCTAATTCACCAATGACTATACAGTTAACTGGTAAAACAGTCATGGATGTGGAAATGGTCGAAGGTTTGACCTCAGGACGCATCACAATGACCCTTCTTGGGATAGGTCTTGTCTTTATAGCCTTACTTCTTATCTATCGTAATCTATTTAAAGCTTTAATACCGATTATCCCTGTTATCTTGATCATTGGTATATCAAGCTTGGTCATGGTCACAATGAATATTGATTTCACACCCATTACCGCAACCCTAGGCGCTTTAGTCTTAGGCATGGGCAGTGAAATGACGATCATGGTCATGGAACGTTATTTACAAGAGCGTCAACTTGGTCTCAGCAAACAAGAAGCCATGTATTTAGCTATTCAAAAGATTGGTAAAGCTGTCTTAGCATCAGGCTTAACCACAATCGGTGGTTTCTCGGTCTTATTATTTTCCGATTTTGTGATCTTACAAGACTTTGGCTTTATGACCGTTATCAATATTAGTTTAGCCCTACTTAGCACCTTCATCGTCCTTCCACCATTGATCGTTTTGTTTGATGGCTTGTTATTGACCAAAAAAGCGCGTGAGCGTATCCAACTTAAAACTATTGAAAGCGAGGCATAATCAATGCTCAGTCCCATTGTCATTACTTTACTAATCGTAATAGCTTATTATTTAACACCACAAATATTAAAATATCGTAAACAACTCTACATCGGTGTTTGGTTTGTCTTATTAGCAGTAATCCTACTACGTGAAAAAGTCTTCATGACACCTTTTATCAAAGGATTTATTGGTTTTGCCTTCTTCTATGTGGTAATGATCACCGGTGCCTTAAACCCGAAATGGAAACTAACCAAGAAACTAAGAGGTGTTCGTGCTCCCTATTCCATTATTGGTTTTGTACTATTAATGAGCCATCCTCTTAATTACGCAGCGGAAATCCTTAGTCAACAAAGAGCCATTCCCTATTTTGGAATAGGCGCGTTTATAATCATGGTTCCTTTGTTTATCACAAGTTTTCTGGTAATCAGAAAAAAGATGAAACCACAAACATGGACTAAGCTTCAACGATGGGCATATCTAAGCTACGCTTTGATCCTTATCCATTTAATAGTCAATGCCTCATCTCCACAAAATAGAATAGTAGCGATCATCCTGTTCATTCCATACATTGGTTTAAAACTTCATAAAGAATTCATTGCTAAACATAAAACGAGTACTTACTAAATATCCATTATCTACCACCACTAGCATCACTAGTGGTGGTTTTTATAAAATAAAATATACTGCCATTAGCATACGGTCTAGATTGATTTAAATCTAAACATTTAATGATCTAGTTCAAGCTTTTGGATATGACTATGATTGAAACATTTCAAACGCAATCAACGATAATTCGCTACCAGATTAGGGAATGTTTGATGACATAGATAGTGTAGTCGTTTATTTGATAACACCTTTTGCATATTGTTGATTTAACAAATTTCGTCTTATGAATTAATTGAGGATATATGTTATTATATTCTTACCAAGAGTCATAGAATTCTAATATATTAAGCTTTATCTAAAAGAGAACACAGAAGATGAATATTCTTTATTTTGTTGTTTATTAGCTAATCATCAATTTAGATATTACTTGAGCAAACAACACGTTCATTACTGATAGATAGTGTATATTTAAAGTAGAAGTCAAACATAGGTCAAAATATTATTGATTATCTGATTGATACTATGTTTTAAATGAAAAACAATAAAGGAGGAAAAGGATGCATTATAACATATTAATTGGAGGTGCAGCTGGTCAAGGTGTTGATACTACCGCTTCAGTGCTAGTAAAGCTTTTGAAAAGTGAAGGCTATGCTGTGTTTACCAACAGTGACTTTATGTCACGAATTCGTGGAGGTCATAACTTTATCTTGATCCGTTTTGGTGATAGTTTGGTTTATTCTCACAGTTTAGTACTAGATGGTTTAGTAGCCCTTGATGATGATACGGTTACTTTACATCTTGATCAGCTAAAACCTGATGGTTTTATCTTATGTGATGAAAAGATCAAGACTGATGATAAACGAGCGATCAAAGTACCATTAACCGATATGGCTAAGGAACTAGGTAATCCCCGTGTTTCAGGTAGTATCGCCAATAGCGTTATCTTAAAACTATTTAATTTATCACTTGATGGTGTCAAGACAGTCTTAACCCAAGAATTGGATGAAAAGTATCTTGATATCAATATGGAAGCCTTTAAGAAAGGTTATGAGCTTGTTGAATCACGTTATCCAAAATTAGAAGCTGATTTTTCAGGACACATGTTAATAAATGGTAATAAGGCTTTAGCCCTAGGCGCTTTAGCTAGTGGCCTTAAGTTTTATTCAGCTTATCCCATGTCACCATCAACTAGTATCATGGAGTTTTTAGCTGAACATGGTAAAGATCTTAATGTTGTCGTTGAACAAGCAGAGGATGAGATTGCGGCTATCAATATGGCTATTGGTGCTTCCTTTACTGGGGTAAGAGCTATGACTGGTACTTCTGGTGGTGGTTTTGCTTTGATGGTCGAAGCCCTTGGCTTAAGTGGCATAGCGGAAATTCCGCTGGTAGCGGTCGATGTGCAACGTCCCGGTCCAGCTACCGGCTTACCAACTAGAACCGAACAGAGTGATCTTCGTTTTGTTATTCACGCATCGCAGGGTGAATTCCCCAGAAAAGTGGTTGCTGTTCGTCATCATGAAGATGCTTATTGGCAAACGATCAAAGCTTTTGAAACAGCTGAAAAATATCAAACACCCGTTATTATCTTAAGTGATCAATTCCTAGGTGATGGTTTAGCAACGATCAAGCCGGTTACCCTTCCTGAGAAAACACCTTCTAAGATCATTGAGATTAAAGGCGAATATAAACGTTATCTACTTACAGAAGATGGCATATCACCAAGACTGTATCCTGGTCAAACTAAACACTTAGTCCATGCAGATAGTGATGAACACGATGAACAAGGATTGATCACTGAGTCGGGCGATGTTAGAAATAAGATGATGGAAAAAAGAATGCTTAAACTACAAGGGATCATCAAAGAACTTGAAGAACCTGATTTCTTTGGCTCAGACAGCTCAGAAGTATTACTTGTTGGTTGGGGTTCAACATGGGGTCCAATCAAGGAAGCCATTGAATTACTAAATAAAGAAACACCTAATAAATATAGTGCTTTGGTATTTGGGGATGTCTATCCTTTACCAGAGAAGCTACTAACAAAACATGCTAAAACAGCGAAAGTGATCATCAACGTTGAACAAAACGCGACTGGTCAGTTAGCTGGTTTGATCAGAGAAACAACCGGTATTGTCTGTACTGATCATATCTTAAAATATGATGGCAGACAGATAACGGCTGAAGAGATTGTTAAAGAAGTCAAGGAGGTAAAAGTATGAGTATAAATGAATTTTACACCAGAGAAACAGCTTGGTGTCCTGGTTGTGGTAATTTCAGTATCTTACCATCATTAAAGAAAGCCGTTGAAAAACTTGGTTTACAACCTCATCAAGTATTACTGGTGGCCGGTATTGGTCAAGCCGCTAAAACGCCACAGTATCTTAGTGCTAATGCTTTCTGTGGTCTACATGGTCGCTCCCTTCCACCAGCTATCGCCGCTAAGATCGCTAATGAAGATTTAACCATTATCATCAATACTGGTGATGGTGATTCATATGGTGAAGGTGGTAACCACTTTATTCATAATATCCGTCGTAATGTTGATATCAGTCATTTCGTTCATGATAATCAAATCTATGGGCTTACTAAAGGTCAAGCATCACCTACAACCGCGATCGGTCAAGTTACCGGCGTACAAGTAGATGGTAGTATCAATATGCCTCTTAATCCGGTATTTGTGGCCTTAGCCGCTGGTGCTGGCTTTGTGGCTCGTGGTTTTACAGGCGACAGCGAACAGTTGATCGACCTGATGGAACAAGCGATCAAATATAAAGGCTATGCCTTAATTGATATCCTACAACCATGTGTTAGCTTTAATAAAGTTAATACCTTTGCCTGGTATAAACAAAGAGTTAGACCAATTGGTGAAGATCATGATCCAACTGATCTAAGTGCGGCTTTAAAACTCGCCCAAACCTTTGGTGATGAGATACCAACTGGTGTTTTATACCACGTTGAAAGACCAACATATCATGACAGTCATCCCGTTCTTCAAGATCATAAACCCCTTATTTCTAAAAAAATAGATCAAGAAAAACTAAAAGAATTGATCAAATCATTTGTTTAAAGATTTAAACGATAAATTCAAGTAGATAAATCATCTATTTATGAAATGGGTGAGTAACCTTTGAAGAATCAACGTTCTAATAAAGTTCTTAAACGTGTTTTAAAAGTAATCTTAGTATTATTAATTTTAATTGCGATTGTACCTTACCTGATTCCACTTTCCAAGGCAGAACAACCACTATACCCTTATGAAAATAGTCATCACTATGACTTAGATGAAACAACTATTCACTACCGCGTCTATGAACCAGATACTGAATTGGTACTAGGAAAAATCTTGCTTATTCATGGTTTAGGTGGTTCAACTTTCTCTTATGAGACAAACGCCCCTATTTTAGCCCAAGCTGGTTATTTAGTGATCACAATTGATTTACCAGGATTTGGTTATAGTAGTAGAAATATCAACGAAGACCACGCTCAGGCAACACGAGCTACACAGTTATGGCAACTGCTAGATGAAATTGATCAGAAGGCTCTTTATAATGGCTCTCAAATAAATAGCTGGCACATCGGTGGTCACAGCATGGGTGGTGGAACAGCCGCCGCCATGGCTTACGCTCGTCAAGAAGATGTCGCATCAATGATCTTGATCGATGGAGCCCTTTTTGAAAATAATAGAAGTACTACATTTGTGACTTTACCAATAATATCGCGTATAATCCAAGTGCTGTTAGAACATGTCTTGATCAAGCCACAAAGAATTGAAAGCTTCCTAACTTCAGCCTATGGTCAAACACCTACTGAAAAACAGGTCCTTGGGTATCTAACACCACTAACGTTAAATGGTACTGCCAGAAGCGCGCTTTCTTTACTAAAAACAGCGAGAAACATCCCTGAGGAAAATCTTAGCGATCTTGAATTACCTATCTTAGCTTTATGGGGAGAAGATGATGCCTGGGTACCATTAGAAAACACTATCAAAATAAAAGACCTGATGCCTCAAACACAGATTGCTGTGATTGAGGGTGCAGGTCATGTACCTATGGAAACTCACGCTAGTGAATTTAATCAAATTCTACTTCAATGGTTAAAATCCTATTCTAGCAACTGAGGATCATATTGATCATTACTAGTAATCCAAGTGATTGGGCAAAGCCCCAATCACTATTTTTTGTTTGTCCTTATCAATAAGAAAATAGATTCTTAAAAGATCCTTATCACCACTACCACCTATCTTTAAGTGTTGATCTAAGACATATTCTTTCTTGATGTTATTCAACTCATATTTGATCTTACAACTAGCATCAACTAAAGCCAGATTATCAGGTATACCAGATGGACTTACATCATATGGTCGATCATAGATCTTACTACAACAATTGTTCATTTCTTCTAGACCTAAACCATTAAAAAGGTAATCTTGATAGCTTGTACCCAAAAAATCTAATGCATCACATATCGTATCGATTGGCACCCGTTCGGCACTGTTTAATGATAAAAGATCAATAGCCTTGTTGTGGAACTCAAGACTATCAAAATACTTATTTGACCACTTAACAATATCTGAATGATACTTCGGACGATCTAGTTTTCTTTCAATATAGCTAAAATATAAATTCAAGGATTTGTTTTCATTTTTCAAATAGTTGTTTTCTTTAGCTAGACTATTGATCTTATTATTTTGATCTTTAGCACTTTTTCTTAATTGATCAATATTATCATTTAACTCTTTGATCATAGACTTATTACTATTTACATAGCTATCTTTTCGGTCTAATCGTTCATTTTGTTTTTGCAAAGTATCAATCTTATTTTGAGCCGAATCCAATTCATGTTGAATCTTTAGATACTCTTCTTGATTTTTACTATCTAAATAGGCAAGTGCTTCCTTTACAAACAAAACATCTTCAAAATCAACAGTTCTATCTAAACACCATTCTGTTTGGTTTTTCTTAAAGCGCTCATCTTCTGTGCTTTGATAATTAGTTATCTTACCACCATATTTAATAGGTTCAAGACAAATAAGTTTTCCCTCATTGACAAAGTAACACTTAAATTCTTTACAGAATTCTTTCAATAAATCTTTAGGTAATATATAAGTTCGACAATACCCCATATTCCACATCGCAAATTTGTAAGTTACATCGTGTTCAAAGCTCTCTATGGGGTTTTTTGACTCAAGATTAAAAATTATATCATTATCGAGATTTTCCCCTATCTGATTAAATGATGATGGTTTCATAAGATATGAATCTAGATTATGATCAATGCTTGAATCAAAATTGATGAGTTCTTTAATGTCTTCAATAAAGATAACAATTGGTAATTGATTCTTGACATTATCATATAGTTTTTTAAGGTCTTTGATCTTTTGGATATTATCTAATTTAATATCTAACCGTGTATCGATATTACTTATTTGTTTTAAACCGAAATCCTTATTCTTATAGAGTCTAGTTACAGGTGAGAA
>CAYNYC010000039.1:0-13238 GCA_964401415.1 uncultured Erysipelotrichaceae bacterium
CTATTGTTAAAAATGGCGCTAAGTTTCACAAAGCCACAGTTGATATTGAAAGTACTGAAGATGAAGGAACTACCTTTACCATTAAATTTCCAAGCTAATTAACATGTCATAAATAGCTTAAAACCGTTGATCAATCATCAACGGTCTTTGTTTATATGATGAAATTTCCTACCTATGATGTAAAGTAAATTAATCACTTATTTAAAACAAAAAGAATTGGCATAATATTATATGTCAACTCTTTCTTATTAATTATATTTATCTTATTTCACTACCATTAGCTAGTTTAGTAACGTTAATGACTTCAAGTCCCTTACTATCTTCACCAGCTAAGATCATACCTTGTGATTCAACACCACGAATCATCGCTGGCTTAAGATTAGTAACGACTACTACCTTCTTACCCACAAAATCCTCTGGTGAAATAAAGGCCGCTATTCCACTGACGATCTGGCGAGTTTCATCACCGATATCAATTTGCGATACTAGTAGCTTATCCGCTTTTGGATGTTTCTCTGATTTGATGACTGTCCCCACTTTTAGTTGAATTTTACCAAAGTCAGTGATATCGATCACTGGTTTTTCATCTTTCTTTTCTACTGGTGGTTTTTGATCTTCTTCGATCTTCTTTAATACTTCTTTTTCATCTAATCGAGCAAACAAGATTTCTGGTTTATCTGTAACCTTAATACCATCTTCTAATTGTCCAAATGATGATAGCGTATCGTATGAGCGTTGTTTAGTGCTAAGTTGATCTAAGATCTTAACTGCGGTCTCTGGTAAATATGGCTCAAGTAGGATCGCTGCTGTTCTAATTGCCTCTAAAAGATTATATAAAACCGTTTTAAGACGTTGATGTTGACTTTCATCTTGAGCTAATTTCCAAGGCATTGTTTCATCAATATATTTATTACTACGTTTAAGAAGCGTAAATATTTCATCTAATGAATCTTGAACCCTAAGCTCATCCATTTTCTTTTCGACTTTTTGTGGTGTACTAATAGCTAGATTGATCAATTCTTCATCTATCGCTTCATTTACTTTGGTGTTTTCAACTATTCCATCAAAGTACTTATTAGACATAGCGATCGTACGATTAACAAGATTACCTAAGACATTAGCCAGATCAGAATTGATCCGTTCAATCATTAGTTCATATGTAACTGTTCCATCTTGCCCAAAAGGCATTTCATGTAACATGATATATCGTACTGCATCACGCCCAAAGTAGCTTCTTAGATCATCCGCGTAGATAACATTACCTTTTGATTTACTCATTTTCCCCTCACCCACCAATAACCATGGATGACCAAAGACTTGTTTGGGTAATTCAATATCAAGTGCCATTAACATGATTGGCCAATAGATCGTATGGAAACGTAAGATATCTTTCCCGATAAGATGAATATCAGCTGGCCAGTATTTATCAAATAAAGGATCATGATTTCCATCTAGATCAAAACCAAGGCCTGTTATGTAGTTAGTTAAAGCATCAATCCAGACATAGACAACGTGTTTTGGATCAAAGTCAACAGGTATTCCCCACTTAAAAGAAGTACGTGATACACAAAGATCTTGTAGTCCTGGTTTAATGAAATTATTGACCATTTCATTCTTTCTTGATTCTGGTTGGATAAAATGCGGATTATCTTCAATATGTTTCATTAAGCGACTAGCATATTTACTCATCTTAAAGAAGTAGGCTTCCTCTTTTGCATGCTCAACAGGTCGACCACAATCTGGACACTTACCATCTACAAGTTGTGACTCTGTAAAAAACGCTTCACAATCCTTACAATATAGTCCCTGGTATTCTGATTTATAGATATCACCTTGTTCATATAATTTCTTAAAGATCTTCTGAACCTGTAATTCATGATATTTATCGGTAGTCCTCATAAACTTATCATAGGAAATATTCATGCCATCGAATTGTTCCTTAATGATCGCCGCAATATTATCCACATAGGTCTGTGGGTCTATCCCAGCCTTTTTAGCTTTATCTTCGATCTTTTGGCCATGTTCATCAGTTCCTGTTTGAAAAAACACGTCATAGCCTACCATCCGCTTGTAACGAGCAATACTATCAGCTAATACAATCTCATAGACATTACCAATATGTGGTTTGCCAGAAGTATAAGCGATCGCTGTTGTTATGTAATAATTGCCTTTGTTTTCCATCTTTTTCTCCTAAAAAAGAGCATCCCAAGGACGCTCTTGCGTGTTACCACCTTAATTTCATATCCAAATGGGGATATGCTTTAACCTTTAACGCAGGTATACGTATCATTTTAAATATCAAACGATCAGTTCCCAGACCATGTTCATAACCTTGATCGATAAGTTTACACCAGCCACTTACTCTCTTGATTCCTCTTAGTTATTACTCTTCTGTTCACAACCTTTATTTCATTATAATAAGTCAACGCTTCAATGTAAAGTCACTTATCTTAACTTGCTAAAGTACTTAAATGTCATCGGCCATAAAGCACCACCAGCAAACGCTAGTAGAAAGTAACGAACCATATCTGCTGTGTGATGACCATTGGTTAATAGATAAAGTGGTTCTTTTAATATTACTCTAATACCTAACATGATCACAAGTCCAATACCACACTTAATGATCTGTGCCCACCAAACTGCTTTAATCGGATATTTGATGTATTTTTGATCAAGATAATAGACTATCGGAATAGCTAGAGCTAAGCCTAAACAGGTATAAGCGTTTTTAATACCATCAAGGGCAACCTCATCTAAGACCATTAAACCACTAAGCTTTAATTCCATATATATAACATGAAATAATGCAAAGACAACCCCTACAAACATAGCTGGATATTCTTTGTTTAACTTAAAAAATAAAGGATAAACCACAAGCACTAAAACTACACCTAATATGATTGATAAAGCTACATCAGAGAAAGTATGTACTCCAAGATACATTCGTGAAAAAGCCACCAGTAAGATCATGATCAAAGCTAAACCCTGTAGTAATCTATCTTTACTTACTCGAATAAGTCCTCCAAAAAAGCCAACTGCCGTTTGGGTATGACCACTGGGGAAAGAATAACCAGTCGCCGCTTCCTTAGCTGATTCAACAACTGTAAACATTGGATCTTTTACCCATGGTCTTAATACAGAAAAATAATTCTTTAAAAACTGATTAATGGTTGTACCAATACTTGAGACAAACAACAGGTAATAACCCCATTTTTTATCAATACACCATAAGACAACTAATGAACCAACGATCAGAAATAACTCTGATCCTAAGTAGGTCACAAGCGACATGATCTGATCTAAAAAAGGGGTTCTAATATCTTCTAATAAATATAATAATTCCATGTGTTTATTTCCTATGATCTTTGATGATAACTACGATATACTTCATTTTTGGCGATTCCTGTTTCTTGCGATACCGTCTTGATCGCCATTGAAGCACTCATTCCACTTGCAATACAGTTTTCAATCATTTCTTTAATCTGATATAAGGTAACGTCTGGTTTTTTGTCTTCACCAGCACCCTCAACGATCAATACTATTTCACCCTTTAATACTTCGTCTAACGTTAATAGTTCTGAAATTTTGCCTCTAATGAATTCTTCATATTTCTTAGTGATCTCTCGGGCTAAACACACATTACGATCCCCTAAGATACTTAACATTTTACTTAAAGTCTTAAATACTCGGTGTGGCGCTTCATAAAAGACAAGGGTATGTTTTAAAGCCTTAACGCTTTCCAGTTGATATTTACTATCTTTTTCATTAATATCTAAAAACCCCATAAAAGTAAATGGTTTAACCGGCAATCCTGAAGCGACCAAAGCACATAACATTGGACTACTACCAGATACCGGAACTACATTAAAACCAGCATCAGTGATCGTTTTGACCAATAACTCACCTGGATCAGATATTAACGGATACCCAGCGTCACTTACTAAAGCTACCGACATTCCATCCTGTAGTAATTGTAATAGACCAATTGTGCTTTGTTTTTCATTATGAAGAT
This sequence comes from uncultured Erysipelotrichaceae bacterium, assembly GCA_964401415.1. Lineage (GTDB taxonomy): Bacteria > Bacillota_I > Bacilli_A > Erysipelotrichales > Erysipelotrichaceae > JAQUCI01. The sequence continues at coordinate 4,013 of CAYNYC010000039.1, forward strand.
GATGAGCGATCATTCTCGTCTTAATCCCAAAATGCGTCAATAATTTGATCGTATTACGCGTATCTTCAACCGCGATAATATCAACCAAATTAAGGATCTCGATCGCTCTTGGTGTCATTTCATCAAGGTTACCGATTGGAGTCGCTACTAGGTATAAAGTTGGCAACTCATTCTGAAAGCTTTTCTGCCGATTCATCATTATCCTTCATCCTATCTTTACCTAAATTCGGAAACAGTTCATCAAAAGACAAAAACAAGGTTTCTTCTCTGTTTTCGAGTTTAGCAAGTTTCGTTAAGACATTCATCGACGTTAGTCGATAGTGTTTATCCTTATAAACAATTTGTGAATTTAACTTAGGAAGTCCCGCTCTAAGTTCTTTATAAGCCGTATTTTCATAACGTAAACAACACATTAGTTTTCCACATTGCCCAGATAGTTTCTGCGTATTTAAAGCTAACAATTGATTCTTAGCCATATTGATCGAAACAACATCAAAATCTTGTAAGAATCGTGAACAACACGTTTCCATACCACATACTGCTAAACCACCAACAATCTTAGCTTTATCACGCATACCAATCTGTCGTAATTCAATACGACATTTTAAAGCTTGAGCTAACTCTTTTAATAGTTCCCTAAAGTCAACTCGATCATCTGCTACATAGACAAAGATAACTTTTGAGCGATCAAGGGTATACTCAGCACTGATCAAGTTCATATCTAACTGCAGTTTCTCAACTTCGCCACGACAGATCTCTAAAGCTTCATCAGCCAGTTCTTGGTTATGTTGATTACTTTTAAGGTCGTTGATCGTTGCTTTACGAATGATCGGTTTTAAAGGGTTTCTGATATTAACATCTTCAAGTTTATGTACTTCACCAACAACTTCACCCAGTTCAATACCGCGAACGGTCTCAACGACCACAAAATCTTTATCTACAACATCATTTTCGTATGAACCGAAATAATAATGTTTCTTTGTCCCTTTGAATTTTACTGAAACAACGTAAGGATATTTAATATCTTCATTGTTTACATTGATATTATTTTCCATTTACAACCTCCTGTATTTGATAAAACATTTGATCCATCAATAAGCCAATATTGGCATTGGATATCAATACATCTCTTGTCGATAATAAGATATTTAATATATGTCGATCATTATAGCTACTCTTGCTCATCTGTTGGACTCTATCAGTATACCAAGGGATAGATACCTGTTGAAATCGAAATAGATCCGCAAAAAACATGATCGTAATATCCAAAAAATACTTAACTACTTTACGATTCTTATCTTTAGCCACAAGACCATCATTATGGATATCAATGATAGCTTTATCACTATCATCAAGCAGATCATCAATGAATCGCTTAAACATCTCACGACCATTTTGATATTCTTCTTCTTCAATGATCTCATCGATCAGTGTGATATTGCGTATTAAGTTGGCTAATATATAAGCATCCAAAGGATCATACTTACTGGATACGCAAACATTATAACAGAAATCTCTCGATAACGCTTTAAACTGAATGATCTGACAACGCGAACGAATGGTCGGTAATATCCGATCACTTTGTTCAGTTAAAAGAATGGCCGTTGTTGAAGAACCACTTGGTTCCTCTAAAAACTTCAATAAGCTGTTTAAAGCTTCCGGTGTGGCGTTTTCAGCGTGATCAATGATATAGATCTTCTGATTAAACTCTTCCAAGCCTGTTTTACTAAACTCTTGTTGTAAGTGTAAGATATCCTCTTTTTTGATCTTAGCATCCTGACCACTTAAATAGATAAGATCAGCGTAATTACCATCACTTATCCGCTTACAATCATCACACACTTCACAAGCAAACACTTGTTTATGACGACATACTAAACTTTGAGCCAAAAGATACGCTGTTTCTTTTTTTGGTGTTCCATTTGGTCCCACAAAAAGATAACTATGAGCTAACTTGTTGTCTTTTAAACTATTGCTCAAAGTATGAAAAGCGATCGGTTGTTCAGAAATAAGCTTAGTCTTAAACATACTTATCTACTAACTCCACAACCTTAGCGTATGCTTCATCTGATATCTTCTCGATGTCTTGCATCGCATTTATCTTAGTATAACGCTCTTTAAACATTTCCATGATCTTTTGATAACCCTTAACAACCTCAATGTGGAAACTGAGCTCTTCTCTATCTAGTCGGTCTTTATCTAAACGATCAGAGATACGTTTTAATCCTTCATCAGCGCTGATATCTAAATAGATAGTCATATCGGGTAGATAATCATCAATAGCGAACTTATTGATCGAGTAAACTTCATCAATACCGATATTACGAGCTATTCCTTGATAAACTAAAGAACTATCCACAAAACGATCACAGATAACGATCTTGTGCTTGTTTAAAGCAGGAATGATCTTTTCAACCAAATGTTGGCGACGACTTGCCGCATACAATAAAGCCTCGGTCTTACAATCCATGGCTGTGTTTTTGGGATCCAAGATAACTCTTCTTATCTGTTCCGCAATTTCAATACCACCTGGTTCCCGAGTATATATGACATCATAACCTTCATCAAACAATCTTTGATAAACGTTTTTACTTATCGTTGTCTTACCACTACCGTCTGGTCCTTCAAACGTAATAAACAATCCTTTTTCTAACATATGATCACCTTTAATTAATTATATCATCAATCAGCTTTTTTCTAACTAAGAATTAGAATTATGTTAATATTAAAAAGGTGATAACATGAAACTAGAAGAAAAGAAATTGAATCGACAAACAATCTATGAAGGAAAAGTTTTTAATATCTATCATGATGAAGTTCTATTACCAAATGATAAGATATCTTATCGTGATCTGGTAGAGCATCACGGTGGTGTTTGTATTGCGGCCAAAACCGCTGATAATCATTATTTATTGGTTCAACAATTCCGTTACCCATTAAATAAGGTCATGTTAGAATTTACTGCTGGTAAAAAAGAACAAGGGGAAGATCCCCTTGAGTGCGCAAAACGTGAATTATTAGAAGAAACTGGATATCAAGCAGAAGAATTCATCTCACTTGGTAGCTTTGTGCCAACATGTGGCTACTCCTCTGAGGTCATTCATCTTTATTACGCAAGTAAGCTAAGCTTTGTTGGGCAAGACTTAGATGAGAATGAGTTTTTAAATGTGGTTTCTTTAAAACTTGATGATATCCTAACTAAGATCATGAATAATGAAATTGATGATGCTAAAACGATCATCATGGCTTTCAAGCTTGATCGACTAAACAAATAATTTAAAAATACCAACTGCTCCATAACTACCTAAAGTCATGATGATACCCGCAAGGATTACTCCTAAGAACACGGCTAAAATGGCTTTTTTGAATTTAACCTCTAAGATGGTGGCGATCAAAGATCCAGACCAAGCCCCAGTTCCTGGCACTGGTATCCCCACAAATAACATCAAAGCGATGAAACTATAACGATCTATCTCGGCTGATTTACTCAGCAATTTTTCTTCATAACGGGTAAAAAATGGACCAAATAACTTGGTCGTCTTTAAGTAAGCGATCAACTTCATGCCAAATAATAAGATAAAAGGAACTGGAACCATATTACCCACTATACAAATAGGAAGCACTTGGTACCAAGGCATCCCGATAGCCGCACCATAAATGATCGCACCTCTTGCTTCAATTAAAGGGATCAAAGAAATCATGAACAACGCAAACTCATTACCTAAACCAGAAAAAAACGCAAATATCTCACTCATTGTAGCTACCTCTAATTCTTATCTATGATACTCAAACTACTTACTTGATGTCAATCTAATCGATCATTTTCCTTTGCTTATTATCTATGATTAACTATCCCTTTTATTGTATAATCAAAGAAAAGGGGCATAATTATGAACTATCCCAAATCCCAAAAAGACTTTGTTCGCTTTGATATGACTAAAAAGCCATATCGTCAACAATGGTATCTTAGACCTGTAACATGGATCTTAAGTTTCCCCGATGTCTTAAAACATAAAGCCAAGATAAGTAAGATTAATATGGAAGGCGTAAAACCACCTTATCTTTTGTTGGGTAACCATAATGCTTTTTTGGATTTTAAGGTCTGCACAATGTCTATTTTTCCCCATCGCGCCAATTATATCGTCGCCATTGATGGTTTTATCAAGCGAGAACTACTAATGCGTTTAGCAGGCTGTATCTGTAAACGCAAATTTACCAATGATATCTTGATGGTAAGGCATTTGAAACGCGTCATTGATAATGGCGATGTCTTAGTTGTCTATCCTGAAGCACGTTATTCCCTTTGTGGAACTAACGCCATAATACCTGAGTCAGTTGGTAAGCTTGTTAAACTATTAAATGTGCCTGTTGTGACCTTGATCACCCATGGTCACCATGTTAATTCCCCATTTTGGAATTTGCAAGAGCGGGGTAATCATACCGAGGCTACCTTAAAACAACTTATAAGTAAACAACAGGTAAAAGATCTAACAATCGAACAAATTAATGATTTGATCGATCAAGACTTCCAATACGATGATTTTGCATGGCAAAGAGATAACAAGGTTAAGATCACTTATGAAAATCGCGCCAAAGGTTTACACAAAGTTCTTTATCAATGTCCTAATTGTTTAACGGAATACAAGATGGATTCTGACAAAGATCAGATATGGTGTAATCATTGTAAGAAACACTGGCAAATGAATGAGTTTGGTCAACTACATGCAATCGACGCTCACACTGAATTTAGCCATATCCCTGATTGGTATGAGTGGGAAAGAGCTAATGTTCGTGCTGAAGTGGAAAATAAGACCTATTTCTTTCAATCACCCGTTCATGTAGATTCACTACCTAACGCCAAAGGCTATATCCCTTTAGGTAAAGGAGTACTAACTCATGATCATCATGGTTTTAAGTTAGTAGGTAAGTATCATGATGAACCCTATGAATTGATTAAACCTGTTGATTCGCAATACGCCTGTCACATTGAATATGATTATCTAGGAAAACATGGCGATTGCGTTGATCTTAATACTTTAGATGATACATATTATATCTATCCAGAGGCTGCTTATTTCTCCGTGACTAAGATATCACTAGCTACTGAAGAGCTCTATAAACACTATGTTAAGAAGAACTGAAAGGTTCTTTTTAATTGACATGAAACCGCAAATGTGACATACTTAGTAGAGACAATAGGTTGTCAGTTTAGGAGAAACGGGTATGTCAAACAGAATTAACCCCCCTCAATACTTACTAATCGCCTTAGATATCGCTAATCGTATCGCAAACAAAGAACTAACGGAAGATATGAAACTTTCTGGACGCTCACTTTTTGCGGGTGAATACAACGTTTCACCAGAAACGATCAGAAGAGCATTAAAACTCTTAGCCGATATGAAAGTAGTAGAAATTAGAAGTAATAGTGGGGTTTATGTTTTGTCAGTAGATAACGCTAAGCGTTATATAGAACATTTTGATGGATTTTCAAAGCAAGAACAAATTCAAAAAGAGTTTGAAGACGCCATGCGGCAACAACGCCAATTGAGTCACAAACTTGAAGAATTGTCCGCAGAGATCATCCGTAATCGTACGGCTTTTTCATCTTTTACAGTTCCTTTTACTAATTATGAATTCAAGATTCCGAAGGAATCATTCGTGATCGGTAAAAACATTGGTAAGATTCAATTCTGGCAAGAGACCGGAGCCACAATCGTGGCGATTAAAAGAGCCAATTATATGATCCTTTCTCCAGGACCTTATGCCGAACTTTATGCCGATGATACTATTATCTTTGTTGGCAATCACGGCTGCCTGACAGCTGTTGCAAATTTTCTCAATAAGAAAAAGGAGGAAAAATGATTAAATTTGACCGAGTAAGTAAGTTCTACGGTGATACAAAAGTAATCGATGATATTAGTTTTCAGATCAAAGAAGGCGAATTTGTTATCCTTATCGGCCCTAGTGGCTGTGGTAAGACAACAACCCTAAAAATGATCAATAGATTAATCGAACCCACCGAAGGACAAATATTTATCAACGATGAAAATACATCATCTGTCGATAAAGTAGCTCTAAGAAGAAAAATAGGCTACGTTATTCAACAGATAGGGCTATTTCCTAACATGACCATCGCTGAAAATATCAGTGTAGTACCAAAATTATTAAAATATCCAAAAGAAAAACAAAATGAAATCGTCCACGAGCTATTGGAAATGGTAGGGATGCCATATGACCAATATGCAGATAAGTATCCGACTCAGTTGTCTGGTGGACAGCAACAACGTATCGGTGTATTAAGAGCATTAGCGGCTTCGCCACCAATCATCTTAATGGATGAACCCTTTGGAGCTCTTGATCCTATGACAAGAACTGTCTTACAAAATGAGATCAAGAATATTCAACAAAAACTTAATAAAACGATCGTCTTCGTTACCCATGACATGGAAGAGGCTTTAAACCTAGCCGATACCATTGTCTTTATGGAAAATGGAAAGATTGTTCAGATGGCAACGCCTGAAGAAATCTTACAAAATCCTGCTAGTGAACTAGTTAAACAATTCTTGGGTAAACATATTACCGATGATGAAGAAGAACCAGTAATCGCTAAGGACATCATGAGAACCAACATCTATACCATTACTGATGATCGTGGCCCTAATCAGTCATTATCAATGATGCGTAATCATAGTGTTGATACTTTGATCGTTGTCGATCGTGACAATCATTACTTAGGAACAGTATCTGTTGAAGATATTAGACTTCAAGGTAAAGATAAAAAAGACATTAAAGACTTAATCAAAAAACACCATACTTTAGTCAAGGAAACAGATGATGCCCAAAAAACCTTTGATCGCTTGTTAGAAAGTAAAGAACCATATCTGATCGTTGTCGATCAAAACAATAAAGTTACTGGTATCATAACTAAAACAAGCATGGCCAAAGCTCTAGCTGAAAGGTTGTGGGGCTAATGACTTGGAGTAGATGGGTAGATATTTACCTAGGGCAGTTAATAACGCAACTTGGGGTACATCTATACTATGTCTTTGTGTCTGTGGCCGCGGGCTTTATCCTAGGTGTCACTATCGGTATCTTACTATCCAGAGTCCCAAAATACTCAAAATATGTTTTACCGATATTATCACTATTTAACACTATTCCTGGTATTGTCTTTATTGGTCTTCTCTTCATTTATATTGGAATGAAACCAATAACGGTTATCATTGCCTTATCAATCTACGCAATGTTCCCAATATTGAAGAATACATTTGTTGGGATAATCAATGTTGAAGAACAATACAAAGAAGCCGCTCGTGGAAGTGGAATGAGTAACTTCCAAATTCTTTATAAGATTGAGCTCCCACTAGCTATGTCAACCATCATTGGTGGACTTCGCTTAGCAACCATTTATACCGTAAGTTGGAGTGTATTAGCCGCAATGATCGGTCTTGGTGGCTTAGGCTTGTTTGTTTATCAAGGCATTGATTCTAATAAGAACTATTTAATATTAACAGGGGCTATACCAGCTGCTATAATGGCCATATCGTTGAGTATGCTCATCGAATATGTCCAGAAAAAAGTCGTACCTAAAGGCTTACAAGGGATTGAAGGTGAGACAAAATGACACTAGAAATGGTATTAGAACATCTATATATTGTCTTTATGGCTGTAATCATGGCTATTGCTGTCGGTGTCCCTTTAGGAGTAGTAACCTACTTAGTTCCTAAAGTCCGTAAAGTAATCTTGTTTGTGACTGATGTCTTCCAAACAATCCCCTCATTAGCTTTATTGGGATTGATCATGATATTAGTCGGGGCGGGTAAGACAACCGTCATCATCGGTTTAACGATGTATTCGTTACTTCCGATCGTACGTAACACCAATCTAGGATTATCTAACGTTGATCCTGGAATTAAAGAAGCGGCCCGAGGCATGGGTATGAGTCGCTTATATCAATTAGTATTTATTGAATTACCACTATCTTTTCCAGTAATTGTTACTGGAATCAAGATAGCAGCGGTTAACTCAATAGGTACAGCCGTATTTGCGGCCTCGGTCGGTGGTGGTGGACTAGGCTCGATCATCTATCGTGGCATTCGTGTCATGAATGTAGATTTGATCTTGACTGCCACAGTTTCACTAATGGCTATGTCAATAGTGTTTGAATCCATAATGGATTTCATCGCTAAAAGACTAGAGAAGAAAGCAACTTAAGAAAGGATGTTTTTATGAAAAAGAAAATTTATTTATTACTAATCACATTACTCTTGTTAGTATCAACCACAGCCTGTGGTAATACGCAAGAAGAAGAAGGACCAGTAATCAACATGTATGATGGTACCTACGCTGAGATTATGATCATTAACCAAATGGTCAAGATATTAGTTGAGGAACATACTGACGCAACTGTCGTTATCAAAGACGGCATGACGCTTGTTAATCAGTTTAGAGAAATGCAGGGCGATAACCCTAGCAACGACTTATTCTTAACTTATGATGGTTCAACCTTAGCTTCTGTATTTAATAAGAATCCAAGTGATGTACCAGAAGGAATGACTTTGTTTGAATACACTAGACAAGTCGGAGAAGAAGAATATGGTGTTACATCATTAGATAAGATTGGCATTAACAATACTTACGCTATCGCTGTAACTGCTGAAACTGCTGAGATGTATAACTTAGAAAAAGTTAGTGATCTTATCCCAATTGCCTCAGAATTAGTTTTTGGTGCAGAACCTAGTTTCTTTACTGAAGAAACGGAAGACCGTTATTATGCATGGGTTGAAGCTTATGGCTTAGAATTCAAAGATGCTGTATCAATCGACGTTAACTTGAAATATACAGCTATCGTTAATGGAAACTTTGACGTAACTGAAGTTTATAGTACTGATGGACTTAATAAGAAATATGGCCTAGTCATATTAGAAGAAGACATGAAGTTCTTCCCTGATTACTACGCAAACTTAGTAGCTAGAAAAGGTTTCTTTGAAGACTTCGCTGAAGTTGAAAACCTATATGAAGTATTAGACATGTTATCAGGACAGATTACTGATGACGAAATGGTTGATATGAACTTCGCCGTTGATGTTGATGGAAAATCTCCTAATGATGTAGCTAGAGCCTTCTTACAAGAAAAAGGTTTAATAGACTAACAGAATACTGAACTCATACACAAGAAAGAGCGAACATGATGTTCGCTCTTTTACTTTACTTCTATAAGATATCC
>CAYNYC010000040.1:0-3267 GCA_964401415.1 uncultured Erysipelotrichaceae bacterium
ATGCCGTTTTTTTATGCGATTATTTTTACTGAATTTTTACTTGCGAAACTTGAATTAATTGCTTTTATCTCTTTTTCAACATATGTTGATTTTGTATCTAATACTTCTGAATCATACCCAAAAAAAGTGTCATCACTTAATTTCATTGATATCAGAGAATTGTTAATTAACGGTTCATTATTATGAGTGATAGAGTATCCAATCTGCTTACCTATAGATATTTCGGCTTTTATGATCCCATTTGGAGAAGCTATCGTATATCTCTTTTGTGAGAGAGCACTTAAGCTAAAAAAGTAAGAACTGTGATTACCACAAATATATTTTTCATCTATTAAAGTTTTATTATGAATGCCATTTATACCATTTCAGTTCGTTGTCAAGGCTTGATTTTACAACTGTTTCAATAAATTCCATACCTCTTACACCGTCGTATACAGTTGGAAAATCCAACATTAAATAATCAGGTTCTTTGCCATTCCTTTTAGCTATAACTGTAAGTGCAAAATTCCTATATATATTTGCAAATGCTTCGATAAATCCTTCCGGATGTCCTGCAGGTGTTCTTGTATTCCATTTGGCTGACTCGCTCATATGTTCGTTATTTCCCATATAAAGTTCTTCAACCGGTTTATCTCCCCATCTAAGTATTAAGTGATTTGGATCCATTTGTCTCCATTCAAGACCTCCTTTGTCACCATAAACTCTTATTCGGATGTTATTAGCCTCTCCGGTTGCTATTTGTGTTGCCATAAGCACACCGGTTACACTATCTTCGAAACGAAGCAAACAAGCACCATCATCATCTACAGGTCGACCTTCAACATAAGTATTAAGGTCGGTACATACCTCCAAAACCTTTAATCCTGTTACATATTCAGCTAAATGCCACGCATGAGTACCAATATCTCCCATGCATCCGGCCTTACCAGTGGTTTTAGGATTAGTACGCCAGCCTGCATTATTTCCACCCTGCAATTCAATACGTTGGGATAACCAACCCTGAGTATACTCTACGTAAACCTTCCTTAATGTACCCAACTCACCATTTGCTATTCGTGTTTTAGCCTCCTTTACTGCAGGATATCCCGAATAGACATGAGTAAGCGCTAATATTAAACCTGTTTCTTCTACTTTTTTCTGTAACTGTATAGCTTCTTCCAAAGAAAATGTCATTGGCTTATCAATTACAACATGAAACCCCCTTTCTAATGCCATCATAGCAGGTTCAAAATGCCACTTGTTGGGTGTCACGATAGTAACAAAATCCATCCTTTCATCTTGGGGTAGTTGCATTTCTTTCTCGAACATCTCATGATAAGAGTCATATACTCGATTTTCAGGAAGGAAATACTCATGTCCAGAGCTTCTTGAAATTTCGGGATTTACGCTGAAGCAACCGCATACAAGTTCAATATAGTTGTCCATAAAGGCTGCACGACGATGAATCGCACCTATAAAAGCATCGCTGCCACCTCCCACCATACCCATTTTAAGTTTTTTATGTTTCATAATTTCAATTTTTTGTTGATTATTTTTTTAGCTAAAATTGTTAATTAGTGGAAAAACTACGATTTCCTTTCTTTTTTAATTTTTCCCTGAATAATAATGTAAATCCAATCAGAATAATAATTGCCATTACAAAGGGGACCGCCCACACGGATACCCAGTTATAGGATCCTTCAATCGAAAATCTATCAACTACATTACCTGCAATTAAAGTCCCCACATATTTGCCCACACCGTAAGTAGCAAAAGTGATAAGTCCTTGTGCTGAATTTCGCAATGTTGATGGAGCCTTTTCATCCACATAAAGCTGCCCTGTAACGAAGAAAAAGGTGAAACAGAAACCATGTAGGGGTAATACTAAATAGATAAAAGCACTGGAACCTGTTTGTGCACCAAGAGCAAAGAATCCGTACATTAAAATCCATGCTAATATAGCTGCAATAATGCTCCCCTTATATTTCAATTTCTTAAAAAAGAACGGAAAAGTAAATAAAAATATAACTTCAGCTATTTGTCCAAGACTCATTGCTGCTGCAGCATTATTTATACCTTCATCCACAATAAATAGATTTGTAAACGAATCGTAAAAAGACAATGGAATGCATATTAAAGCTGAGAATATTAAAAGTATAAGAAACGAGCGATTTTTAGTTAATTTTATAGCATCAAATCCAAGTATTTGACCTACTGTTACTTTCTCTGTTGTTTTAATTGGTTTTCTATAAGGTAAAGACAAAGCATATAACCCTGCTAATAAAGAGATGAATGAGGCAATAAGAAAGGGTGTGGGTAGTGTCTCAAGTTTAAAGGCACTAATTAAAAAACCTGCCCCAATCCATCCAAATGAGCCGAATAGACGAATTCTGGAAAACTCTTTCGCCGGTTCTTTTAAATTTTCAAAAGATATTGAATTACATAATGACATAGTCGGCATAAAACAAATTGTATACGCCAGTAAAACAGGGAAGAACAGTGAGAAATTATCAATCCTAGTCAACCAAATAAGTAATATGGCGCCAGTTATATTTAGAAAAGCAAGTACTCTGTTGGGTGAGAAGTAACGGTCGGCGATCATACCAACAAACACAGGTGAAATAATTGCAGCAATAGCTGCTGTTCCATATGCAAGTCCGATTTGTACGCCGTTGAAATTTAAAGTATAGCCTAAATATGTTCCCATGGTTACAAACCATGATCCCTGAATGAAATATTGCAAGAACATCATTGCGGATAATTTTGTTTTATTCGCATTTTTCATAAAATGTTTGTTTAAGTTTATAATTATTATCTTTTCAATACATTCAAATTGTGCACTATAAAAGTGATAGCATCTCTAATTTTTGCCTTTTTATGTTACGTTTCTTTGTTTTTTATTCAGTCAACTTTCGCAAATAAGTAATCCATTCTCGATAAACCATGTATAATTAAAATTTAGTCCTTATAATCAATACTTCGGTAAAAAATTATCAACTAATTAATATTCAGATATATATGAATAAAGTTTAACATAAAAAAGTAGGTCAGGCCACTGATTTTCAGTATCTTTATAGCTGATCAAAGACTATTGAAGAAGTGAAAAGACCCAACGTACTTGACCAATATAGGGGTATCTGTAATGATATTCTCGGTGAAATCACCACGAAGTTAAACATCGGATGCCCGGTGTCAACTCTGCCTCTAAGAATGACAGTAGAGCGCCTCCCAATTCTCCGGCGGTTCCTGCTCCTGGAATATCGCTGACCTTTTTACCGGTAAACTCCC
>CAYNYC010000040.1:3277-13179 GCA_964401415.1 uncultured Erysipelotrichaceae bacterium
AAGTTTGCAAGACCACTCCCGAATGATTTCGGCGAAATGATTCAGCTCGCCTGTACCATAGGTGATCGGTTCCATTGGGTTCCGCTCTTTGGGAGGAATAAGAGTTAGTCCGCTAGCTTCGGCCATTTCGATAATGGCGGTAGAACCTTTATCAATGATCCCGTAATGAGCTTATATCGGTCGCATTAGGGGATCGGAAACTGTAGCCGTAATGATCTTTCCTCCTGTTCCAGCGACAAGCGCGCTGACTGTTCCTTCTCCTCCGTCGGCGATAGGTACTTCCACCATATCGCACTGGGGGAATACGCTTTTGATCCTCGCTTCAATGTGTAAAGCAACTTCACTCGCGGTGAGTGAGCCTTTAAAGAAGTCCGGGGCGACAACATTTTTTTTATCGGCATAAAGAATCACCCTTACAAGTTCAGTATATCAGAAGCATAGCGGGCATAATGTCCCTGCAAGCTGGTGGCATAACGGCTTAACACCTCTTCCCCTGCACCCTCTTTGTCGCCACACAGGTAGAGGGCGCGAGCCAGGTGCAATTCCTTCAGCGCGCGGTTACGTAGGCTCACATCGATATCATCGGGCACAACCTGATTGCGGGCAGTTGTATATGAGTTTATATCATAGTAGCGTACACCGGGCGTAGTCAACATTTCATAGAGTTGAGAGGCTGCTTCCCGACCACCGATAGCCTCCGTTGCCATCGCTATCGCGCGGAAATGAGAGAAGTAATCTTCTGGAGAGAGCAGTTTAGCCTTCTCTATGATCACTGGAAGGGAGCTTGTCTGCGCCGCATTCCCCAGAGCGGTGATGAGCGCGTCCAGTGGACTGAGACACATCCCGAACTGATGCATCCCGGTGTAATGCCATCCTTTGTCCCATGCGGGATAACTGCGGATATTCTCTTCTAATACAGTCGCATGCGTGCTGTCGCCTAAGATGCAGAGAATACTGGCGTAGATCACCTTGGCTTCCGGCGAAGTTGCACGACGTATCTCTTCACCGACCAGTTTAGCACAGCGTTTAGGATCGGTCAACAGAATCTCCAACCCCTTATAATTATCGGAAACGGTGCTTGTCGCCATCCGCATTTCTTTTTCGCTATAGCCTTTGAATTCTTTATCTTTCAATACACGTTCCGGCAGATTACCTATGCTGACCAAGTGGCTTTGAATTTTCTTTATATCTACCTTCCGAAGCGTTTTCTTCTCTTTGATAGCAACTGCCGAGAGGTAACCTACGGCATACCCTTGGTTTTGCAGGCAGGGTTGCATCCGGATCACCGGCATCGCGTCACGGTGCGCACTGGCTCCCAGTCCGGTAGTCAATATGCCGTCCAACCCTTTCGGCAGTAAGCTGCGCAAAGGCACATCGGCATCATACACCTTATGCCGTTCCATCGGTGGACTGAGAATAAAGTAAGGATCCACGATCATCCCGTGGGTATCGAAAGAACTTTTATGGAAAGAGATCGTATCGGGATAACGACGGTGGTTCAATACATCGTAGACTGAAACGATATACTCACCAATCACCCGCCGGCGTTCGCGGGTCTGTGGGATCTTTACAATGTCATAATGCCCACGGAATTTATGCTTGGACTGTACATAGACGCGTGAAACATCTAGTATATCTGTATCGTCTATAAACAACCAGTCGTTATTCTCATAATAATCTCCCGGATCTTTCTTCCCCATGCCCGCACCTTGTACCGCTAGGGTCTTCTTTCCCGTATAATCGAAGGATGCACCCGCGGCAATCGCGATGTCAGCGCTTCCTGTACTATCTATCAATACTTTGGAAAGGATCACACCCCGACCGAACGGAGTGGATACAACCACTCCTTTCACTGTCCCATTCTCTGTCAACGCGCCACAGCCCATAACGCCAAACCAGAGTTTACCTCCCGCTTCAAGAAGCTGGCGACGCAGCCACTCCATCTTCCAGTCGGACTGGAAACGCGACTGCCAGTCTTTCAGTTGGCGAGGATGATCCGCCGGAGCCATATCCTTAACACCGCTGTCCATTGTCGCGGTGTAACCTTCACGGAAACCATCCCAGTAAACGCCGATCAGCCCCAGTGTACTAAGGCCTCCCAAGCCATGTAGGTACTCCAGCACCAGAGTGTTGGCTCCTTGCCGTGCCGCCGAGATACCCGCCGAAGCGCCGGCTGTTCCTCCTCCTAAGACGACCACATCATAACATCCCATCACCGGCAAAGCCTCCACGGGGGAATTGACCGTTCCGAGACGGTGTACGGCACGAAGTGGTTTCAATATCTCACCAATCTCCCCATAGTTGAATCCTTTACCCGGTAGAGGACGAACGGATATATTTGAGGGCATTGTCATTTTCTTTATTGTATGAGCTACCTGTTCGCCCAACAATTCGCCAAGGAACAATGCCGGAACAGGACGCATCACCTGTGCCGCTACTTCGCGTGCCATATCTGCACAAGCGCCCAACACCCAGAGCCCTTTCTTCCCCTGAGGAATAAAAGCCTCTTGCGGTATTGCCCGAAGTGTATCCCCTTTCCCCTCGTATGCTTTTTCTCCTCGGATCATTTGCCGGGGAGTGTACCAAAGCAGATCGGCACTATCCACCTGGTCGGGATCCCAAGTCAGATCACGAATAGTCTGTTCGACCTCCATCAACGAAGCATAACTGTTGTCTTTAGGTGATAAGCGGAATGTATAGCGGGTAACGGGGTATTCTATATCCTTAAACGAAATCGGCTTCTCCCAGACCTCCGTTTGAATGATCTGGGAAGCCTGTCTCGGTTTATTCCCCAATACGGTAAACTGATATTCCTCGGCCACTGAAGAGGGGTTGCGAAGTTCAACGCCAAACAGTATAGCCACCGAAGCGGTATGTGTAGCGTCAATCACCGCTTTGCAACGGATCACCTGTCGCCCGGAACGGTTCACTATCACTACCCCGCCGATATTGCCGGCCGTGTCGGTCACCGCGTTTGTCACATAACTGCTATACAGGAAATCAATATCCTGTCCGATCAATTCCTCTTCGAGTACAGTCTTCACCTGTAGAGGTGTCGGATAAGTACTCCCTAGGAAAAGACGACGAGAAAGCGAGGTCAACAACTCTTCATTTTCTTTGCGATCATACAAGAAAGAGCCGCAGATATCATCACCCAGATAAGGCATCTGCGCAATCAGGAACACTTTACATCCGCTTTTTGCCGCCGCGACCGCCGCTGCCACTGCCCGCGAACTGCCTCCGACAACCACCAGATCGGTTTCTTGTAACACAGGGATCTCTCTTTCTCCCTCCCATGCAAATCCTTCTTCAGGCAAAAGAGGCTGTACAACCGACCGGGCAGCCGATACTTTTCCAATCGATGCTAACGCACCACCAGCAGCAGTAACTCTAATAAAATCTCGTCGTGTGATCATGGTCATAAAATAGTTGGAAATATGTTATAACAAAGATATTACAATTCTGCTTTAATCATAATAGGAAAATGATCGGATGTAAACCGGTTGTAAGGCATTTCATTCAAAACGCCAAATTTTTTGACTTCAATATCTTCTGTTACCCAGATATAATCTATCCTTTGATCCATCGCAGAGTCTTTCTTATATTGGTTGGAAGTCCCTTTTGTTCCGTAAGGCGGAGATTGTGAAATATCATATGAATCGTATAATAAACCGTTTGCTTTCATCGTCTGTATATGTTCAGCATCTGCAGACCCGTTAAAATCGCCTACACAAAAAACCGGAAAATCTATTGCTATTTCTTGGATCTTGTTTAAGACAAGTAGCGCCGAGTTCTGCCGAGCGATTACCCCCCGGTGGTCAAAGTGTACACAAAAGAAGAAAAAGGTAATATTGGTATTTCTCTCTTTGAGTTTGACCCATACGCACCCTCGACTTTCCGCTGCATCCCAGCCGAAAGATTTGACATCCGGAGTCTCCGACAACCAGAAACTACCCGTGTCCAGCAGTTCGAATTTGTTTTTCAGCCAAAAAATGCCGTTATGCTGACTTCTCTCCAGATCGATATCAGGATTTTTTTGATTAAAGAAGCCATTGGCAAAGACATAATCATATTCTTCGCCAGCTATATCTTCTAACAGATAGCTTTGTCCCTCCTGGGTTCCAAACACATCCCATTCATGGAAACGAATCAAAGAGGCAACCGACTCTTTCCGGTATTCCCATCCCACTTCTTCTTTTTTATTATCATAACTGATGTTAAAACTACCGATATTCAGGGTGCAAGTATTTCTGCCCATACTCTCGGCCGAGCATAAAAGCCCGGCAAAGAGTATAACTATTATTTGTAATAGAAAAAATTTATTATGTTTCATCCTCTTCATATATTAAAAATTTATTATGTTTCATCCTCTTCATATATTATTCAAATGCGCTGGCATCCGCACTTAATGGCCACCCTGGATTCTGATAAATTGGAGAAGTTGACAAATTATTATCCTGTGAGGTGATCAACATATCCTGTATGGCAACCGGATATAAGTAATGAGCCATCATCCAGCGATATCCGTTTAGAGCCAGGCTACCTGAAACCTTTTCATAAGGGCGTAAATACAAACTGCGTTCTGGAGACGAAACGTTCGAAGTCGCATTATTCAAACCATGGACAAGTTGGGATGACCCATCGCTATTCTTATACCACTCTTGCATTGGCCCCCATAATTTGAACCCTTCAATATGGTAAGGCGTTGAGATCATCTGGTCTAAAGAACGCCAACGTTGCAAATCCATCCAACGCAAACCTTCAGCCATTAATTCGCAACGGCGCTCACGGCGAATATTATACAATATCGGATCATTAAGAAGAGATCCTGCGGAATAAGCACCCCAATCATTTGAAGCTTCTTTTGCCATCTCTGTAGC
Organism: uncultured Erysipelotrichaceae bacterium; assembly: GCA_964401415.1. Taxonomy (GTDB): domain Bacteria; phylum Bacillota_I; class Bacilli_A; order Erysipelotrichales; family Erysipelotrichaceae; genus JAQUCI01. The sequence goes on from CAYNYC010000040.1 coordinate 8,158, forward strand.
TTGAAATGTTTTATCTATATCCGTATTTACCTTGGCGCGATCCCGTATCATTTGCCAATATTGTCGAGATGTTCCATCCAATGTGTTATTCTTTTCGTAGTACGCTTCAATATAGTTTAGTAAAGCTTCTACAGCCCTAAATGTGATGGAGCCAGTATAGGTACCATTATTAGCTAAATGGATAGCGTCCCATGGGTTGCCTTTGCGAAGGGCATAACCTGTAGAATATAGTCGTGAGGCATCCGATCCCAACAAATTAGGAACAGGTTCAAATAAAACGGTATTGCTTCCCGCCGTATTTTCCCATAGAACATTTTTTTGACCTGGTTCTTTTAGAAAAAGAGTTAAACGGCTATCCCTGCCAGCACGGACGTTCGAGATATAATCATCTCCTTCATATCCACTGTTAGTCGCATAAATTGGTAGTCCGTTAGCCATCAAAAAACTTTCCGTCATTCCACGCGTTACTCCAGTAGCATAATTTCCTCTTTGAGCACTTTCACCCACACCGTGAGTTATTCCCAATCCTTTATTATACTCTCTCCATAGAAGGACTTCCCCGTATGCTGAAAGATCTACACTAGCAAACATGTCCATAAATGGGTTCGCTGCTTCCGAAGCATCCTGCTGAACAAATCCTGTGTTCAGTGTCAATGTGGCAGCATCAGCAACTTCCTTAGCTGCACTGATAGCTTCGTTCAGGAAAAAATCTATTTCATTTTCAATACTTCCACCTGGATAGCTATAGGATTTATTATAATCTTTCTCGCTTCCTGGCCACTCACTGCCCTGAGGCACAAAAGCGGTTCCCTTAAAATACTTCAGAAAGGTTCCTTCATATAATGCGACACGAGATTTGAGTAATAACGCACATTCTTTATTGATCCGGGTTCGCCGGCTTTCTATTGTTGTTTGCATAAAATCAATAGCTTTGTCTAAATCAGATAGGATAAAGCGAGCTACTTCATTGCGCGGCATTCGTTTACTCGCTTCGGTTAATTCAGCCAAGTCATCCTTTAACACATGATCCACAATTGGAAAATCTCCGAATAATTGGTAACGTTTGAAATATTCGTACGCCCTCAAGAAGTAAATCTCCCCAATATAATGACGGAGTTTTGCGTCACTTCCGGCCAATGAGCGGGACTCATATTTAGATAACACGTTCTCAAGGAAATAGTTGCAATTGTAGATATTTTCAAAATCCCAGTTACTGCCATCATTATGACTTACCTTCCATTCGCCTATAACATATTTGCTACTGACTGTCATATAGGCCTGATTATCGGTATGTTGGTCGGTTTGGAAGGTCCCATAGTTCCATGATGGATGAGACGGCAGGATTTTAATATACATACCATTAACATAAGCTTCCAATTGGGTCTCTTCATTCAGGTAATATTCCGGAGATATCTCCGACATAGGTTCTTGATCCAATAAATCGTTGCATGCTGTAAAGACGAGACAGACAAGCAGTAGTGATTGTAAATATTTTATTCTTTTCATATTCGATTTTTTTATAGTGTCACACTTAATCCAAAAGAGAATGTTTTCTGAAGAGGGTATCCCAGCCCGCTGTTCGAATGGCCTCCATCAATACCTTCCGGATCAAACATATTGGCCAGTTTTGTTCCTGTCCATAGATTTTCTCCCGAAAAGAATAGACGCAGTTTATTGACATGGAATTTATTTGTAATTTGTATAGGCAATGTATATCCTACAGAAATGTTTTTCAGGCGGATATATGCCGCGTTCTGCAAATAACGCGTCTGGGCTCTCAGATTTTTATTAGACAACAAAGGTCTGGGGTAATAGGAATCCAGATTAACAGGTAGATCATTGGATTGCTCAGGCCTAAAATAATCCGCATGCTCTGTAAAGCCAATGATGTACCACATATTTGTTTTGTTGGATCCAAAAAAAGCTTCTGTACCGCTCCAATAATCTCTTTTGGCTACACCCTGCAAAAAGATCCGAGCGTCAAAACCTTTCCAAGAAGCATTCATGTCCAAACCGAACTGAAAGCGTGGTGTACTGTTTCCTATGACCCTTTGGTCTCCATAATCTCCCAATGTATTAGATCCGGCACTGATCATCCCATCTCCATTTGTATCTTTATACATAATATCACCGGCTGTCCACTGGCTCCCAAACGCATTTTGTCCACCATTTGGTAATGAAGACAGATGGTTCTGCATCTCTTCATCACTTTGAGCTATCCCTATTGTTTCATACCCCCAGATCTCTCCCAATTTCATTCCGGGATAATAGGTGGAAAGAGAATTGGTGGTATTGGGATACTTTGTTATTTCCGTTTGATAATCCGACAAAAGGAGTTTAGCGCCATAGGATAACCCATTTTGCAGACGATCTTGCCAGGCTATTTCCAGTTCAAACCCATATGTTTTTAAGTCCGTATTATTTCCGCGCGGAGGATTTTTTCCTAAGATATTTGGCAATTCAATAGCTGGTCCGACCATATCTAATGTTTTCCGTACATAATAATCGAAAGCCCCTGTCAACCGGTTATTAAATGCTCCGGCATCCACACCGACATTCCAAGTATTGATCTTTTCCCAGGTAAGAGTAGAACTGATTAAGGCGGGAGAATAAGCGACATTGGGTTTGACACTATTCTGTAACCATGTGCCTGCGTTGGTTTGTACAGATAGAACTTCATAGGTCGGATACCAATTGCTTGTATTTTGATTTCCTAAGTTACCATAAGAGCCTCGTAACTTCAATGTATTTACAATCGGTGAGAAAGGCTCCCAAAAATTCTCCCGGGCAATATTCCATCCTGCCGAGAAAGAAGGAAACCAGTTCCAGCGGTTATCCGAACGAAACCGGGAACTACCATCATACCGAAGATTAACTTCCGCCAGGTATTTTCCCTGATAATCATAATTTAAACGTCCAAAGTATCCGGCGGTACTCCATTCTTTCATACTTCCGTTTACACTGGGTGTTGCCACGGTACCGTCATAATTTAATCCGGATGTTAAGTCGACTACAGGCAGATCATCTACAACCACACCCGCTCTTGATAAGCCAAAGGTGGAGTATTTCAGATTCTCATATTGTAACCCTGCCATCATTTTAAAGTTATGATGCTGGTTGAGTGTGAAATCATACGCTGAATACACATTCAGGTTCAGGTAGTTATTTTTCCACCATTTGTTACTTACCGAAGAGGTCTGCCGGTTGATATACGGCGCGCCATTCACATCATGATTGTAGGTTTTTAATGATACCGATTTTTGGTTGTACGACTCAATGTTATAATTAAGGTCTACCGTAGTTACCCAGTTCTTTACCGGTTCCATCGTAAGGCTCCCATGGTTGTTGTAACTATCCGTCTGGTCATTGGTTTTTCCGCCCTGTTCGATATAGAGTAATGGAGATCCACGATAAATATACCCGTTATCATCATGTGTGGGAAGTATAGGCCAGTTTTGTCGTGCCCAGTTTTCATAAAGCCCGCTTGTCAGACTGGTTGGACGACCATAATCGGTACGAATGAAACGTGTTGTATAATTCAGTTTCAGCCAACTAGTTATCTCCGCGTCAATCTTCCCCATGGGAGTAAATTTCTGATAACTGTCATCGGCAACATCCAATAATCCGTTTTGATCCAGAAAGCCTAAAGAAGTGTAAAAGGTAAATCTGTCATTACCTCCGCTCGCGCTGATGTTATGTTCCTGAGAAAAAGCCCAGTCCTTATAATAAAAGTCATACGCGTCGACATTGGCATTTCCGAAGGAGTTCCCATTGGCCCAATATTGAGGATTGGTGGCGTCGACAATGGATACGGTAGTGATCTTACCATCCACATAATCCTTGATCCGCTGTAAACGCTCATCGGTAATAAACGCGCTGGTATTAGAGTTTACGCAGGCATCGTTCATAAAGGTGGCAAACGTATATGAATCCATAACCTTCGGACGAACGGTCGGAGCTGACCATCTTAAATTATTATTATAATTCACGGTGGCCTGTCCGGCTTTTCCTTTTTTTGTCGTAACTAAAATCACTCCGAATGGCGCCCTCGAGCCATAAATGGACGAGGCAGCCGCGTCTTTTAGTACGGAAATATTTTCTATATCTTGTGGGTTTACAAATTCAAGGTTCCCCTCTGTTCCATCTATCAACACCAAAGGTTGCGCGGTAGAACCGCTCCCGATTGTTCCTGTTCCACGGATATTCATCGATGGGCTGGAATTCAGCAAACCGTTTGTTTGGGAAATATTTAGTCCCGGGACCTGGCCTTGTAATGCTTGCAACGCATTTGCGACAGGTCGTCCTTCAATACTTTCCGCAGATATTGTTCCGACCGCACCGGTCAGATTCACTTTCTTTTGTGTTCCGAAACCTACGACGACCACTTCATCCAACGTTTTTGTATCTTCCGTTAAAACAATGTTTAATCTCGTTTGATTGGTAGAGTTTATGTCCTGATCCAAATAACCTATATATGAGACATGAATAGAGGCGTTATTTTCAACTTGTAAGTTGAAATTACCATCAATATCAGTCACAGTTCCATTAGTTGTACCTCGCTCAATTATATTTGCACCAATAACAGGAATCCCTGCTTCGTCTACAACCGTTCCGGTTATTTGTTTTTTTTGTTGCTGGGTTATAATTGATGAAATCTCTTCCGAGTTTACATTCTCCACTGTCGATAAGAGTATGTGATTACCCTCCATAGAGTAATTCATGTCCTTATTTTCCAAAATTGAATATAATACTTCGGAGACAGCTTTTTGTTTTGCTCTGACTGAAACTTTTTCATTTGTATTAACCTCATTATTATAGATAAAGAGATAGTCAGTTTGTTTCTCAATTTCATTTAACACTTCTTTGAGTGTGGCATTGCGTTTATTGATTGTCACTCTTGCATTTTGAGTATAACTCATCTCTGCCATTGAGCAAAAAACGCAGGTAAAGAGTAGAATAAAGGCTGTTCGCATAATCAATAAAAAATGTTTAATGGGTACTTTTTCGGTTAAATGGTTACCC
>CAYNYC010000041.1:0-12722 GCA_964401415.1 uncultured Erysipelotrichaceae bacterium
CTGCGCTTATTTATTATAAACAATGACCCAAAAAAATGCAACAAAAAAACGGATTGTTATCCGTTTTTTAAGCACTTATTCAAACTAATTAGATTTTATCCTTGTCCATAGATCAGCGATCACCTTACGGATATCTTCGTTGTTATGGAAAGTCTCATCTAATTCATATCCTAAACGAGGAATATAAGCAACATTGCCTTCATATTCTCCACCAACGCCACTCATTTTATCATATACAGCTTGCACAGGAGAAGTATAACCAACATATGAAGAATTGGTTGCAGCAACCTCTTCATCAAGCATGTAATTGATCCAAGCATGGGCTAGTTCAACATTAGAACTTTCTTTTGGTATGACCATCGCATCAACCCATAAGTTAGTACCCTCTTCTGGCATAAAGAAATTCATATCTTCATTTTCAGTCATGATATAAGCGGCATCACCACTATACATAACAGCGATATCCTTATTCCCAGCGATCATCGCATCAATAACATCATCAGTCACATACACAGGCTCCATTGTATCATCTACATTAGTAAGCCAAGCTGCTGCTTCATCAATCTCTGCTTGATCAACTGTGTTCATTGAATAGCCTAAAGCTTTCAAAGCGATCATAAAGACGTCTCTTTCAGAGTCATAAATAAAGACTTTACCTTTGTAATCAGTATTAGCTAAAAGATTCCAACCCTGTTGTTCTACTACTGCTTGATCAACAGTTGTTGTGTTATAAAGCAAACCTACTGTTCCCCAGAAATAAGGTACTGAGTATTTATTGCCCGGGTCATAGCTTAAATCAGTGACACCTTCCATTAAACCAGCAAAATTCTCAATTTTAGTTAGATCAACTTCTTGTAGTTGATCTTCAGCGATCAATCTTTCGATCATGTAATCACTTGGGACAAGAACATCATATTTTTCTCCTCCCATTAGTTTGGTATACATTTGTTCATTACTTTCAAATGTATCGTAGATAACTTCTACATCGTATTCGTTTTCAAAATCGGTGATAACTTCTGGGTCAATATAAACACCCCAGCTGTAGACTTTTAGTTGTTCTTTAGTATCACCACTACATCCAAACATGGTAACTGCCAATAACAACACGGCACCTAATTTTAGTATTTTTTTCATTCCAGCACTGTCCTTTCTTTCTTTTTAAACAACGGAATAATATTTATCACGATCAAGACAACAGTAACCATGATTATCATGATCGTTGATAACGCATTAATAGTGGGATTGATCCTTTTACTCATTGTATAGACCAATATTGAGATATTTTTAACACCGTTTCCGGTAACGAAATATGAAATAACAAAATCATCAAATGACATCGTGAAAGCGATCAATGCCCCTGAGATAATACCTGGTAATATCTGTGGTACGATAACCTTAACCAAAGCTTGCCAAGGGGTAGCTCCAAGATCCATCGCCGCTTCCGCAATATTAGGGTCAAGTCTTCTTAACTTAGGTAGGACACTTAAGATCACAAACGGGATACAAAACGCTATATGTGCTAACAACATCGTTGTAAAGCCCTTAGGAATCTGCAAAGTGGTAAATAACAACATCAATCCAATCGCTGTAACGATATCAGGATTTAAGATCGGTAGATTGTTAACACTTAAGATAAGTTCTTTGATCAAAGGTTTGGTATGTGAGATACCAATTGCCGCAATCGTTCCCACCACTGTAGCGATAAGCGTTGATATAACAGCGATCGATACCGTTGTTGTCACTGCACTAATGATCGCTCGATCATTAAACAAACTTTGGTACCACTGCAATGAGAAACCACTCCAACTCGATAACGACCTTGAAGCGTTAAAAGAGAAAAACATCGTTAAGATAATAGGAAGATAAAAGAAGAATAAAGCTAAGGCGATCAATAACACTGGCATGATCTTTTGCCATTTACTTTTACGCATGTTTTACCTCCTTCTTATTGCCATTTTCAACCTTGTCCTGATCAAATTTTCTTGTAAAATACATACTGATCAAGATGATCATAGCCATGATCAACGATATAGCACTACCGAAATTCCATTCACCAACAGTAATAAATTGATTCTCGATCAAATTACCAATTAACATGTACTGACCTCCACCTAACAATTTAGGAATAACGAAAGTCGATACGGAAGGTAGAAACACTAAGGTAATTCCTGATATAACACCTGATAGTGAAAGCGGAAAGATGACTTTTTGAAATGTTTGAACTTTATTAGCCCCAAGATCACTACTAGCATCGATCAAGCCTTTATCCATCTTGGCTAAAGCTGTGTATATCTCTAAGATCATAAAGGGTAAGAAGTTATAAACCATACCCAAGATAACCGCAAAGTCGGTATACATCATACTAATGGGAGCCAAACCAAGTTTTACTAATAATGAATTAATGATGCCATTATCAGATAATACTGATATCCAAGCATATGTCTTTACTAGCGTATTGATCCACATTGGAATAGTGATCAATAACATCAGCAAAGTTTGTACCTTTGAACTGGTATTGGCTATAACATAAGAAATCGGATAACCAACGATGATACAGATGATCGTTGTCACAAAGGCAATTTGTAGTGACTTGATCAATACCTTAATATAAACACTATCAAAGAACTTAATAAAGTTATCAAGTGTGAATTTAACCGTTATCACACTGTTTCCTTCGGAAGTAAAGGCATAAAAAACGATCAATAGCATCGGAATAACGATAAAGATCCCCATCCATAACATGTAAGGCTTAACTAGATTACGAAAAGTACTCATCTTAATAGGTTCCCATCTTGTACATTACATGAATATCTTCTGGGAAAAAATGTAAACCAACTTCTTTGCCCGTTTCCGAAAAATCAGTCGTATGCACAATAAAATCACGATATGGGGTTTCAATAGTCATTTCATAGTGGACCCCTTTGAAAATACTAGAGCGGATAACACCTTTCAATTTACCCATTTCAGGAGTTACAATATCAATGTCCTCAGGGCGGATCACGACATCAACGGCTTCATCATCATCAAAACCATAATCAACACATTCAAAATTCTGCTCATCAAAGGTAACAAGATAATCTTCGATCATCTTACCTTCAATGATATTTGATTCGCCAATAAAATCAGCCACAAAGCGATTCTCTGGTTCATTATAGATATCGATTGGTGTACCAATCTGTTGTATTTCTCCATTATTGATAACCACGATCTTATCACTCATCGTTAAAGCTTCTTCTTGATCATGAGTGACATAAATAAAGGTAATTCCTACTTCTTTTTGAATCTTCTTTAATTCATGTTGCATTTCTTTACGTAGTTTTAGATCTAAGGCTCCTAGTGGCTCATCTAACAGTAGAACCATTGGTTCATTGACTAAAGCTCTAGCAATCGCTACACGTTGTTGTTGACCTCCTGATAATAAGGTCACAACTTTATCTTCGTACCCATCAAGTCCCACTAAACGCAACATCTTATTGACTTTTTGGGTAATGATCTCTTTACTTTGTTTTTTAATATGTAAACCAAAAGCGATATTCTCAAAAACATTCATATGAGGAAAAAGCGCATATTTCTGGAAAACAGTATTGATCTCTCTTTTATAAGCTGGGACATTACTAATCTCAATATCTTCAAAGAAGATCTTTCCTTCAGTTTGATCCACAAAACCGCCTAAGATCCTTAATAAAGTCGTTTTTCCACAACCAGAAGGTCCCAGCAGTGTAACGAATTCATTTTCATTTATCTCAAGATTTATTCCTTTTAAAACTAATGTTCCATCAAATTCTTTAACAATGTTTTCAAACTTAATCAATGTGCGCATAATATGACCTTCCTTCTTAAAATATTGGTGGTGTACAGATCCACAAGACACTGGCATTCTGATTTCCTTCATTTATAAGATAATGTGAATAGTTCCCCTTAACATAGAAAGTATTACCTTTTCTAACCGGATGCTTTTTATCACCATATACTAATACTATCTTACCAACTAATACATAACCAAACTCTTCCCCTTCATGAGGGCTTATTGTGTGCGATGACTGCCCTGGCGCAAGATCGATCAGTATTGGTTCCATCTCATTTTTTTGAGCGTTAGGAACGATCCAGTGAACTGTAGAGCCATCACGATCATCAGTGAAGTAGTCATCTTTGCTAAAAACAATCTTTTCGTTTTTCTCATCTTTAAAGAATTCCATCATCGTCAAACCCAAAGCCTCAACGATGTCTTGTAATGTTGCAATCGATGGAGAAGTAAGATCTCTTTCAAGTTGAGACAAAAACCCCTTTGTTAATTCACATCTACTAGCTAATTCTTCTAATGTAAGATTATTTCTTGTCCGTAATTGCTTTATCCGCTTACCTATTTCCATAACCCCTCCTGTTTAGTAATATTAAACAAAATATATTTTTTTAGCAAACATATATATTATACACAAATTATCACAAATTACAATAATTTATAAACAATTTGTTTAATAAAGTTAAACAAATAAAAAAGGAAGAATCCAACGATCCTTCCTTCTGTTTTATAGAGCAGATTTAATCAAATCTTCTAACATTTGTTTGCTTTGGAAACCAACAACTGTCTTAAATACTTGACCATCTTTAAACAAGATAAGCGTAGGTATTGACATTATTCCATATCTTTGGGCAATACTTGGCTCAGCATCAACATCTACTTTGATAATCTTAGCCTTCCCTTCAAACTCAGGTGCTAATTGTTCTAACACAGGAGCGATCATTTTACAAGGACCACACCAATCAGCGAAGAAATCAACTAAGACTACTCCTTCTTTTATCTCATTATCATATTCATTTTTAGTTACAATTTTCATTTTCAACCTCCGATATAACTAAAGTATAGCATAATTCCTTTTTATTTAAACAGATATGCACATAATAAAAGCCGAATACTCGGCTTCAGTTTATAATTTAGCAGCGGCTGCCTTATCAATAATGACAATTACATCATCATGTTTTTGTAGTATGCTGGCTGGAAGATCTTCAGTAATATCACCTTTGATCATGGCATATATTGCATCTTGTTTAGCTTCACCTGAAGCTAACATAAGAATTTTCTTTGCTTTACGCATGATCGTACCACTACCCATAGTAATAGCTTGTTTGGGTACTTCATCTAATGAAGAAAAGAAACGCGCATTATCCAAACGAGTGTTTTCTTTAAGATCAACGATATGTGTTGGTGAATCAAACGGTGTCCCTGGTTCATTAAAACCAATATGACCGTTACTACCAATTCCCAACACCTGGACATCGATCATATGCTTATCTAATAGTTCTTCATATTTAGCAGCCTGTTGATCTAAATCTCCTTCACCACTTGGTATATGAATATTTTCTTCTTTAATATCTAAATCCTTAAAGAGATTCTCATGCATAAATGTATAATATGATTGTGAATGATCCTTAGGAATACCCAAATATTCATCAAGATTAAAAGTAATAACATCTTTATAAGATGTACCATTTTTATGATGGTCTTCGATCATTAGTTTATACATGCCAACAGGGCTACTACCTGTAGCTAAACCTAAGACTGCCTTTGGATTCTCTACTACTAAATCTCTAATTACAGCAAATGCTTTACGGCTGATCTCTTCATAGTTGTCACAAATGATAATTTTAAACATATTTTTTTCCTCTTTTCTTTAGAATACACTGATCGTGTAAGTCGTTAAGAATGATTGTCCTTCATTTAAGATAAATGATGCATCTCTATCCTTAAATTCTAAGTCCTTATCACATCTATTGCTTGAGGGGTGCCATGGTTCTAAGCAAATAAATGGTGCTTGTGGTGTCCATACGGCTACCCGACTATAACCGGTAATACTGACCCTAACTCCATGCTTGCCATCAGTAAATGACAAGTAAGGACTGGGAAGCTTGTCAAAGCTTAGTGTTTTATACTGATTGAATAATTCATAACTTAGCTTGATCGTTTTGATCAAACCTTGGTCAACGGCTGGATTATTACCCCTTACTTCACATACTGAAGCAAACTCTAAATAATAATCATCAAATGCTTTATCACTTGTCAATGGACAATTAAAAGCAGGATGCAAACCAAAGGCGAATGGCATCTGCTTATCAGAGAGATTTACGATCCGATATTTCACGATGATCGTATCATCAACCAATCTATAAGTTACAAATAAATCAAAATCAAATGGATATTGGGCTTTTGTTACATCGTTACTTGATAGACAAAGTGTGATACTATCATTTGTTTGCTCAACAAGTGTAAACTCGCTATTTCTAGCAAAACCATGATTACCCATTGTATATTCTTTTCCATCAAACCAATATTTCTTATTGTATGAACTACTGATTACTGGAAACAAAACGGGATTACGACCGCTCCAGTATTTACTATCACCGCTCCATATATATTCAATACCACTTTGTTTATCAAAAAAACTAGTTATTTCAGCTGCTTTGGTAGTGCACTCAAAACGATATCTGGTGTTTTCAATCATCATATCAATTCACTCTCCTTAGGAACACGTAGTGATAAACCTGCCTTAATCAATTGATACTCGATTTCGCTAGCTTGACTCACTTCGCCATCGCATCCATATAAGACTGGCTTGTCCGTCTTAAGTTTAACATAAGCCGAACGATAAAAGCTAACTTCTGGTAATCCGACATGTTTACCTTTAAAGTACAACGGTAAAAGTTTCAATATTCTAAACAATGGCATTGATTCCACAACACATATATCAAAAGTACCATCTTGAATATTAGCATCAGGTGTTGGAGCGAATCCACCACCATAGAACCTGCCATTCATAACAGCGATCAATAAGGCTTTCTTAGATACTCTTTCATTATCTAAATCCATATCAATATGGATCGATCGAGGATTTAAAACCGTGATTAAAGCCGCTATGATGTATAACAAAGACTTAGGAATCAAAACATTATTCATTTTATTAGCTAATTGATTTACATCTGCGTCCAGTCCCATACTAGATGAATTTAAATATTTATGATCATTCACTTTACCATAATCAACTAAGACTGTTTTTCCTTCAATCGTTGATATGAGTGTTTGTTCAACACTCTCTGGGGCATACTTGATCATTTTAAAATAATCATTACCAGTGCCATTTGGTATTACTGCCATACTAACACCATCATTGATACCATTTAAGATCTCAAATGCTGTACCATCACCACCTATAGCGTATAAACACACATTATCTTCTTTCTTAAACAATGATGCAAAGCGTTGTGCATGTCCTTTTTCTTCGGTAATGATAATTTGATAATCAGCTTCATGCGGAAAATAGGATTCAATGATTGGAATTAAGTGTTGGTAATCGTGTTTCCCAGCGATCGGATTGATAATAAATATATGTTTCATACATAGTCCTCGATAACTTGTATTCTACCACTATCTTACTCGAAGAAAAAGCCTCAATCGTTTCAATTGAGGCTTTCAACGAATTTATTATTTTTTTATAGCATTTCTTCGCCTAAAACATATGTTTGTTTTAGCGTGTAGTCATCATTAAGTACTGCGATATCGGCATCATAGTTAACCTTTAAATAGCCTTTACGGTGCCCAAACTTCAAGAGATTAGCTGGATTACATGTAACAGAATTAATCGCTGTAACAACATCTACTTGAGCTTGTTCGATTTGATGTTTTAATAACATATTTAATTTGGCGCTACTACCAGCAAGAGTTCCATTTTCCAATCTTCCGACACCATCTTCGCCAATGTAGACAAAACGATCTTTCATTTGTCTTGGTCCTGGTGGTAATCCTTTAATCTGAACAGAGTCAGTAACGGTGATCAATTTATCTTTGCCTTTGATCTTCGCTAAGACATTAGCCACGTATTTATTGACGTGAACGCCATCGCCGATCAGTTCCGCATACATATCATCAAAATACATCGCGGCTCCAACAACTCCTGGTTCACGATGATGTAAACCTAACATACCGTTGAAGGTATGAGTGAAAGCTGTAGCTCCAGCTTCACGAGCTTTAGCAATGATGTCGAAGGTTGCGCCTGTATGTCCACAAGCAACGATAAGTCCTTCTTTAACACAATGACGAATAAATGTCATATCTTCATCCAATTCTTCTGGCGCGACCATGACATAAATCAAATTACCTCTAGCTGCCTTTTGGTATTTCTCATAAGTTTCAATTGTTGGAACAACTTTAAACTTTAGATCTTGAGCTCCACGGAATTTTTCACTAACAAACGGTCCTTCTGAATAAGCTCCTAAAATGTTAGCTCCTTTTGGTTTTTCATCCATAATGTTAGCCACTGCAGCTAAGCCACTTAAGATGTTCTCTTCACTAGCACTTGATGTGGTTGGAAGTGTTGAAGTAATACCTTCAGTAGGTAAATACGCCATCCATTCTCGCAACCATTCTTCAGTCGCGTGATTGGTGTCATTACCATTGTAGCCATGGTTATGAATGTCGATCATGCCTGGCATGATCCTTAAATCACCATAATCTTTGTCTACTTTTACATGGTTATATGGTAAAACATTAGTAATCTTATCTTTTGTAATCTCGATTTGTAGTGGTCTGAATGCTTCATCAAACCATACTCTTTTACTTTGAATAATCATTTTACTCTCCTTTATAGTTGTGCTTTTCCTAGACTATATGTTTGTAAAACTTGATAATCATTATCTAAGACAACGATGTCAGCATCGTATCCAGCCACTAATCTTCCTTTGCGATCGTCAACTCGTAACATCCGAGCCGGGTTTAATGAAACCATGTTCATCGCATAATTGACTGGTACACCAACTTTTTCAATCAAGTTCTTTAATCCCTCATTAAATTTCAATGAACTACCAGCTAATGTTTGGGTTCCTACAAGATAGGCACTACCATTAGCTCTTACTTCTACACTTTGTCCACCTAAATCATAAACACCTTGAGGTGAACCTTTACATCTAAGTGAGTCAGTTATCATAACGGCATGGTCTGGACCTTTATCCATCACGAAGTTGTGAATAGCTGCCCAATGAACATGATTACCATCAGTGATGATCTCACCATATACATTTTTAAAACGCATAGCAGCTCCAACTAATCCTGGTTCACGATGATGAAAACCGGTCATACCATTGAACACATGAGTCATACTCATCGCTCCGTTGGCGACACCCATAACAGCTTCATCGTATGTGGCTCCAGAATGTCCAATCGATACGACAGTACCATTAGCTGATGCATATCTGGTTACTTCGTGTTCTGGATCCTTTTCAGTCGCTAAAGTAATGATCTTAATATTTCCTTTAGCTGCCTCTTGATATTCCTTAAATTGTTCTACTGTTGGTACAGCAATAAATTGTTCTGGTTGAGCACCTTTAAACTTTGTATTAAGGTAAGGTCCCTCAAAATTGACTCCTAAAACCTGAGCACCAGGCTGTTCTTTACTCATATATTCAGCAACCCCAACCAAAGCATTCTTTAATACTTCTTCACTTTGAGTAACAGTTGTTGGTAAAAATGCCGTAATACCTTCATCCGGTAAATGTTTTGCCCACATTCTTAGTCCACTATCTTCCCTATCGTTGGTATCAAATCCATATGCTCCATGGCAATGAACATCGATCATACCAGGAACGATGCGATTGTCTCCATAATCCTTATCTACTTTTTTCGTATTATAAGGATATATGGCATTAATCTTTGTACCTTCAACTTCTATTTGGGCAGCCACAAATTGATCAGCAAGCCATACCCTTGTACTTTGAATAAGCATATCTTATCCTCCTATCTGAATAAATTATACCACTATTACTCATATTTATGAATAATAATGCATAAATCATAACTATTACATCTTTATTATATCACTATCAATTACTTGTTCTAGAAAAGTGCTTTTTTACTTTACTATTGAAGTGAGGATTTGCTGGTATTAAGCATTCAGGACTTGATCCAATCAGATCCTCACGCTTTGCTTTAATCAGTGCTTCTTTAACTAAGCGATGATTTTTAGGGTTATTAAATTGTAATAACGCTCTTTGTAGTTTCTTCTCTTCTAATTGCTTGGCCACATAAACCTTTTTCATTGTGAAAGGGTCAATATTCGTATAATACATAGCTGTTGATGCTGTGGCTGGCGTTGGATAAAAATCTTGAACCTGTTCTGGGATATAACGATTCTTCTTTAGATACAACGCCAATTCAATGGCATCATTTAAAGTACTTCCAGGATGCGAACTAATCAAATAAGGAACCAAATATTGATCCATATTGAATCGTTTGTTTTTTTCCTCATACTTATCAACAAATCGTTGATAGGTTTCTTTTGATGGTTTGTGCATGTATTTTAAAACATTAGCACTTATATGTTCAGGCGCTACTTTTAATTGACCAGAAATATGATACTTGATCAATTCATCAAAGAAAGATTCATCTTTATCATAAACCAGATAATCATATCTAATACCTGAGCGAACAAAGACTTTCTTGACATTGGGAAGCGTTCTAAGACGCCTTAGTATGGAAAGATATGAACTATGATCTACAGTTAAATTCTTACATGGATTTGGATAAAGGCATTCTTTATCGATACATGTACCAACCGTCAATTGTTTTTGGCAACTAGGATGATAAAAATTAGCTGTTGGACCGCCAACATCATGAATGTATCCTTTAAAATCAGGATCATTAGTTAATTTCTTAGCCTCATTTACTATTGATTCTTCACTTCTTGATGAAATGATTCGTCCTTGATGAGCCGTTAATGCACAGAAACTACATGACCCAAAGCAGCCACGATTACTGACAATGCTAAACTTTACTTCGTCTAAAGCCGGTATGTGTTTATATTGAGGATGAGGACGATATTCATATGGTAAGCCATAGGTGTCGTCCATTTCTTGAGTTGTAAGTGGTAAAGCAGGAGTGTTTTGGATGACATACCAACCAGGATATCGCTCACAAAGCATTGACGCATTTAAAGCATCACGATTTTCATGTTGTAGCTTAAAGCTTTCACTATATTTTAGTTTATCATTCTTTACTTCATCAATCGTAGGCATAAAAATTAGGTCTGTAAAACTTGTAACATCTTTGACTTTGATGACTGTGCCTTTGATGTAAGTAATATCCTTGATAGCTAGACCTCCGTCAAGTGCGTCTGCGACTTCAATCACTGATCTTTCAGCCATTCCATATATCAATAGATCAGCTTGACTATCGATCAAGATACTGTTTCTTACTTTATCATCCCAATAATCATAATGGGCAAATCTTCGTAAAGACGCCTCAATTCCACCCAGAATAACTGGTGAATCTGGAAATAAGCGCTTTACAATCTGCGTATAAACAATTACAGCGCGATCTGGTCTTTTATCATTTTGACCATCGTCACTATAATTATCCTCACTTCTTCTTTTCTTATTGACTGTATAATGATTAACCATTGAGTCAATATTACCCGAGGTGATCAAAAAACCTAATCTTGGTTTACCAAAGACCATAAAATCTTCTTCACTATTCCAATTAGGTTGAGCAATGATCCCTACACGATAATTAAAAGCTTCAAGTGTTCTAGTTATGATCGCCGTTCCAAATGAAGGATGATCCACATAGGCGTCGCCGCTAATAAAAACAAAATCAACCTCATTCCAACCACGCTCTAACATATCAATTCTGTTTATTGGTAAAAAAGCCATATTAGTTACCATACGCTTCTAAAATATTATCCAACTCAGTTTGAGTTATCTCGATTACCGAAGCGTGCCTGACATCTGATTCTGGCAAAACGTATTGTGACTCATCTAACCAATTAAGATTACTCTGTTCTCCCAACTTATCAAATTTAGCTACATAAAACTTTTGTTTCTTGTAATTATCAACATATAATAAATAACTATCACTTCTTTCAATTACAAACGGTCCTTCAATATAGCGTTTGTTAAATATAAACTCATCATCATATACAGTCCAAACAGAACTATATAAATCTTTGCTAGACGCAGTAAAAACAGTTCCAGCAAAATTATCTTTATAGAAAGACCAATAATCTCCATCAATAACTAAAAATGTTGCATCAATAATTGGGTAATTCGCCTTCATAACTCTTGACACATAACTTACAGTCTCAAAATCTTTAGTCGTAACATAATACATTGATCCATCATTTAGTTTCTCCCCTCGTGGATCAGAAAATAAAATTGTATAACAATCATTTTCATTTTCATAATAAACTTCTGGAGCCCAAGCTCTTTCACCTGTTAGGTTCATGTGATAATCGCTTATGGTAATTCTTATCAATTTATGATCATAGAACGTGACAAGATCATCACTACGCCAAAAATAAATTTCCGGATTATCCCAACCTTGTGTAGCAAGAACTATAAAATTACCTTCTTTATCTCGATTTATGTATGGATCACGCACACGCTTAGTTCCAAGCTCAGATATAATAACACTATCCGCCTTATTTAAAGATACCCAGTTTAAACCATCGTAACTATAAGCTAATTTACCAGTTTCTTGTTCGTATTCACCATTAAAATATGACATAATATATGCTGCATATTCATCAAGCAACAAACATTTGAAGTCAATTTCTTCCTTAAGTGCTCCACTTAATATTTCTGCTTTCAATATAACCGGAATTTTTTCTTCATTGCCATCTTTAACTATTCTACCATTTTCAATTTTGGCATCACCACTTACTAATGTCCAATTAACATCAGTA
>CAYNYC010000042.1:0-12271 GCA_964401415.1 uncultured Erysipelotrichaceae bacterium
AAAAAAGGATTTAGAATTAAAATTAACAATCCTTCAAAGAGATTATCAAATACAGCTTGATCTGAAAGATGCCTTAACTAAACAACGTGATGACCTACGTAATTCTATTGATAATGATGCGTTATTTATGAATAATTATCATCTAGCTAGGACATCAACTGATAATGCGAACAATCGTTTAATCATGGGTAGCTATTGGGAATCATCAACTAGATTATATATATTATATTCATCGGGTTTTATGATCTGTGGAGATATGTCAACATTTAGCAATCACGAACTATACTTTAGTGATGGTGGTTATACATATGATCCTGATACAAAAGAATTAACAATCACCTTCGATGATAATGTAATTGTTTATTCAGTGGTGATCAATGATGAGCGAATATTGCTAACACATAAATCAGGAACCGATAATGACCAAATATGGGAAAAGGTTCAACAACCTATTTACTGTCCAGCTGAAGGGGATTGTTAGGTAAAATAGCTCTATTGATATAAAAAAGAGATTTTAACTATGAATTCCTGTTTTATATCGAGCTACGTTCATTTTTTTCTCCTACTACCTTATAAATATGCTTATTAATAAATATTTAGCTAAATAGATCCTCTTTTACTATTTTAATATTATCTTTTCATTTTTTGTCAATATTAATTGCGCTCTTTAGCGTTTTTACTATTGATGCGTTATCAACATCAATCAATCATTGTAAACTCAATGATTTTGTATTAAGACCAAGTCTTTATCATTGTTTCATTTTTTTATTAATCATTTATTATACAGATTATCGTTTACAATTTATTGCATACCGAAATAACTCATAGAGAAATATCACTATCCTGATCAACTGAGAATCATTAAAGTCAAAGTCATTGATATGTGGTATAGCTAAGAGCTTTTTCAATGTCATTTCAATTAATTGCGTTCATATAGTACATCAAGTCATGTTGGCTTTGAGAACGTTAGAAAAGGTGCTGAGAAAGAGGCGTCTTAAATTTATGATTCTATTTCAAACATTCACATTGTTTTGCTAGAGGTTGTAATAATGAAATTAACGTTATTATACACAATGTCTTTAGCTTTAGAAACTTTAATCGTTTTCTTACGCGTATCTTGGTTAATCAATTCTACTGAACTTAAAAAGTATTCCAGTTTCCCAGAATACTCATGTTACTATTCTTATTGGTTTAACCCAATATTTGATTTAGCGTCTTTTTTTCTAATTAGTCAGTCTTGGCTAAATCCAAATACGATATCTCGGTTGGTGTCTCACGACCAAACAAAATAGTTAAGACCATTGCACTTTGTGAATCATCATTTAATGAATCAACGGTTCCTTCAATACCAGAAAATGGTCCATTAAGGATGCGAACACGATCGCCAACTTTATAGTCTACGACTACTTTACGATCACTCATGCCCATTCTTTGTAATATTGATTCGATCTCTTCTGGTGATACTGGAAATGGTTTAGCTCCACCACCTGATGATCCGATAAACCCTGTAACGCCAGGAGTATTACGAACTATATACCAAGCTTCATCCGTCATGATCATTTCAACGAATAGATAACCTGGATAAAGGTTTTTCATTTTAGTTACTTTTTTACCGTTTTTATATTCAATCTCTTCTTCTTCAGCGACTAAGATACGAAAAAGGTTATCTTCGATACCCATCGTTTCTACACGTCTTAAGAGATTTTCTTTTACTCTGTTTTCATGTCCGGCATAAGTATTTACTACATACCACTCTTTATTAATTTCTGACATCTTACGCTCCAATTCCTAACAATTGTAAAAACTGAGCCACAAACAGTTCACACAATACAAAATACAGACCAAAACCAATAATAAAGATCACAACAGTTTGTGTATCTTTCCACATATCAGCTTTCTTAGGCCATCTAATCTTTTTAATCTCTTCTTTTATACCACTAAATGTTAACCATTCCATGACTCTTGCCTCCTACTTTGTTTCTTTATGTAAAGTATGTTTGTTACACTTCTTACAAAACTTCATTAATTCCAGTCTTTCTATCTGATTGACCTTGTTACGGGAAGTAGTGTAATTTCTTGAAAGACATTCCGTACAAGTAAGGATAATACCGTTATTTTTCTTGTTTGCCATTAAAAAAAACACCCTCCTGTGTCCAAACACAGTATAGCACTGAGTTTATTCAATGACAAGTGTTTTCTTGACCTTGTCCATCATATACAACTTCGAGCGGCTTAATTCTTCTTTCATTAGATGTAATCCGTCAATGTATCCTTCAATAAACTTATCTTTGTTCTTCTTTTTACGTAATTCAAATGTTTCCAATTCTTTTTCAATATATTCTTCTACGACATCAAATTTCGCATTTCCACTACTTAAGATCGTAACACATTTTTGAATTGCTTCTTGATGTCCATCACGATAGAAACCACGATACTTTGGATCATATTTGACTAATTGTAAAGAATTGACGATATATTCAAAACGATTATTATAATCATTATTGTTATAATGATACCCATCCATCGTTGTCGGTTTACTTCCTGACTTTGATCTTATGGCACTATTAACCATATCTGAAATATCATCATATCCTTGATTCTTTACGGAATGGTCAATTGTTTCTTTGATCTCTTTACCAAAATCATTGATGGTCTTATTGATAAAATCATCTCTTTGTAAGCGATCAAATAATTTGTCTAAAAAATCAAAATCATTCTTTTTGCTCATCTTACCGCTTCCTTTACCCGATCCATACCGGCTGTTTTAATAAGCCCGTCTTTCTTAAGGATATTCTCTAGCGTATTCATATTTACTGACATATTAAGTAAATCTTCTTCATTCAATGAAGCTAATAAGGTTTTGATGGCTTCATTACATAAAATAATGGTCTTTATCAATTTCTCTTCCATCTGTTTTACATCAGATGATACATACTTATTATCCTTCATCTTACAATAATTATCTAAAATATCCATTAAGATAGGCATATAATACATATATAGTTTACGAGTTTTTCGACTATCACTAACTCCTCGTTTTTCTAGTATTGAAATA
Source organism: uncultured Erysipelotrichaceae bacterium (assembly GCA_964401415.1). Taxonomy (GTDB): domain Bacteria; phylum Bacillota_I; class Bacilli_A; order Erysipelotrichales; family Erysipelotrichaceae; genus JAQUCI01. Next base: position 3,056 of record CAYNYC010000042.1, read on the forward strand.
TTGGATAACAATGATGATGTCAAATAAAGATAATTAGAAATATCATCATGGGCAATATCCGTATTATACTCATTAATCTGTTCAATAAAGCCTTCGGCGTTTAATGATGGCTCTTTGTTATCAACCACATTGTCATCAAACCGCATTTCTGTTAATATCGTTTGATATGTATCAAGGTCATATGCTCTAAAATCAACTAGTTGAGAAACGTATTCTCCCGCAAAGAAAACGCCCAAACTCTCATATACATCGCGACCTTCTTTAGTTAGCTTCAGACTGATATTGTCATTAACTCTTATTTGGTCATGATCAGCTAAATGAGCTTCTATTCTAGATACCAAACTCAATTCTTCGTCTGACATTTTCCGTTTCTTAGTTCTTACACCTTTTTTGAGCACATTATTATAAAGATCAATCCCCAACCCAACAATGATTGGCCAAGCGATCAAGATCGATAAAATGTTGAAAACACCAAAATGGAAGACCATATAAACGGCGAATAATGATTTAGTTATCAGTTTTGTTAGTTCTTTTTTCTCCACAGTCACCACCACTTTTAAATCATAAAGATTATATCATATTTTATATATATGCGTATATTAACAGTGACAAGCTTTGATTTTTTTACGAATCCGCTGGATGGAGTTATCAACATCTTTTGAACTGATTGATAAACAATCAGCGATTTCCTGATATTTATATCCCTCAATTCGCATTTTGACAATGATGGCTTCATTTTGATCAAGCTCTGCTAAATAGCTTTCGATCATCAATTTGTGTTCTATATCATAACTATGTTTATCCGCTATTACCTCATGAAGACAAAACCGTTCATCATCATTGATCAAACTATCCAGTGACACCAATAAAAAAGAGCTTTGGTAAATATTGCGTGAAAATCTCTTTACAAAAGTATTGATCTTTCTACTAATACAAACCTTAGCCAAACAATACAACGGTACATTCATCGTTTTATCAAAATTCATGATCGCATCATGTAAAGCGATTAACCCCTCCTGATACATATCATCAAGATCAAGATCGATAAGACGATGACGTGCCCGTATTTGGTATACCATATACCATATAAGTCTTTCATAACGTTTAAGTAATTCTTTTTGTGCTTCATAATCATTATCATGATACTTATCAATTAGTTCATAATCCTGATTTATTTCCGCCAAATTATCATTCCTTTCTATTTAAGAGGATGACGCTTATCGTATATTTGATATAAAAGAACACCTGTTGCCACGGATGCATTTAAAGAAGATATCTTGCCAACCATTGGAAGTTTTACACTATAATCAAGATTCTCTTTTACCAAACGTGATATGCCAAACCCTTCTGATCCAATGACGATTACCAATGGAACATTATAATCAACACTACGATAATCAAGCGCCTGATTATTATCTGCTCCACACACCCAGTAGCCTCTTTTCTTGAGGTCTTTGATCGTTGTGGTCAAGTTAGTCACCTGTGCTACTTTTACCGTGTCAATCGCACCCACCGATACTTTAGCTACTGTTGGGCTAAGTGTCACAGATCTATTCTTCATGATAATGACTCCATCAGCCCCAATCGCATCACAAGTTCTTAAGATGGCTCCTAAGTTATGTGGATCTTCTAAGCCATCAAGCATTACTAATAGCGGTAATCTGTCATCATCAATACTATCGATTAACTCATCAAGATTATACAACTTGTAGTCGTCAATCTTCGCAATAACACCTTGATGTCGATCTAAAACCATTTTATCCATTTCTTTTTTACTAATAAAAATAGTACGTACACTATCTTTCTTAGCTAGATTGATAATCTCGTCGTTTTTACTATTCTCCATTACATATAATTCATAAATTTTCTTGTGATCCTTTAGCATTTGGATAACAACATTTTTACCATAGACATATTGTGCCATAACATAACCTCACTTTTGTCCCAATTTAGTACTGATTTAGTCTATCATTGTGGAATTCAATAAGATTGTAACATAATATTTCACAAGATTCTCGTATTCTATCGGCTTTAATAGATTGTCAGTTATAAGTATCAGTGTTAGAATGAAGAAAAAATCGAGGTAATAATATGTCCACAAAAACTAGGATAAAACGCTACGAACAAGAGATCATCAAAACCTTAGCGGAATTGGTCGCTTTTGATTCTGTCAAAACTTTAGCCACAGAAGATGCCCCATTTGGTATTGCTAATAAAGAATGTTTACACAAAGCCCTAGAACTATGTCAAAAACATGGGTTAACACCGCACAACTTAGACAATTATATTGGTTATGGTGAAATAGGTAGTGGGGACGAAGTGATCGGTGTCTTAGGTCATTTAGATGTTGTTCCCGCAGGTGAAGGATGGGATAGTGATCCCTTTACACTAACTGAAAGAGATGGAAAACTATTTGGTCGAGGAGCCAGCGATGATAAAGGAGCTGTTGTGGCGTCTTTATTTGCCCTTCAAGTTTTACAAGATGAAGGCTATCATTTCCCTAAAAGAGTTCGATTGATCATGGGTTGTGATGAAGAATCAGGTTCAAGCTGTTTGAAACACTATGTTGAAAAAGAAGGCCATTTCCAATATGGCTTTACACCAGACGCACTATTTCCTGGTGTATTTGGTGAAAAGGGTTCACTTGGAGCCATCATCAGCTACGAATCCTCAATTATTGATATTCAAGGAGGAGTAGCTCCTAATGTTGTTTGTAATCACTGTATCACAACAGTTAAAAAAGACAGTTTAGATGTTGACCGTTTCCAACAAGCTTTAATTGAGAAAAACATAAAATTTACCATTACTAAAAATGAAGACACCATCATCCTAGATGTTCAAGGAGTCGCAGCTCATGCTAGTACACCAGAACATGGTATTAACGCTATCTCTTTCACAATGGAAGCGTTACATAAAGCTGGCTTCGATGATCCTTTTGTGAAGCTATATAATGAACTAATCGGACTAAAAACTGATGGCTCATTATGTGGTATTAATCTTAGCGATCAATATGGATCGTTAACATTAAATATTGGCGTTATTAAAAAAGAAGGCTCAAAGCTCAGTGCTTCCGTTGATATCCGAGTACCACTTACCTTAAGTAGTGATGATGTCGCCAAAAAGATGAGTGACGCATTTAGTCATTATCCAAACTCACTAAATATTGTTCGTATTGGTCCATCATTGTTTTATCCCATTGAAAGTCCTTTAGTTACATCACTTGTAAGTGCTTATCGTCAAGTAACTCATGATTATACTTCAGTCCCAGCCACGATGGGTGGTGGTACTTATGCGAAAGGAATTAATAATTGTATCGCCTTTGGTGGTGAATTCCAAAATGAGGAAAATTGCCACATGCATGATGCCAATGAGTTCATCAAGATTGAAAACTTACTGCTTCAAGTTGAAATATATGTCCAAGCTATCAAAAATCTCTGTCAATTATAAAAAATAATCCTTTTAAAGTGAATCCATAAAGTTGGACTTTCGCTATCAATCTTCTTCAACATATTTGTTAAGTTGCTTTAGTCTTTCAATTCGTTTCTTCAAAGAAATATACACCCCTTTCTTTTATTGGATACAGTTTATTTTATGTTTCCAACTTTAGGGGTGTATTTCATATTTGACTAATTAGTTTTTAAGATAATTTGTTTTATCCTTGATAATATTTAATAAGTTCGGCATTTGCTAAAAAACGCTCAGCTTGAAGGATAATACCATGGACAAGATCGATAGTAATGATGAATGCTTGATCTTGATCTATCTGTAGCCAACATTCAACTGCTCCTGGATCATAGATCGAGGAGTTAAGATCATGACCATTATTAATCATAGCCGGTTCATCAATGTCATAAAATCGCTTTGCGAAGTCATTGGCTAAAGCAGTCGCTTCAGTTGTGCTTAGGCGCTTTTTTGCTAAAGCAAAATGATAGCTTTTGTAACGAAAATGTTTAGGCCCATCTTTATCGATAGTAAACTCTATTTTATGGACTGGATTGATAGCTAATTCAGGATCATCTTTATGCCAATAAAATAAAATATCTTCATCAGTAATGTTCACAGAAAGATCACTGTATCTTAGATCATTATAAGCATCATTACCAATGTATGTGATCAATTCTTCTAAAAGCACTTTAGGATCATATGTAACATGATCATATTCGATTGTTTGCTCTGTTTCATAAAAGCCTTTATACATTTGTAATTGCTCATATTCTGCTTGTGAAATACTGACCATATTTTTTGTATTTGAACAACTACTGATGAAAACGATAAAAATAAATAATGTAATTATATTTTTTTTCATAATTTGTCCCTCTACATTATTATTACACATCAAAATCAGCGAATAATATGATCATAAAATATCTTTGAATGGTTAAAATCAAATTTTCTACCTACTAGATTTCGATTCTATCTTTTAAAATCAATTCCATAAAGACAGCCCCCTCCAGTCGGCTGTCCAACTGGAGGGGTGCATTTCATTGTGGATTATTTTTCTTCAGTCATTAACTTAAATATTTGATCGATCCGCTTATGTTCACCACTTAGATACCAATATCCCCACAGCGCTTCAAGCCCCGTCGCTATATGATATTGATTACTATCCGCATTTTTGGGTATCGTATTGCTTTTAAAGTTACGACCTCTTTTATAGATATCTTTTTCTGTTTCATCTAATAGGTCGATGATCTTGATCATAAAAGCCGATTGAGCCTTAGCGCTAACATAATCAACACTTTTTTCTTGTAGTTGTTTAGACTTTGTATATCCTTTTTCAATTAGATATTCTCTTACCTTTAAAGTCATTACTCCATCCCCAATAAAAGCTAGAGCTCCGCCATTTAATTGTTTTGGATCGATCATATCAAACCTTTTTCACTTAATAATTGCCGATATAAGTCCGCATTTTCAAAGTCTTTCTCTTGACGTGCTTTTTCCCATTTGATAAATACTTCTTTATCTTCTGAAGTTAATAAAGGTTGTTGATAAGCAATACCCATTACCTCAAGCATCTTGATTAGTGAGTTACGAATCCTTATCAATTTTCCCCAATCTGTTTCTTTATCTCTTAATACTTTATTTAATAATTTGACTGTTTCAAAGATCTCCATATATCCATTAGGTGTATTGAGGTCTTCATTCATGGCTGTGATAAAGCGATCAAAGCATTCCTGATCAAATGATCCATTATTATCTATATCAGCTCTTAAGAGCTTGATATCAGCCTGTTTTAATACCGTAAAGACCTTTTCAATTTCTGTCTTAGCTGTTTCGATCGTTTCATCAGATATATTTAACGGTGAGCGATAATGAGCAGATAACATTAACCATCTGACCACATTACTACCCAGTGTTTCAATAAAATCTTTAGCCCAAACAACATTACCCAGTGATTTACTCATTTTCTCACCATCAAAGTTGAGCATTCCATTATGAAGCCAATAATTAGCTAGTGGTGAACGACAAACAGCTTTTGATTGAGCTAATTCATTTTCGTGATGCGGAAATTTTAGGTCCATCCCCCCACCATGGATATCGATCGTGTCTTTTCCAAAAACCTTATTGATCATCACTACACATTCAGTATGCCATCCGGGGCGCCCATCACCCCATGGAGTATGCCATTTTATACCCATATCAGTCGTTTTCCATAAAGCAAAATCTAGTGGGTTTTCTTTTTGATTGTTTTCCTCAATACGAGCTCCCACTTGTAGATCATCGACATTTTGTCCAGATAGTTGTCCATAATCTTTAATCTTAGTAACTCTAAAATAAACATCCCCATCAATGTTATAAGCATATCCTTCATCAATTAATCGTTTGATAAAAGCAATGATCTCATCCATATTCTCAGTTACTCTAGGGGTAACATTTGGTGCTTTAACATTTAAACTATTACGAACTAGTTCATAAGCATCAATATATCTTTGAGCGATCACTACTTCATCAATCTTTTCTTCGTTAGCTTTATTGATGATCTTATCATCAACATCCGTATAGTTTGACACAAATTGTACATCGTATCCTTGGGCTTCAAACAACTTTCGTAATGTATCAAATACGATCAATGGTCTAGCATTACCAATGTGTGGATGATTATAGACTGTTGGTCCACAAACATACATATCTACTTTACCTGGGGTGATTGGTACAAATTCTTCAATCTTATTTGTTTTACTATTATAAAGTTTCATTTTGTTCTCCTTATCAATTAAAAAACGTTCACACAAAGACGCAAAGGCGTGGTTCCACTTTGTTTGAACGATGTTCCGCTTAATTCTTTAACGCTGACAAGCGTACCACCCTACATATCGGATAGTCCCTAAGAGAGGCATTTCTAAGATATCATGATCGATCTTTTCACCAAACGATCGTCTCTAAGATCATTTTAACTTATACTTATTCTCTATCATTAGTTTATTAGATTATAACAAAACTACTTTTTATTAACAACTATGAAGAATTTCAATAAATTTTAGCACTCTCTACTTGACAGTGCTAATTGATATGATATAATACAAGTACAAAGGGGGGTAATTAGATGAAACTAGTACCTAGAAAAAGCGGTTACGGATTAGATTTATTTGATGATTTATTCAACTTCCCGGCTTTCAAACCATTAAACACTCGTGATATCATGAAGACTGATATTAAAGAATTCGAGGATAACTATAGTTTAACAATGGATTTACCGGGTTATGCTAAAGAAGACATCAAGATTGAGATGGAAAAAGGGTATCTCTCGATAACAGCTGAGAAAGAAGAAGAAAAAGAAGAAAAAGATAAAGAAGGCAACATCATTCATCAAGAAAGATATTGTGGTAGATGTTCAAGAAGCTTCTATGTCGGCGAAAATATTTCTGAAGAAGAAATAAAAGCTGCTTATCAATCAGGAACCTTAACTCTAACAATCCCAAAAGTAACTAAAAAAGTAGAACCTAAAAAACTCATCAATATTGAATAGATCCGTAAACCAAAGGGGTGCCTAAGCACCCCTTATTTTTTATTTACTTAAATCATTAGCCAGATCTTTTAATCCAGCTTCAAAGTTTACCCCAAAGCGCGTTTCGGTATTCGCTTCTTTTGTGCGTTTAATACTACCAACAGTAAAGTCAACAGCGATCTGGATCGCTTGTTTTAATGATCTATCACTTAACAAAGCAGCCAAAGTCGCACTAGCGAACACATCACCCGTACCATGATAATACCCTTCAACACGATCGGCAAAAGCATAAACAACACTGTCAGTGTCTTTATCATAGGCAGCCGCCCCAAGTTGTTTATCATCAAAATAGACTCCAGTCAAGATTACTTTCTTTGGACCAATTTCTGTGCTTAAACGCCTTAATAAAGTCTCAATATACTCTTTACTATAAGGACCTTCAACATACTCTTCATCTAACATAAAACATGCTTCGGTGATATTAGGAATGATCGCATCCGCTTTAGCGCAAAGACTACGCATACCTTTAGGAAAATCACTTGGAAATAAAGGATATAACTTGCCATTATCAGCCATAACTGGATCAACAAATATCAATGTATTGTCCTTTTTAAGTCGATCAAAGGTTAGTTTCATTAATTCTATCTGTTCAAAAGAACCCAAATACCCCGTATAGATACCATCAAAGGTAAAATCAAAATTATCCCAATGATCTAAAATAGGAACGATATCATCAGTAAGATCACGGAAAGTAAATCCGGTAAACCCTCCAGTATGTGTTGATAAGACCGCCGTTGGAATAACACTTACTTCAATCCCTGCTGCTGATATGATTGGTGAAGCTACAGTGAGCGAACATTTCCCAAAGCAGGAAATATCATGAATCGCAACTATTCTTTTTTGTTTCATTATGTTCTCCTAACATTTATCAATGCGACAAGCTGTTTCAACTTGCGCAAAAGCATCTTTGTACAATTGCAATAACTCATCGTGTTGTTGTTGTGTTAATGGTTGATAAGGATCAGTTTGGCTTTCAACGGTTGATGTATGATAAAAGATAATCTCTCCATCTTTTACCACAACTACTGTTGGGAAATATAGACGTTTGATCGTATCATCATTTAAGCCATCATAGGTTTCAGCCACATCCCCAATCTTATCTAATAACTGATAGTATGAAGGATCACCTTCTTGCTCAGTTATTATATTCCCCTTATCATCAAGTTCCTTAACATCTCTTAGTGATAAAGCATTAAAATAATATACAAGATTGATGTTTAAATCTTGAGCTGCTTCTAAGATAACTGGGACTGCAGTTCGACACCACGGGCAAGTCTCAAAGCCAAAATAAATGATTCCACTGCCATCTAAGATATTCATTACTTGTTCAAATGTCGCATATACCATCGGATTCTCTTCTGGTATATCTAATATCATATATTTATTTCCATTATTTTCATTTATTTTATCGTTATGAGCTTCATATTCTTCTTTGAATTTGAGCGCATCTGTGATTATTGGTTCTTCATCTTCAGGGTTTATAGTACAACCGGAAATCATTAACATGATCAGTCCGATAACCATTATTTTTCTCTTCATAATAACCGCTCCTTTGAAAAATATTATACCTTAGTTATGATACCAAGACAAACAATATAATTTTTGTTATTATGTAGTAAATAAACATAAAGGTGACTAATTATGAACTATCTAACAAGTGCGTTAATTGGTTATTTCTTAGGTTCTTTCAATGCTGCCTATTTTTTAAGCAAAGCAAAAGGTTTTGATATCAGAGAGAAAGGAACCCATAATCCTGGGGCAAGCAACATGACGGTAACCCTCGGTTGGTCATATGGTATCGTGACTGCTCTTTTTGATATCTTGAAAGCTAGCCTAGCCGTTATCATCTGTCGATGGCTCTTTCCAACACTACAATACGCTGGCTTTGTTGGTGGCATCGCTAGTGTAATGGGTCATATGTATTCCATTTTCCTTAAGTTTAAAGGTGGTAAAGGCTTTGCCTCATATATGGGGATGTTACTGGCTATTGACTGGAAGATCGCCTTAGGATTGATGGTAGTAAGTGCATTGATCACGATCATCACCAACTACATCGCTATTGCTACGATCTTTACAGTCATTGCTTATCCAATATATTATTATACACAAGCTCAACTAACCCCGATGTTATACGGGTTAATCGTTATAGCCTTGATCATTATCTATCGTCATCGTAAAAACATTGTAAATATCATAAGAGGAAAAGAAAT
>CAYNYC010000043.1:0-12150 GCA_964401415.1 uncultured Erysipelotrichaceae bacterium
AGTATAAATATAATCAATTATGAACATATTATTGATAAATATTATAATAACCAACAAAATAAATACAATATGTGTTAAAATCAAGAATAAGTATTATTTTATCCAATATGAATACAGATTGAAGTTTATATGAATGATATAAAAAGGGTGACTTATGGATTCTAATCTTGTTGAGTTTATAGGCTAATATAGTTATATGATTATTAGTAAAAAGCGACTTGATTATCAAGGTGACATCAAGGTGACATCAAGGTGACAGCAGGGTGACATCGTTAATATAGCTTAATAAATATAGGTGACAGAAATGAACAAGACGATAGAAGATGAACGCAATGAGTTTAAAGAAGTATTGAATAGTAAATTTGAGAAAGAAGTGATTTCCTTTTTGAATACACATGGTGGAAACATTTTTATTGGAGTAAAAGATTCAGGTGAAACGATAGGAATAAAAAAGGATTTGGATAAGATCCAATTAGTAATAAAGGACAGAATAAAAAACAATATTTCACCAAGCACAATCGGCCTATTTGATATTAAAGTGGTAGAAAGAGATGGTTTTGAAATAGTCCAAATTATAGTAGCGGCCGGAAATGAAAAACCATACTACTTAAGGGATAAGGGTATGATTTTAGAAGGTTGTTTTATCAGAATTGGTTCTTCAACGGAAACCATGCCTTCTCATAAGATATCAACTCTATTCTCTAATAGAACTCGCAACAATATCAGAAACATTGTTTCGCCTAATCAAAATCTATCATTTGGACAAATTAAGATATACTATGAAGAAAAAGGATATACTATTACTGATAATTTTTATAAACATATTGGTATTCTTATGGATGATGATAGATTCAATTATCTAGGTTATCTACTTTCGGATAGTAATTGTATTTCTATTAAAGTAGCCACGTATAGCGGAGTGACGGCAGAAGATTTGTTAGAAAACGAAGATTTCGGAAATTGTAGTTTAGTTAAGGCAACGTATAATGTTTTAAATAAATTAAATTTGGTTAACAAGACATTTGCTAGAATTACACCACAAGATCGACAAGAGCAGAGAATGATAAACCCTGTTGCCTTAAGAGAAGCTGTATTGAATGCCATAGTTCATAACGCATGGGAAAAAGAAATAGCTCCTAAATTCGAAATATTCAGTGATCATTTTGCCATTTCATCAGCTGGAGGATTACCAAATAATATATCTAACGAAGAATTTCTTAAGGGGTTTTCAGCACCTAGAAATCCTGGGATAATGAAAGTCTTTTATGATATGGATTTGGTTGAACAATTAGGTACTGGAATTGTTCGCATTTTGAAATACTATGACAAATCGGTTTTTGAAGTGTATCCTAACTTTATCAGAATCAACTTTCCAATCGATAAATCATTGAATGCAATTGATCATCAAGAACTTATTAACACTAAACCTAAGAGTATAAACCAACGAGAAATGGAAATTGTTAATATTATTGGATCAAACCCGTATGCTACTCAAAAGGAGATGGCTGAAATATTTAACGTAAATATAAGAACAATAAAAAGAGACTTTTCGCGCTTAATTAAGAAGGGTATGATTGAAAGACATGAATCTGAAAATGATGGGAAGTGGATAATTAAATAATTTCTCAACCAAATAGCGAACAGTATTTAACATGTTTTTTGTATTACAAAACCCCCATTTGGTTTTCAGAACTTTGAATACTTGTTCTGTTTACCTTTAGGGGGCATATTAAGCTTATCGGGAATTAATATTGATTTACTCAGTCGCAATTGCTTCAATGATATTCAGTTTAGCGGCCTTACGAGCTGGTAGATAACCAAAGGCTAAACCAAGTGATAGTGAGAAGACAAGTCCATAAACAATATATAAATAATTCATTGGCATATGGAAGTCAAGAAGAGACATAGCGACTTGAATGATCACAATACCAAAGAAGATACCCACAACACCACCAATGATCGTTAGGGTGCTTGATTCGACTAAGAATTGGAATTGGATCGCTGCTTTGCTAGCACCAATAGCTCGTTTGACTCCTATTTCTCTGGTTCTTTCTAAAACAGATATATACATGATATTCATAACCCCAATACCAGCAACCAGTAGCGAAACCATAGCGATGATGGCCATGATCGTCGATAAGACGCCAGTAACGGAAGTAATTTGGGCTACGATTGAGGATAGATCTTGAACTTCATAGTTATCTGTGGTTCCATATCTTTTGTTTAAAAACGAAGTGGCAGAATCACTTACTTCATCTAGATCTTTACTTGGATCGACTTTAACTGAGACATTGGTCATGGTGCCTTTGGAGAAGACAGAGTCATAAGCAATACCATCCATTAAGATCATACCAGTCAATGAGCGTTGATCGCTTTCAATGACTCCAACGATGGTAAAGATACGATTGTTAATTCTAAAGGTTTTACCAATCGCTTCTTCAGTTGTGTATTTGGAATTGGTAGTCACAAATATCTTATCGACGACGACCGCACTAATTCTTTGATCCACTTCATAATCATTTAATGATCTACCAGCAACGATCTCATAACTATAGAAATCAAGAAAGCCGTCAGCGTATCTTTTGATCATGACATTACGTTTATTACTAGCGAAATCTACTTGCGCACTAGTTGAATAATTAGCGTAAGCGGCTTGGATGCCATCAATCTTCAGTAAGTCGTCTAAGTCTTGATCACTGAAATGATAATTTAAGCTATCTCCAACACTAAAGCCGAATAAAGCTGCGAAGTTAGCCATATTAGTACTTTCATCATCTTCACTATCTTCGACATATTGAATAGTAACGATACCCTCACCACTCATTAATTCAGATTTGATCGCATATTCGGTTAGATCAGCGATCATAAAGATCGCATAAACAACTGCTACGCCAATCACTATTCCAATAAGTGATAGAAAAGCACGTAGTTTATTAGCCCAAAGGTCCGCAAATGATAACTTTAGATATTCGATTATCATGCGATCACCTCATCTGATAAGATCAGACCATCTTTGATCGTGATCATGCGTTTGGCAGAGCGGGCAACATCTTGTTCATGCGTTACCACGATCAAGGTATTACCAAGCTTGTGTAATTTATCCATCAGTTCTAAGATGCCAGCTGTTGTTTTGGAGTCAAGTGCTCCTGTTGGCTCATCCATAAAGATGACCTCAGGTTCATTAGCTAAAGCTCTCGCTATCGCTACTCTTTGTTTTTGTCCACCTGATAATTGACTAGGTTTACTCATAAGCTTTTCTGGCATATCAAGTAACTCTAACAGTTCTTTGACTCTAACTAGTCTTTGGTTTTTTTCAACACCTTTATAAAGCAGAGGTAGTTCAATGTTTTTTTGAACACTGACATGATTCATTAGGTTAAATTGCTGAAAAACAAAACCAAACTTATTTAATCGTAGGTTAGTTTGTTTTTGATCATCATAGGTTGTAATATCTTCACCATTAAAGTGATAGGTACCCTCAGTGGCGTTATCTAAGATACCTAATAGATTTAACATGGTGCTTTTACCACTACCACTGGAACCAACGATACTGACGTATTCACCTTTATTTATCGTTAATGTGACGCCATTTAGCGCTACAGTCTGAACTTCACCATTACTATAGATCTTCTTGACATCTTTAAGCTCTATCATTGCCATTATGATATCTTCACCGCGATTACTACGGAATATCCATAAGGAACATCACTTGGAATTGTTATTTCAATATTGAAGTAGGAGGTATCATTACTGGTCATGTTGTTAGGCATGATATCGATCTTCGTAATTTCGCCAGTATATTCTTTGTCTAAGCCCTCAACTGTTATCCTAGCTTGTTTACCTTCATTTATATATTGTAGCTCATATTCGCTGACCTCAACTGTGACAATCCGTTCGGTTGAATAAAGGGTCATGTATGGTAAAGACATATTAGTTTTAGCTGAATCATCAATCTTATAGACAAAACCATCAAAATCAGCTTTGACATAGTAATCATCATAGCTCTGTTTTAGTCTAGTTATCTCATTTTCAGCGTTTTCCCAGTTGATCCTGTTAGTTGCTAGAAGTGTTTCATATCGAGCAATTTCTTTCTTTAATGAAGTCACATAACCATCATTGGCAGGATCAGCCCATGATAACTCTTGTTTTAGTTCATCTATACGATAGATATACCAATCTCGATCTTCTTGCCAAGCTACGAATTTAGCTCTTTGTACGGTAATCTGATCATCAATGTTATCCGCGCCATAATAGGTAATCAAAGATTGATCCTTGGTTACTGTTTGACCTTCTTCTACCTTTACTGATTGAATGCTATTCATAGCACTATAATAGATATTTTGGGTATAGCTTGGTGCTACTTTTCCAGTAAATACTATCTCGTTTTTAATTTGGACACTAGTTTCATCGTCTTCAAAAATAGTTTCATTTCTTCTGGCTATCATACCTGCTTGGTAATCAACGATCATATCCTTTAGTTTAGTAAAGGCAAAGATGGCTAAGATAGTCAAAATAACCACCACAATGATCCATATCACTTTTTTCTTATTTTTCATATTCTATTCCCTTTCAGTAATCAATCTTTTTGGATTGATAAACATTAGTAAGTTGACTTATCAATATCGGTAATATAGCACTTAGACTAATCAGTGTCAAATAGGATACATTAAGATTGATCAAGATGTTAGTGAAACATGATAATTGAAAAAAATATCATTGATAATGTAAATAAACCTTGAATTTTCATAAGATATGTATTACTGTTTATAACATAAATTCAGAGAGGAAATAATACAATTATGCGAGTAAGCTATGATGAAGCAGAGATTTTAAGAATTGTTGAAGAAAACGACATTAGGTTTTTCCGATGCCAGTTCACAGACATTTTTGGGACGCTAAAGAATATAGCGATAACTCGTCGACAACTTCAAAAAGCAATCGAAGAGGGTGTTCGAATTGATGGGTCTTCTATCAATGGATTTGTCCGTATTCAAGAATCAGATATGATCTTAAGGTTAGATCTTGATACCTTTGCGATCATGCCTTGGTTAGACAATGGTTATAAAACAGCCCGCTTTATCTGTGATGTCTATACAGTAGATGGTAAACCATTTGAAGGGGATCCCCGGTTTGTGCTTAAAAAAGCTGTCAAACAAGCTCAAGACATGGGTTATGTGATGAACGTTGGACCGGAAATGGAATTCTTCTTATTCAAGATAAAAGATGATGGCACAATATCCACAATCACCAACGATAATGGTAGCTACTTTGATCTAAGCCCCATTGATAAGGGAGAAGATGCCAGACGGGATATTGCGGTAGCACTAGAGGAAATGGGCTTTGAGATAGAAGCGACACATCATGAGGTTGCTATCGGTCAACATGAAATTGATTTTAAATACGCCGATGCACTAACGACCGCTGATCGAATCATGACTTTCAAGATGGTAGCGCGAGCCATAGCTGAAAAGCATGGACTATATCCAACCTTTATGCCTAAACCAATCTTTGGGACCAACGGGTCAGGGATGCATTGTAATCAATCATTAACTAAAGATGGTGTAAATGTATTCTATGATGGTAGTGATGAAAATAAACTAAGTAAAGAAGCTTATGGCTATATTGCTGGCTTATTAAAACATGTAAAGAATTTTGCGGCTATTACTAATCCCTTAGTTAATTCCTATAAACGCTTAGTAGTTGGTTATGAAGCACCAGTATATCTTGCTTGGTCTAAATCCAATCGTAGTCCTTTGATTCGTATTCCTAATGCGCCTAAAGAGGGAACGAGGGTTGAACTTAGAAATCCAGATCCATCATGTAATCCTTATTTAGCTTTAGCTGTGATGTTAACAGCAGGGCTTGAGGGGATAAGTAAAAACTTAAAGGCACCAGATCCTGTCAACGCTAATATCTATGAAATGAGCCTAGAAGAACTCAGTGATAATGGATTGGATAGCTTACCAAAAGATCTTTATGAAGCCATTAAATTGATGGAAAAGGATCAACTGGTAAATGATACATTAGGTAAACATATCACCGATTACTATGTTAAAGCTAAACTGATCGAATGGGAAAGATATTGTATTATGGTTCATCCATGGGAAACAGATGAATATCTAACCGTATTTTAAAGTAAAGATAGGTAAAGAAAATGACGTCAAGTTGAAGTTGACGTCTTTTTTAACTTTTAGCTAAGTACTTTGTTAATCAAAAGGGTGAATCATTTATATCGAAATATCTAATTCGCTATTTGACACACAAAAATATCTCATATATGATAAATATAGATATTTAAATACTGTAAACATTAATAATTACTCCAATCATCGGTTGGTCACTATATAGTCGCTTGTGGATATAAAGTTGGTTGGAATGGGAACAACTCATATGACTATATATACTATTTTGATCCTTTTAGAACCGTTAATATACCAACATCATACGGTATGCATTACGATTTCTCGTTTTCGAATATGAGTACGGCAGTGGCCAATAAGGTTGGACATTACATTATAGGTGGATAAGAATGAGAAAACTAATCTTAGTAATTCTTTTAGTACTATTAACAGGATGTAATAGCTCAACGATCAAGGTTGACAAC
Organism: uncultured Erysipelotrichaceae bacterium; assembly: GCA_964401415.1. Lineage (GTDB taxonomy): Bacteria > Bacillota_I > Bacilli_A > Erysipelotrichales > Erysipelotrichaceae > JAQUCI01. The sequence continues at coordinate 6,605 of CAYNYC010000043.1, forward strand.
AAAATTGACTATATATTAACAGAAATTCCATTAAGAAGTATGTTAGAAAATGAAGATAAAGGTAAACTTGAATTTCGACAAATTTATAATAATGAATTACATTTTAGTTACTTAAATGATAATGGTATTTTCTATTCGACAAATCATGTTTATACTTTTAATATTGATACATTTGATATTGAAGAATTCGTCGCTCATGATGAGTTTAGAGAAAATCAAAGAGTATGGAGTTTCATCATCTTTAATAGTAATGAATGGTTATATTGTGTGGTAGATTATGATGAAAATGGTGAATCAGGATTATTGGATTACCAAGTAATTTACGAAAAAGGTGGTAATAAAGAGATCTTACTGGCTGGGACAACCAATAATTATTACACTTTGCCAGATTTTTTAGCAAATAACCAAGATATCTATTTTTTGGCGTCTACCCTGCTTGCTGATAGAGAAAAAACTGATGGTGAGTATCAAATAGGAATGTATAAATTTAATGAGGGGTCTTTAGATACGTTATATGTAAAACACGGACCTTATGAAGGATATTATTTAGAAGATGATACTCAATTCTGTGGTAACGAGCTATTCTTTAATGAAGAATCAGTCTCATTTATAAGTCAAGACGCAAACAATTATTATCTTAATAGCTATCAAGATCAAACGATAACTACCAAAATGTTTGATAAGGTATATTCAATTGTTGATGTGAAAGACTATTTGCTTATAACAAACGAAGCAGAGGGTATGCAGACAAAAGAGTCATATTCAACAGTGATAATGAAAAAAAGTAGTCTCGCTGTTTCAAACTATGAAGAAGCTTTAGTTTATATGATGATCATTCCATTATCAAATAATACATATGTTGGAGTCAGTCGTTTTGATAGTAGTGAGATAACACTAAACAGAATTATCGACGAGAAAACAATCATTACTAAAATTGTATCAGAGCCACAAGACATCATTGCTTATCGACGGGTTGATGAAAACAAAGTATTGTTACTTTCAAATCCCAGCGAAAGGTTATCCTATATTGTCGAAATAAAATAGTAATATATTTATATAGTTGTGTCTAATCAAAGACACTCTCAAGTGAGATCCTTTTCTTATCAACATCAACTTCAAGTACCCGTACTTTGATGATATCTCCAACCTTGCACTTTGTTAATCAAAAAGGTGAATAATTCATATTTAAATATCTAATTTGCTATTTGACAAGCGAAAATATATCATATACGATTAATATAGATATTTAAATAATGTAAATCACCAATAATTACTCTAATCATTTATTAATATTTATAATCAAATTGTACTAAAAGGTAGGAATGTTTAGCTGTTTGTCTCGTAAATTGAATAGATTACGATACATGATAATCAACAATTGATTTATTTTATATTGAAGAGTTGATTGAAAGAAGGAGCTTGAATCATTGTTATAAACAAAAAGTATTTTGGACTTCTTTTAGTAACTTGATCATCATTTAAATATAGGGATTGTGATTTATTCATTAAAGGAGGAACAAATGATAAAAGTTATTTTAAACTATATCACAGATGATTGAAATCAATTCTATTAAAGACGACTAAAGTCAGATATTTATCAGAAAAAATAGATTCATGTATCAGTTTGGTGCGTTTAAAATTGACGATTTTCTTTGAGATTCGATATTAAAATATACAGTATTGTATTTCATTCAATTTGTTATGTAATTAACACAATATCATCAATACGACAATCGATTCCAAATAAAAACTATTACTCAGCCGCTTAGTTTTATCATATATAGAAAGAAAGGGTTGAAATGAAAAATATTCGATTGTATAAAAAATCACAAGATACGTAATATTGCTTTCTTTTTTTCTCGTAGGTAATTTTACGAGAATTCTTGCATATCCCACAACTCACACTCTAGCGGTGGCAAATTTAACACAATATAACGCATTTATGTGTTGGGCAGCGGATTCAGCAGTAATCCTGCAATATCATGGTACTTCAGTAAGTCAAATTGATTTTGCAAAAAGTGTTAAAGGAGAATATGATTGGGGATTTTACGCTAATTTTTCTGAAGTGCAATTTGGGTTTTCAAATTATGGAAAAACATCAACAATATATAACTCATATTTATCATTTACTAATACTAGACAAGAAATCTATCCAAACTATCGACCATTTATAGCCGGTCTTCATTCTAATAGAAGTGATTACTCTAACCATATGGTTGCAGTTAAAGGTTACACTATATTATCAGACAATTATGTTAGATATATGGACCCTTTCTATGGAACAACTTATACAAAACTTTATTCGTCATTCGTAGGGAATTCATCGACTAATTATAATTGGAGTCAAACATTATACAACATTCATTAGGAGGCAATAATGAAAAAAATAATAGTACTCATTATTATTTCGATATTGATATTACCAATAGTTGCTATTCCGGCGCAAGCTGATAGAGATGAAAACATCAATTTAAATGAGATTAGCAAAATAATCAATGAAGAGATAGTTATTTACACGAAGGAATTTATCGAATCCGAATATCCTTCGCTTATGGATGATAATAAGGATATTGATAATCTAGTAATTAGCGAAGGACGTATCGTGTATGATCTTGATATTGATCAAGCACTTACTGATAATAAAACACGCTTGTCAACAATGATTTATGATTCAGATATTACTTATTACATATTCTATACTCTACTAGATGGTGAAGCTGGTATATATCTTCAAGTTGATAATCAAGATGGAGGTTTTAAGGTTACGTCGATTGGTGGGTTAGCTAAAAACTTTCAAACTGCTGAGCAGATCATGCAAAGAATCTGTGATAATGAAAATGAAGAACTAAATTACAAAGTCTATTCCTTAAACTTCTTCTTCAATGATTATCTAATGGTATATGAGAAGAATGGTCAAGAGTATATTATTCCCTTTGGCAGTAATGCCTTAGATTCATCTTATCTACAGGTAAGTGATTATCGTCAATTGCCTACAGCAAACACAATCATCAAAGAATTAAAACAAAAAACAATAGAGTTACAAGAAAGAATCAAAGAAGAATGTGGTGATCAAGAATGCTATGGTGGGGGAGGTATAGTATTAACTACACAAGCTACTGCTTTAAGTATGATCAATGATAATAAGACTGATGATTATACAACTCTGTTTTTAGTTACTGCTTTTTTTTCTATTGCGATTCTCACTGTTGCATTCTATACTATCAAGCATAGAAAAAAACGCCCAATCACTACCAATAATAAACTAGATTGATATCTGATTAAGAAAAAAATGGGTTTATTTATCAGACTGTTAACTTCTTATGTCAACAGTCTTTTTTCAGTTGCTAAAATTGTATCAGAGCCACAAGACATCATTGCTTATCGACGGATTGATGAAAACAAAGTATTGTTGCTTTCTACTACCAGCGAAAGGTTATCCTATATTGTCGAAATAAAATAGTAATATATTTATATAGTTGTGTCTAATCAAAGACACTCTCAAGTGAGATCCTTTTCTTATCAACATCAACTTCAAGTACCCGTACTTTGATGATATCTCCAACCTTTACAACATCTAGTGCTCTTTTGACGAAGTTTTTAGATAGTTTAGAAATATGTACTAAGCCATCTTGGTGAACGCCAATATCCACAAAAGCACCGAAATCGGCGACGTTACGGACCGTACCAGTTAAAACCATACCCGGCTTTAGATAAGTAATATCTAAGATATCCGTTCTTAAGATGGGTTTAGGTAGTTCATCACGTGGATCTCTTCCGGGTTTTTTTAGTTCAAGGACTAAGGTATTTAAAGTCAATACGCCGGTGTTGAGTTCTTTAGCTAGTTTTTCTAAGCCATACATGGTGATCTTATTATCGATCTCTTGTAGTTTGTGTTCTTTAACATCTAAGATACTATAACCAAGTTTTGCCAATAAGGCTTTGGTTAGATCATATGATTCAGGATGAACAGCGGTATTATCGAGAAACTCATCACTGGCGTATACGCGTAAAAAACCAGCACTTTGGGTAAAGGTCTTATCTTTAATACCAGGAACTTTCAATAGGTCAAAGCGGCTTTTAAAGGGTGTCTTCGTTCGATAATCAACGATCTTATCGGCTACCTTGGCATTGATTCCCGCAATATGACTTAAAAGGGCTTTTGAGGCACTGTTTAATTCAGCGCCAACGGCATTAACACAGCTTTCCACAACACCATCAAGAGAAGTACTTAGTTGTTTACTATTCATATCATGTTGGTATTGACCAACACCGATAGCTTTGGGATCAATCTTAACCAGCTCCGCTAAAGGATCTTGTAAGCGTCTGGCAATAGATACCGCACTTCTTAATGATACATCTAATTTAGGTAATTCATCTTGGGCTAATTTTGAAGCTGAGTAGACAGAAGCTCCAGCTTCATTAGTCATGATATATGAGACAGGATGGGGTGTTTCTTTGATCAATTCTGCCACAAAGATCTCACTTTCCTTACTTGCTGTTCCATTACCGATGGAGATAATATCTACGTGGTGATCATTGATCAATTTGTGTAATTGTTGAGAAGCTTCCTCAAGTTTATTTTGAGGTGGGGTCGGATAGACAACCGTTGTTGCTAAGACATTTCCTAAACTATCAACGACCGCAATCTTACAACCTGTACGATAAGCAGGATCAAAACCCATAACAACGGTATTATGAACCGGGGGGGTAAGTAAAAGACTTCGTAAGTTTTCTTTGAAGACTTGAATTGCTTGTTCTTCACTTTGGGTTGTTAATTGATTACGAATTTCCGTTTGAATGGAATTCGATATAAGCCTTTTATAACTATCTTCAATCGTTTGTATTAAATATGGTGCACATTTAGAGTTACGATTACGGATGATCCGATCACTGAGATAGGTGATGATCCATTGCTCATCAATATCAACTTTAACACTTAAAAAGCCTTCCTTTTCACCACGATTGATCGCGAGTAGTCGATGACTGACAATCTTAGCGACTGGTTCTTGATAATCATAGTAAAGACGATAAACACTATCTTCATCTTGTTTATTTTTGGTTTTAACTAAACCTTTATCATAAGTATACTTGCGGATTGCTTTACGATAATTGGCATCATCGGCGATGATCTCCGCGATGATATCCATGGCTAGACTCAAGGCTTCCTCTATCGTATTAACTTGCTTAGCAGGGTCGATATAGCTTTGGGCGGCTTCTTTAGGATCAAAAGATGAATCTTGTTTTAAGATAGCTAAAGCTAATGGTTCTAAGCCTTTCTCTTTAGCGATCGTCGCTCTTGTTCTTCTTTTTGGTCGATATGGACGATAGATATCATCAAGCTCGGTAATACTTTGTGCTTTTTCGATCATCAAAGCTAATTCATCATTCATATTACCTTGTTCACTGATCAAACGGATAACATCTGCTCGTTTGGCTTCAAGGGATAAGTAAAACTGTAATCGCTCATGAAGATTACGTAATACTTCATCATCAAGTCCTCCTGTTACTTCTTTACGATAACGAGCGATAAAAGGAATAGTATTATC